>DYST01000019.1 GCA_020726325.1 Thiomicrospira cyclica | reverse complement strand
AGCGGCGCAAAGCCACCATTCATATCGCCATACAGCGTCGCATAGCCCATCGCCGACTCACTTTTATTGCTGGTGCTTAACAACAGCTTACCTGTTTTGTTCGACATTGCCATCAGCAATAAGCCACGAATACGGGCCTGTAGATTTTCTTCAGTGACATCTTGTGCCAAGCCAGAAAAACGTTCGCTTAAAGTTACTTCAATACTATTGTAGATTGACTCAATTGGGAGTTGCGTGTAACGCACGCCCAACATCTGGGCTTGCATAGCAGCATCAATTTTGCTGATGTCGCTGGTATAGGCAAAGGGCATCATCACGGCTTCAACAGCATCCGCGCCCAAAGCATCAACCGCTAAGGCAACCACTAATGCCGAGTCCATACCACCAGACAACCCCAAGAGCACACCCTTGAAACCATTTTTACGTACATAATCGCCTAAACCCAGCACCAGCATTTGCCAAATTGCCGACCAATCCAGCGTATTTGTTGGTAAGTTCATAGACCAGTCCTGATCTAAAGGGATTAAATTTTTACCTGTCCAATGAACGAACGCCAGATTCGATTGCGCAATGGGCATGTAGGCAAATGCTTTACCATCATAAACAAACGAGCGACCATCAAAGACCAAGGCATCTTGCCCACCGACCTGATTGACATAGACAATCGGCAAGCCTGTTTCCTCAAAACGCGCTTGCGCCATTGCTGCACGCTGATGTATTTTACCAACCTCATAAGGCGACGCATGAAGGCTTAACAATACTTGCGCCCCTGCATTTTTTGCTAATTGTGCAGGTTCTGCTTGCCATAAATCTTCACACACCAATAAGCCGAACTTAACACCCTGCCATTCAACAACACAAGCAGCATCACCCGCGATAAAGTAACGCTTTTCGTCGAACACACCATAATTGGGCAGGCTTTGCTTGGCATATCGTGCGAGTATTTGACCATTTCCTAGGGCAATCGCTTCATTGGTGAGCTGATCTTGTTCGTTACGTCCAACAGCACCCATTACCCATAAGAGGGTGTCATCCGTTTCACTGGCTAATTGCTGAACGAGCTTTTCTGCAGCCCGTAAAAACTCAGGCAATAGCAATAAGTCTTCGGGCGGGTAGCCCATTAATGAAAGCTCAGGAAAAACAATCACCGACACGCCTTCTGCTTTTGCTTGAACAGCAGCGGAACGCATCAGGTCAGCATTGCCGATTAAATCACCGACAAGAGGGTTAAGCTGAGCAAGGCAAATTTTATGATTTATCAATTGCATGAGTAGTTAAATAACTTTATCACTGAGGTAAAAATAATATTAATAACGAGGGACTTATTCTTTGAATTGTAGCACAAATCAATGCTAACCTTATTTTAATTAACATGCTATACTTTACTCGTTAAGCATTTTTAAGGTGCATTGTCGCTTGTCAACAATGTTAAACGGGAAGCATGGTGAAATGCCAGCACTGCCCCCGCAACAGTAATAGAGAAGACATTTTAAGTAGTTCAGTCTACAGCCACTGGTCAGCGAACTGATTCGGGAAGGTAAAAATGAAATGGCTCTTGAGTCTGGATACCGGCCTTAAAAACTCGTTTACCGATTGCGGTGGGCAATACGGCAAAGCAGACTCGATTATATCTTGCTGTTTTAACCAGAGTATTCTGGTGTTTCCGTTTGTCTTTCGTGCCATTTAATAATGACCGAAGGAATTTTATGAACCTTTCTTTTTCTCGCACAGCGTTAAGTATCGCTGTTGCAACTTGTCTCTCTACACCTGCTTGGGCAAACTCTAGCAACCTCGACCAAGTTATTGTTTCGGCAACACGCATTGAGCAACCTAAACAAGATTACACGGGTAACATCACGGTTATTACCAGTGAACAACTGGCTGAAAAAGCCATTCAGACACTACCCGAAGCCTTAGATCGATTGGCAGGCATTCCTGTTTACAGCAATGGCGGTCAGGGAGCGACAACCAGTGTCTTTTTACGTGGACACGATAGCAAGCGTCTGTTATTGGTGGTCGATGGTATGCGCTTTAACGATCCATCGAGTACAGGTGGCGCACAATGGCAACATTTGTTGGTGAGCGATATTGAACGCATCGAAATTTTAGCAGGTGCTCAGGCGGGTATTTGGGGTGCGGATGCTGGGGCTGGGGTGATTAATGTCATCACTAAAAAAGCAACAGAAGGCACGCACGGCAGTGTTGCCTATACCCTTGGTGATTTGGGTCAAAAACAAACGCAAGGCAATATTGGCTACGCGAATAAAAACTTCGATGCGCGCGTGGGTTACACAGGACTAAGCAGTGATGAGTTTTCTTCCATTACCCCCATTACAAACGGCGTGAAACAAAACCCGCTTGCATTTGAAAAAGATGGCTATCGTAACGACACACTCAATGCAAAACTAGGTTGGAATATCGCCAATAATCAACGCTTAGAAATCAGCGCATTTAAAGCCGATGCCAGAGGCAATTATGATGGCTTCGCACCGAGCAATACCAACTATTTAACCTATCAACAGCAAACTTTGGGCGCAACTTACCGTTTTAACCTTGCCGACTGGCAACTTGCCCTGACTGCACAAGATGGCAGTATTGACCGTGATTTTAATGGCTCACTTTTTAATGCCAAAACCAATCAACAAGGCATTACCGCCAATCATAAAGACAGCTTGGGCAGTTGGACACTGGGTGCAGATACTTCGGAACAATCGAGCGATACCATGAGTAATGCTGGTATTGGCAAAAAACAACGTCAACAAGGCGTATTTGTTGCCAGAACGCAAAGTTTTCACCTGCCGCAAGCCGAACACCCTACCATTGTGAACTTAAGTCTGCGCAATGACGATTTTAACGATTACAACAGTTACATCGGCAAGCGTTTTGGCATCAAACAAATGCTGACAAAAGATGCCTACTTTGCCATGAATATGGCAGACAGTCGTCGCATGCCTAACTTGTTTGAACGATTCATTCAATACGATGCAACTTTTAAAGCAATCGCACGTTCAGATGCTGGAACCTTGCACCCTGAAACGGTAGATAGTAAAGAAATCGCTGTAGGCTGGAAGGGTTACAGCGTGACGCGTTTTGAAGATAAAGTGACATACCTGATTGATTACAATTTTACTAACCGTAATTACTACAATCGCACGGGTGAATCACAACTCAATGGTTGGGAGTGGAAAGCAAGTGAAAGCTTACCTTCTTTATCATCAGAGGTCAGCGCAAACTACACGGTATTAGATGCCAAAGATCAAACAGGCGTTACCCTAGCCCGCCGTCCAGAAACCAGTGGGAGTTTAGGATGGACTTATCTGGGATTCAATAAAACAGTATTAAGTTTGCAATCGCAATTTGTTGGCACACGCATCGACAGTTACAACACCACCACAGGTAAAGCAGGATACGATACAGGCAATTATTGGTTATGGCATGCTAATGCGAGCTATCAACTGAATAAAGAAGTACGCCTATTTGCAAAAGCCATCAACCTAAGCGATGAGCGCATCGCTCAAGCAACGAATAGCTACAATGCTTCTGCACCTACTAGCTACTATGCCTACTCACCTCGTACCGTCTTGGTGGGCGTAGAATATCAATTTTAAGGACAAAATTACGGATGAATATCAACCCAGAAAATCATGCTAAACGCATGAAAAAGCATAAAGAAATTGTCGATGCAGGTATGGCGCAAGCTAAGGATGAAAAGGGGCTAATTTTAGTAATGACTGGTGATGGTAAAGGTAAATCATCATCGGGTTTTGGCATGGTCGCGCGTGCTTTAGGGCACGGCATGAAGGTGGGCGTGGTACAATTTATTAAAGGCAGTTATAGTACAGGTGAAGAGGCTTTTTTTCGTCGCTTTCCTGAAGAAGTTAGCTACCATGTCATGGGCGATGGTTTTACCTGGGAAACACAAAATATCGAAAAAGATATTGCCAGCGCACAAAAAGCATGGGAACAAGTCAAGCTGTTTTTAGCCGATGACAGCTACGATATGATTTTACTCGATGAGCTCAATATTGTATTACGGATGCACTATTTAGATACCATGCAAGTCTTAGCAGATTTAGCCTTACGCCCCTATATGCAACATGTTATTATTACGGGACGTGGCGCACCACAACCTTTAATCGATGCTGCTGATACCGTTAGTGAAATCAAAGAAATTAAACATGCGTATAAAGCAGGCATTAAAGCGCAAAGCGGGATTGAGTTATAATGCCCACATACACAAAAAAGGATTCAATAATGATCAATTTACTTTCTAGTCGAGCCCAATGGGTACTACTTGCCCTAATGGTACTGATGATTGGCGCAACACGCTATAACCACTTCTTTAATCAAACTCTATTAGCTGATGCCACTTGGGCTGCTTTTTTTATTGCTGGTTTAGTCTTATCGAGCCGTTTAGCACCAGTGGTGCTCATGGTTGAGGTTTTGGTAATTGATTTGGGTTGGCGCCTACTCTCTGGTACACCGAGCGAAAATGGCTGTTTGTCGGCTGCCTATCCATTTTTAACTTTAGCCTACGCTAGCTTATGGTTTATGGGGCGTTTAACTGCCAAATTTTCTGATACATCTCTTAAAGGTTTGGCAGTGACTTACGTGGGCTTAACGGCTGGTGTTTTAAGTTCATTTGTCATTTCAAATGCTGCTTGGTATGAGCTCTCTGGTAAATATGATGCCACAACAATGCTTGAGTTTACGCATAAAGTTGCTCCTTACCTTATAAGTTTTTTGCAAGGTGCTGCTTTTTGGCTTACTTTGTCAGTAGCTGTATGGTTTATACTCAGTAAACTTGTGACGCAACAGTCAAAGCAATATCATTAAAAAATAAAAACAGGATGTCATATTATTATGATTGCAAAATTTCCTTGGATGCTTTTGGTCATTGCTTACTTAATTGGGGCTGAATATTTACATCTATCCATGTCTGGTAATATTGGTTATGGGTTTGTTGTATTAGTCATTGTCGCCTTTTTTCTCGAAATGTTTAAATCTGGCGACGCGGGTGTTGTGAGCTTTTTCTTCGATCAATTTTGGGCAATTGTTGGCGTTGGCTTAGCTTCCGCTTTATTGTCTTATCTCTTTTTTGTCGAAGGAAAAGAGCCGACATTTTATCATTGGATTGGCTTTACCATGATTGTTGCTGATGCCTTGCTCAATTCGGTCAATGCCTATCGCACCGCATTACGTAATATTGATGTACCGAATTAATCATTGACATCATCCCATGACCGCATTTGTTGTTACGCTTGCCTTAATACTGGATTATTTTTTTAGCGAATTACCCAATCGTATTCATCCTTTGGTAGGGTTTGGCAAGCTCGCGCAGCACTTAGAGCGCGATTGGAACTTATCAACGAATGTAGATGCCTATCGTTTTTGGATGGGACTTGCAGCATTAACCCTATTGGTCTTTGTTCCTGTTTTAGTGCTGATTTTTTTATTGCTCATACTACCGCTATGGGCAAATATTTTACTACAAGCGTTAATTTTATGGTTTTGCATTGGTTGGCAAAGTTTAATGGCACATGCACAAGCGATCGCATTTTTATTAGCGGAACATAATTTGATTGCAGCACGTGAAGCACTTGGTTTTATTGTTAGTCGTGACACTGAACAGTTATCGGAGCAAAAGATTGCCGCCGCAACCATTGAATCTGTATTAGAAAATGGTAACGATGCCATTTTTGCCAGTTTATTTTGGTTTGTGGTTGGGGGTGCACCTGCGGCACTCGCGCATCGACTGGTTAATACCTTAGATGCCATATGGGGTTATCGTAATGATCGTTTTGAGTATTTTGGTAAAGCTGCAGCGCGTTTAGATGATGGCTTAAATTATATTCCCGCTCGGTTAACCGCACTAAGTTATGCTTTATTTGCTCATCAGAGTAAAACTGCCCTCGCCTGTTGGCAGCGTCAAGCTAAAAAACATGATAGCCCGAATGCGGGCGTGGTCATGGCAACGGGTGCTGCTGCGCTCAATCTTCGTTTGGGTGGTCGTGCAATTTATCACGGTAAGCAAGAAAAACGTCCTGTTTTTGGTTTCGGCAAAACACCTGTGCAGGAAGATATCAAGCACACACTCAGATTAATTCATAAGTCACTCATACTGTGGTTTGTTGTTATTATGGCGCTGTCATGATAACAACAACTCATGGTGGACACTTGCAGTCAGCTTGTGTTCAGTATGGTGGCACGCCAAACGACTGGCTAGACTTATCGACTGGTATTGCGCCTTGGTCTTATCCACTGCCCGCCGTTCCCGACAATGTTTGGCAACGCTTACCAGAAGAAGCAGATGGATTGATTGACACGGCAAGTGAGTATTATCAAGTGCAACCCACACAATGTCTTGCTGTGTCAGGTAGCCAATGGGCGATTGAGCAAATCCCTCTTCTTTACCCTGCTGGTTTACGTGTTGGTATGTTAACTCATGGTTATTTTGAACATGCTTTTGCTTGGCAGGCAGCGGGGCATTTTTTGCGATTATTTGCAACCATGGAAGCGTTATTGCTCAACGCATCTTCTTTGGATGCTGTTGTTCTTATTAGTCCGCATAATCCTTTAGGTTTTCTTGTTTCAGAGCAGGAAGCACGTCAATTAAAAAAGGATTTAAATTTAGGTGTTATGGTTATGGATCTGGCTTTTGCTGATGCTAATCCTATTCCTGATTTCAAAATTGAAAAAGATACATGGCTATTGCGTTCTGTGGGTAAATTCTTTGGTTTAGCAGGTATACGATTAGGATTTGTGCTATCAACAAGTCAACAAATTGAGCTGCTAAAACAACAACAATCACCTTGGGCTGTCAATCACTTAGCTCGTTGGGCTGGAAAGTTTGCTTTGGCAGATAGTCAGTGGCAAAAATTGCAAAGTCAGCGTTTGCAAGAGCAAAGTCAGCGTTTACACGCTCTATTGGAAAATTATAATTTAGGTGTTATGGCTAGTAGCGACTATTTTATAACCATCATCCCACCACAAGCCGAAGCCATTATTCGGTCTGCCTTAACACATCATATTTTATTGCGTCACTTCCCTGCGTTTAATGGCATCCGTTTCGGCTTACCCAAAACAGAAGGCGACTGGTTGAAACTCGAAAAATGGCTATCGGAGGTCGAATGTCTTCATTGATGGTTCAAGGTTGCACTTCCGACGCGGGTAAAAGCACTTTAGTCGCGGGGCTATGTCGATTATTGCATCGACAAGGCTATTGCATCGCACCCTTTAAGCCGCAAAATATGGCACTCAGCGCTGCGGTAACAGTCGATGGTGGCGAAATCGGTCGAGCACAAGCAACCCAAGCCCTCGCTTGTGGACTTAAGCCGCATAGCGATATGAATCCTGTATTACTCAAACCGATTTCTGACCGTAAAGCTCAGGTGATTATTCAGGGTAAGTCAATTGGGCATTTAGACGCGCTTGATTATCATGATTACAAAAACATAGCTAAAACTGCTGTTTTAGATTCTTGGCAACGCTTAAGCACGCAATACCCCATTTGTTTGGTCGAAGGTGCTGGTAGTCCTGCCGAAATCAATCTACGCGACAACGACATCGCCAATATGGGCTTTGCCGAAGCTGTCGACATTCCCGTTATTCTCATTGCCGACATCGACCGTGGCGGCGTATTTGCCCATATTATTGGTACACTCTCATGCTTGTCGCAAAGTGAGCAAGATCGCATTAAAGGCTTTGTTATTAACCGTTTTCGTGGCGATATTGCATTACTACAATCGGGGCTAGATTGGCTTGAAGCTAAAACAGGCAAACCTGTTTTAGGTGTATTGCCTTATCTCATGGATTTGAAACTGGATGAAGAAGACGCTGTTCGTCGTCCAACTCAGTTACAAGGCACACAATTAAAAATTCGCATTTTGCGCCTGCCACACATCAGTAACCATAGCGATTTTACCCCCCTACTCAATGACCCTCGTCTTGATGTCAATTACTTGGACATAACCGCACCTGCCGTTGAAGCCGATGTATTGATACTCCCAGGTAGTAAAGCGGTGATGAGCGACTTAACCCAACTTAACGAGCACGACTGGCGCAATAAAGTATTACGCCATTTCCGCTATAGCGGAAAACTGCTCGCCATTTGTGGCGGCTTTCAAATGCTCGGCAGACAACTACTGGATCCCAAAAGAATTGAAGGCGAACGCCCTACTATGGCAGGTTTTGCTGTTTTTGATTTCGCCACGCGCTGGCAAAATGAAAAAATACTCACGCAACAAACAGGAAAACTCTGGACTGGCGAAGTCATTAAGGGCTATGAAATGCATCAAGGGGTTAGTATTGGCAACGCACTAGAACGCCCATTTATGCGACTTGATAACGGCAAAACTGACGGTGCAATCAGTGAGTATGGCAATATTATTGGTACTTACTTACATGGATTATTTGATGAACCCAGTGCATATAACGCGCTACTATCTTGGATGGGATTGCCAGAGCACGACAATCAACGCACACAAAGTCATGAACAACAACAGTTGGCAGAATTAGATAAGCTCGCAGATGTGTTTGCCGAACATCTCGATATGAACAAAATCATGCAGCTGCTCAGTTCATAACAAAGGTCAATCTCGTTCTAAATCCTCTAATACTTCTTTAACTAATTTGATATCCATTAGTTTGCCAACGTAAGCACACACAAGCTCGGGGTTACTGTATAAACCAACAGCTTTTAAGGCAATGGTTGCTCGGCGAATTTCCATAAAGTCAACACTATCATCATCGAAAGATTGTGCTAAAAATGAACTTTCAGGTGCTGGTGGTTTATTGATGGTTTTACGAGATAAGGTTAACGTTGGTTTCATTATTGATGCCCTTTTTTATGATTAGCATATATTGGTCGGGACACTGCAGACGACTATTGACGCAGCCTCTCGTAAATCATACCTGAATTTAAGTAGTCACTGCAACCAGAAAATAATACCGATCAGACAAGACATAAAAGCTTGCTCTATTTTTTACTAACCAAGTAACAGACGAAAAAAAACCCAGCAAATGCTGGGTCATAAGAGGATACTCATGAAGAAAATACCACGAGCAAATAATACCATAAATTAAACTTGGTGCAAGATAAATTTTAACTATTTAAGCAATTTATGATATTTATTTTTTATGGCGACTCATTAAATTTCATAATGAGTAAAATTTAGCTTATCCATACACTGCTTAGCACCTGCTTCATTGGTTAACACGGCACGCGATTTTTCTGCTTCTAGCAAGTAGGTTTGAGCAACACGGCGCAAATCGTCTAAGGTTGCCGATAATACACCTTTACGCCATGCCATGCGTGTGGCATATGTTTTCCCTGCCTCTTCTAAGTGGAATAATTTTTTCACTTCACCAGCAGGAGAACCTGGTTTATCCATTGCACCAATAACCCCTAAAATCGCTTCTTCGACCAATTCAGGTTTAGCGGCATCGGATAATAACCAAGTCAACGCACCATCAAAGACAGCGAAAGTTTCGAGTAATCGTGGGTCACGGTAAGAAAAGAAGCGGAAAGTTGCACTATCGCTGTCATAGCTCGCACCACCACCATATGCCCCACCCTTTTCGCGAATTTGCGGATGCAAGTAACCGTTACGCAACACCCCCGACAACACAGACAATAAAGGAGAATCACTATGTGTCCACGGCACAGCAGCATGTGCCTGAGCACAGAAGTTAACTTGTGTACTGGTTACCCAAGCCTGTCCAGCTTGATAATCAGGAACAGCGACCATTAATTGCTGCCCTTTTTCAGTATGTGCCGTTAAATTCGTCCAGACTGGTTCAAGATGATTCATTAAGTTGAGTATCTCATCGTGCTCACCCACCAGTAAGGCTTGACGTGAAACTGTCGATAGTGTCTGACGTAAAGCAATCAGCTCGACTGATAATGCCATGAGTGCGTCTTCATGGTTCAGGCTATCATCTAAGGCTTTTAGGCGTTTAATGCCCAACAAACCACTATTTTTATGCGCCCAAGCCGCTGATACACCACGATGCGCACTAGCAGCCAACATAGCAAGTCCATGCCCGTTACCTGTCAGTGATTGTTCGGCACTGGCACGCCACATAGCAATTAATTCTCGTAAGCGGTCAACTTCATCGAAACGGGCATTAAATAGGGTATCCTGCAATAAATCAGCTAGGGCAAAACCATTCGCATTTAATGCTTTACCCGATAAAACCAACTTTGCTTTGCTCTGTAAGGGATTATCGGCAGCAGCAGAAACCGATAGTGTTGCACTGATACCACCTGTTAAACTCGCTTGACGCATTTGCGTGCTCAGATAGTCTTCACTGCCAATACCCACATCCGTCCACGCACCTGTTAACAGTGGCAGAATGTCTGTTTGATGTTCGGTTAATGCGGGTAACTCACAGACAATCTGTTGATAGACAATACCGTTTGTTGGTGCAGAAGCTAGGGTTGTTTTGAGCTGATGTAAATAGTAACCATGCCCCTTAAAGTTCGGTAAGTCAGCAGGAATATCTTCTAAGCCGACTTTTGGCAATACATCAGGGTCATCTTCTTGCGCCTGACGCTCATCGAGAGCAACCGCCAAGTCCAAAATGGCTTGTTTCTGTTCTTCACTGAGCAAGGCTTGCGTTGCTGCAAGACGTTCTTTTTCGGCAGCATTAACCTGTTCGCTCAGCCTACTATCGGGCGACAATACCAAACGCACACGATGAGGGTTAGACAATAGCCAGTTTTCAATTAAGTTCGGGATGAATTTTGGATCGGCAATTTCAGATCGTAATTCGGTTAATGCTTCATCAATATCTAACAATGCCATGACATCACCACCATGAACGGCTGCTGGCATGGCACGCAAGAATAATTGCAGCCCAAACGGATAACCGTCACCACCAATTTCACGCTGTCCCAACTCTAGTTGATGCAACATAGCCGCAAGGTGTTCCTGTGCGACACCTTCATTCACCAAGCGGGTTAATTCTTCTAGGATCAAGGCTTCGATGTCGTCGGCATCTGCAGCTTCCGCCCCCATAAGCCCAGTAGCAAAGAGCATTTCGCGGTAGTCGTCTTGCAGACCACATAATGGCGATGGTGATGTACCTAACTCGGTTGTTTCTAACACATAACGTAACGGTGAGGCACTGTTATCAAGTAATACCATACTGAGCAAATGACCACGCAACACATCACGCACATCTTTGTTTTTACCCAGTAACCAACCCAATACAATATGCGTTTTCTTACTGATATCTGCTTCATCTAGGGCATAGTTCGCCGCAACTTGTAGGGGTTCGGTTAGGCGAACTTCGTCCGTTACCATAACGGGTTCAAGTCTATCTGTAAAGCGCGATAAGGCTTGCGCTTGCCAACGGGCATGATGTTCGCTGGCAGGAATATCGCCATAACTAAAAAATACCGCATTCGATGGGTGATAGTGACGCTTATGGAAAGCGACTAATTGTTCATGTGTTAGATTAGGAATATTGACAGGCTCACCACCACTGTTATAGTGATAAGTCGAAGTTGGGAATAAAGCTTCACTGAACTTTTGCCATAAGACAGAAGTCGCCGAACTCATCGCCCCCTTCATTTCATTAAAGACAACGCCTTTATAAACAAGGTCGCTATCGGCATTGCCCGCTTCGCTAAAATCGAAACGATGCCCTTCTTGTGCAAAATCAAGCGGGTGTAAATTGGGGAAAAAGACGGCATCAAGATAAATATCAAGCAGGTTATAAAAGTCTTTTTTGTTCTGACTGGCAAAAGGATAAGCCGTCCAATCGCTGCTGGTAAAGGCATTCATAAAGGTATTGAGCGAGCGACGAATCATCATAAAGAAAGGATCGCGTACTGGGTACTTTTCGCTACCACAGAGCACGGTATGTTCTAAAATGTGAGCAACACCTGTACTGTCCATCGGCACGGTGCGAAATGCAACCATAAAGGCATTATGCGCATCATCGGCTGCCAAATGGAAATGCTGCGCCCCTGTCGCGCCATGACGGTATTCTTCGACACGAATACCTAGGGCAGTTAAAGTGTGACTACGAACCAATGAAAAGGCACTCATTCAAAATCCTTCGGTTTAATTACATTAAGAACGTGTTATCTTAGCATAAATTGCGCACTGTCTTTTGAGTAGGTGTTGTTTTTAGTTTTGATATGTATTTTCAATTATAAACAGGATAGTATTAGCATGAGACTTGAGATGTGTCGCGTCATGCAAAAAGACGGGCGCGTTCTCTATCTCACCGAAGCTAAAAACGAAAATCAATACTGGAACATTCCCATTGTGTCATGTTTGGGAAAATGACAAGTTTGCTTTTGCGGAGTACGTTAATGATGAATGGGTGACGGGGCGTGAAGGTGTTTATGGCATCACTCAACGGTCTGAAAACTTTGGTAATGCGTGGTTGGTGCGAGACTATAAAGAGGTTATCGATGACTATCTAAAATCACAAAAAGAAGACAGCGAAGATGATACCTTAGTCGCTAAGACATCAAAACGCTATGGTGAAATCTCAATACGTCAGAAACCAGATAGCTGTTATTCTTTTGAATACTCAGATCAATTTGGTTTGCTTGAGAAGAAATAAGAAGCTACCTATTCGGCAGTTGACAATCCTAATAAAAGGAAAACGATAGTTTTCTAAGCTATTTTTGCAATAGTGAACTTATTATAAAACACTTAGCGTGTTAGGCGTATTTATTTTGGCAATGTTAATGGCTGAGTGTTGTTGTTCATACTCCCAACCCTTACAGGCAAGATAAACTGTTTTAGGGACATGATGAATTCCTGTACGATATTGGCTGACGGTTCTACGACTAAGCCCGAGTGCATCGGCAGCTTTTGAGAGAGATAACCCGTGACTGTCTTGCCAATGACGAAAATGGATATTGTTAATCATGCCTTTTTGCTCAAGTGCCATTTCTAATACTCTATCGGAGTCTAAAGATGCACCACATGACCACTCTAGTGTCCAACCAAAGTCAGTCACTTCCGCTGTGGCAAACTCACGCTCGTCTTTTAATGGTGCAAAAATGGTTAGTTGATTGGTTAAAGACTCAAATGATACATCTAGGCTTCTGTTTTTATCATAGTTCACTTGTAGTGTCATTGGCGCAATCACAGAAACAGAATGCAATTTCATGGCTTGGTTTTTCATCTTGCTATTACCGTTGTTGAGGGTTATTCATTTTGTGCCATTCCGTTAACAATTCATCAGGATGTGAGACTACCCAATCTTTCGCTTCTTTGACGATCTTACTCGGAACGCCCGCATTTTGGATGTCACCATTAATAGCGATGGTTGCTTTACCATTTGGATGCAAAAGATGTGCATGAATAGGCGGATGCTCATTACCATGCACTTTAAGAATCCAACCATTACCTGAATAAATTTTTCCCATACAACATATTGTAGAGTAAATCTTTCTCTATTACAAAAAATAAAAAGTAAAATTAAAAGTAAAACTATAGTGGTTATTTTTATTGATTTCTTATGTTATGATCTTTCCCATGTTGAACCTAAGGAAGTTTTGAAAGATGGTAGCTTCCCCTGCAATACAAGCCTTTTTTACTGAGATTTTAGATAATTATAACTTATCCAATCAGTCGAGACCCGACAAGCTGAAAAACGAGGCTTGTTGTAACAGCCTTACAACACCGATAGTGGGCAATAGAAAATATCTAACTTGCTAGTAAACGAATCTATCTACGGTTAATATTGCTTTCGTGTATTCCTAAAATTATAATATAGGAAATAATTAAATTAGGAAGGTTGTTATGCTGCACTCATCACTAAAGGTTGTTGGCACTAACGGTCAAATATCGCTCGGTAAACATTATGCGGGTAAACAGGTACTTGTTGAAGAACAGGAGTCGGGGGTTTGGTTAATTCGTACCGTTAAGGTAATTCCAGATAACGAAGCTTGGATTCATGAGCCTCGGGTTGCTGAACCATTACAAGAAGCAATGAACTGGGCGGTATCTCATACAGCACAAGAAACTGATTTGAATATGCTTGAGCAAAAGCTTCATGTCCAGCACTAACGCAATGGTTAAATTGGATCTGAATAACCCTGTCTTTCAGCAATCTCTTTTTACCTTAGAAAAACAGTCACAATTAGATTGTTTGCGTTCCTTGAAAAAAATCAGTGAAATGTCATGGCAGATGGTTTACCAAGATAGCGGTCTTCATTGGGAAAAAATCAGCAGCATTGTACCGCCAACAGGTATCAGTCAGGTATATTCCATTCGCATTACCCGATCAACACGAGCTATTGTTTTTCGTGAACAATAATATATGCGCTTTTTAGGCGTGTTTGAAGATCACGATAGCGCGTACGGAAAAAAATAAGAGCGTCTGCTTTATGAGTGGCACACTTAAACAACAACAATAAAAGCGGTTGGCATTCAAGCTCACCGTTTTTTTATGCAGAAAGGAAGCAGAAAAATATTTTCGCCATATTTTTTATAACAACATGATTTTTAATAATAAGTTTATTTTTAAGCAATGATTTTAATCACGTCAATAATTTACGGTGGCAGAAAATAGGCAGAAAAATCATTTTTACACTGTTTTAGACTCAATAAAACCTATATATAACAAATAGTTGAGATGTGACCAAACTTGGTCACTGACTACTAGTGCTGAAACAAAAGCATTAACAGCTGGTAATGACACAGTTGACGGTTCTACTACTGCTAACAGTGCTTCTGATCTGGCGTGAACACTGTTTTTGGTTTTCTTTGTTTTTGGTTAGTCATTTTTTTCTCCGAGATGGCTAATTGTAAGCTATCTTTCCTTCCGAGACTATTAGACCATTACAAAGTTTATTGGTTTTTTTGATAAAAGTTCATTAACAATTTGGTTTATAATGATTTTCGCTAATTTGAGATTGGTTCACTGCCGCATAGGCAGCAAAGAAACCAAAGCGACCCGACACAAGTAGGCATATGGAAAACCAGAGATTTCTCTGACTTAAACTCGTAAGATTTTTTTATCTTGACTCTGGGGGGCATTATAAACGGCTACTTCCCATGAATATATTGCTCATCGGTAAAGGTACTCACCCACTCGACACGATTAACAATTAACACTGTCATAATAAAGCCATTCAAGAATGCTTCTGGTGCTGCCATCATCGGTAGCATCGGCAAAAACTGATAGGATAACCGCGCCCAACTAATCACTTCTCCCCATACCAAAACTGCACTGAGTACCATAACAGCAACAATCATCGACAATGCCCCGACCAAAAAGGCATTTAAGAAGGTATACACAAAAAAATGTCTGGGTAAATGGCGATAAGCAAGCAATAATCCAATCCAAGTAACCGCAACAGGCACAGCCGCAAGCGTCATAAAGTTCGCCCCCCAAGCATCCCAACCAGCCCCACCCATAATCGTAACAGCACTGATAACCAAGGCAAATGCGACTAATGCGAACTGCCAACCAAACATCAGAGTGACGACCGTTACCCCCAAGAAATGAAACCCTAACCCCGGCCCGATTGACGCTTTTACGCTCCAAATCGCATAAACCAAAATAACCGCAACCCCAAATACCCGTTGTGCAACCGCATCACCCTTAACCTTGTGCCAAGGCGCTGTTTTTAATGCCCATACTAGTGTCACTACAGCAAAAATCCATAAGCTAATCGCCCAAGGTGCAGATAAAAACCCCATCGGGATATTCATATTCTTAAACTCAAATTCGTATAAAATGAATGCTATTATAACGAACTCAAGAGAACAAATAACATGCGCCTTTTTTTATGGGTCAATGTCGCTTTTATTTATGATCTGCTAATTTTAGCGGCCTTAAGTCTATTGCTTTCTGCTCTGATCACGGTCATTGCTGGTGAAAACTTTTATCAGTCCGAGTTTTGGCGCACCATTTTTCAGCTTTTATGGCTTAGCATGGTTAGTGGATACTATGCTTATAGTTGGCAAAAATCAGGGCAAACAATCGGTATGAAGGCATGGCATTTACGCGTATACCGTCAAGATGGTGCGCCCTTAACCGCAATGGATTCTTTTATTCGTTTGGTTGCTGCAATCTTAAATGCTTTTATGCTCAATCTAGGCTGGCTCGGTTATTTAACGCCAGCAAAACTCAGTCTAACCGATAAACTATCGCTAACACGCATAGAGCATATTGAAAAAAAGCGTTAAAATAGACATGACACATTCTTAAATAAACTGGAAATCATGATGGCAACTTTGATTATTCATCGCCAAACGCTCTCAACGGAAGAACAACAGCTACTCAAAGCAACCTTTGGCACTGCACCTGTCGCTGTAGCGCAACATCAGCGTATTGAACTAGCAGAAATGATTAGCACGCAAACACTGACTCAGCTTCGTGCTGCCCATCCGTGGGATATTAATATCCTGCCAGAAGGCTTTGAAGGGGCAGATGTACGCCTCATTATTTCGGACATGGACTCAACACTGATTAATATTGAATGTATCGATGAAATTGGTGCTTATTTAGGCATTAAAGATCAGATTGCACAGATTACAGAAGCGGCAATGCGTGGTGAATTAAATTTTGAACAATCGCTAACCCAACGTGTCGCCTTGCTAGCGGGAACACCTTTGGATGCCCTAGATGAGGTTTATCGTAACCGCTTACAGCTTAATGAAGGTGCTGACGTATTAATTAGTAACTTGAAAGCACATAATATCAAATTTGCTTTAGTATCAGGTGGGTTTACTTTTTTTACCGATCGCTTAAAAGAACGTCTTGCACTCGATTTTACACGGGCTAATGTATTGGATTTTGATCCTAATGCTCACACAACAGGTAAGATTATCGGTACTATTATTGGTGCAGAAGCAAAGCGTGAGTTTCTATTGGAGCTTTGCGATACCTTGGGAATCGGTGTCAATCAAACCATTGCTGTCGGTGATGGTGCAAACGACTTACGCATGATGCAAGATGCGGGCTTGTCGGTTGCTTATCATGCAAAACCAACGGTTCAAGCTGCCGCCGACACCGCACTGAACCATCGTGGTTTAGATGCCATGCTTGATTTTTTGATTTAAGCTCAATAAATGAGCGCTCAAGTCTTAACGCCTTCCCATTCTCGATAATCATTAGATGATATACAAATTTTGGGCAGTCATAGCATGATATAATACGCAGCTAGTAATGCAGTATTAACAATAAAATAAGCACTTAATTTTCAGGACAATCATGACACACGCATTTGCCTCTATTCCTATGCAAACTATCGGACCTATTCTGTTAACAGGCGACGCAACTGGTGAAGTTAATGTCCCTTTAGCAACTTACGAAATACCGCTGTGGCCATCAGTTAATCGTGGGGCGCGTGTTACGGCTGCTGCTGGCGGCATCAGTGTAACTTTGCTTGATGAGCGCATGAGTCGCTCCTTTGCTGTTAAAGCACCAAGTGCGCAGATAGCGCGTAATCTTAGCCGTGAGATACTTGCTGCGCAAGAACAGGCGGCAAGCGTTGTTGCCAGTACCAGTCGTTTTGCTCGTCTTAAAGCACTCCACACACGCATTGTCGGCAATTTACTTTATATTCGTCTTGATATTAATAGTGGCGATGCTTCTGGTCATAACATGGTGACTCAATCGGCAGAACGCTTACAAGAATGGATTCTGCAAACGTGGACACAACTTGACTACGTCACTATTTCAGCCAATTACTGCACCGATAAAAAAGTTTCGGCTGTTAATAGTATCGAAGGACGCGGTAAGTCGGTGATTGCCGAATGTACCTTACCCGAAAAATTAGTTGCCCGTTATCTGAAAACAAGTCCACAACGTTTTGTTGAATTGCATATTAAAAAGAATCTATTAGGCAGTATTTTGGCTGGTAGTCTCATGTCTGCGAATGCCCATGCTGCCAATATGTTATTGGCGTTTTACTTAGCAACAGGACAAGATGCGGCTAATATTGTCGAAGGCTCACAGGCAATCGATCATGCTGAAGTTCTCGCCGATGGCAGTCTGTACTTTTCAGTTACCATGCCTAACCTAATTGTTGGCACAGTGGGTAATGGTAAAGGGCTAGATTTTGTCACCGACAATCTTGCTTTGATGGGCTGCTCACCCAATGATGACGCTGGTAGTAGTGCGCGACGCTTAGCAATGATTTGTGCCGCTACGGTACTTTGTGGCGAATTGTCGTTATTGGCTGCACAGACCAATCCAGGGGAGCTGATGCAAGCGCATCGTAAATTTGAGCGTGCGCACGCATGACGATTGGCCAGCGCAAACTCGACCACCTACGTCTTGTCATTGATGATCTGCACGTTAATCGACAAGGAAATTATTTTGACCGTTTCCGCTTAATGCATTGCGCCTTACCTGAATGTGACTTAACAGACATTGATACCCGCTGCACTTTTCTTGGCAAAGAGCTGCAATTACCCTTACTCATTTCATCAATGACAGGTGGTAGCCATCCTGATATTGCTAAAATTAACCGTCATTTAGCCGAAGCAGCTGAAGCTTGCGGTGTTGCTTTAGCCGTGGGTTCACAGCGCATCCAGTTTGAACAAACGGCAGCAATTAATAGCTTTAAGCTGCGCAAGTATGCACCGACTGTACCACTGATTGCAAATTTGGGGGCAGTACAACTCAATTATGGCTTAGGGATTGAACATGCCCAAACAGCAATTGATACCCTAGATGCTGACGGACTGTATTTACATCTCAATCCACTACAAGAAGCGATTCAACCTGAAGGCGATACCAACTTTTCTGGGTTATGGAATAAAATAGAACGACTGAATCAAGACATTAGCAAACCCTTATTGTTAAAAGAAATTGGCTCTGGTTTATCGCCAAAACTCATTCGACAAGGATTGGCGCGAGGCATTACTCATTTTGATGTCGCTGGTCAAGGCGGCACATCTTGGAGTCGAATTGAACATCATAGAAATCAAGGTAATCATACAGGAATTACCTTTCAAGATTGGGGGTTGCCAACGCCTTGGATACTGCAACAGTGTCGTCCTTTAGCAACGCAAAGCACCCTGATTGCCAGCGGAGGCTTACGTAATGGCATAGATGTGGTAAAATCGTTAGTCCTAGGTGCGCGTATCGCTGGTATGGCAGCACCCTTTTTGAAACCAGCAATGGAGTCGACACAAGCGGTGATTGAAACCATCGAACAAATTGCTCAGGAAGTTAAAATAACAATGCTTCTATTAGGCGAAACAACTCTTAATGCCATTTGGCTGAATGATGATTTTATCATTGATTTCCCAGAAGGAGGTCAGTGATGAGTCGTGTCGGTATTCAACGCATTAGCCTATACACAGCGCCCTACTATTTGGATATGGATGATTTTGCTGCTGCCCGTGGCGAAGACCCAGAAAAATTTCATATGGGTCTCGGACAAGATCAAATGAGCGTTCTGCCGTCTGATGAGGATATTGTTACCTTAGCAGCCAATGCCGCTGACCAAATTTTGCGCGAATTTGATGCAAAAACGATTACAGCAGTACTGTTCGCGACCGAAAGCGGTATCGATCAGTCTAAGTCAGCAGGTGCTTTTGTGCATGGCTTACTGGGTTTATCGAATCGCTGTCGTGTTGTCGAGCTTAAACACGCCTGTTATGGTGGCACAGCAGCCCTACAAATGGCTGCTAATATGGTAAGAGTCAATACTAACGAAAAGGTGTTAGTGATTGCCTCTGATGTTGCTCGCTATGAATTAGGCTCACCGGGTGAAGCTACCCAAGGGTGTGGTGCTGTTGCCATGCTCATTACCGACCAGCCAGATATACTGGAACTTGAGGTTGGCACAGGCTATTACACCGAAGATGTGATGGATTTTTGGCGACCCAACTACCGTGATACGGCATTAGTCGATGGCAAGTATTCAACGATGGTGTATTTAACCGCTCTCAAATATGCGTGGCAATACTTAAGCGAATCACGCAATTTAACTTATAAAGACTTTGCTCGTTTTTGTTATCACTTGCCTTTCGGCAAAATGGCAGTCAAAGCACATGGTCGCTTAATGAAGATTGCAGGCTTAGAAGCCGATGATGATGAGCTGAATCGCGTTATGGGTGCTTCGTTAGGTTATAACCGTACTGTTGGCAATAGTTACAGTGCTTCTTTGTATTTTGGACTCACATCATTACTGGAAACGGATCGGGATAATTTAGCGAATCAGCGCATTGGTTTGTTCAGCTACGGCTCTGGGTGTGTGGGTGAGTTTTTTACGGGCATTGTGGGCGAGAATTACCAACAGCACTTGTATCAATCGGCACATCATCGTTTGTTAGCAAGTCGTGAAAAGTTAACCTTTTCTAAGTATTTATCTTTTTACAAGCAATTTGGTGAAGTTGAACGTAGCGATAATATTGAGTTACCCGTCTACAGCAAAGGACGCTTTCGCTTAAGTGCCATTCGTGCCCACAAACGTCAGTATGCTGACCAGCAACGCCCCCGCTAAGCTGATTCTAGCAGGTGAGCATGCCGTTATTTATGGCTCACCTGCGATCACGACACGTCTTAATTGGCGTACAGCGTGTAACTTTGCGTTATCGCAACAGAATCAGTTAATACTAACGAATCAGGTACAAATCACTTGGACTGCCGCTTCACTCCATGCGCATTGGCAAACACTCACTGAACGGCATCAAGCATGGCAAACCGATAGCAGCAAACCTTTATTGCAAGCACTCGCTGACTTACCCCTCGCAGTCTTTGCTTGGTGGCAACAACACTACCCATTACCCAGTTTGAGCTGTCAGATTCATAGCAACATCCCCATTGGGCAGGGTTTAGGCTCTTCTGCCAGTCTAATTGTTGCCTTGTTGCGTGGCTTATCCGCTTTAACAGCAACAACGCTGCCTCATGACGATTATCAACAAGCGGCAACACAACTCGAAAATCTTGCGCACGGCAAATCTTCAGGCTTAGACGTGGCAGCAATTTTGACCAGTGATAGAACAAGCTGGCAAGCTGGCAAGGCAACAGCATTGCCGTATTTTCCGCTACAGGGTTATTTAATCAATACGGGAAAAGCACACAGCACGACAGCCGATTGTGTTGGTTATGTGCGCCAACATCAGCAAAACAATAAACAGCTGTGGCAAGATTTCTCACAAACAACGCTCGGCTTACAAACAGCACTGATTCAACAAACAGGTGATGAAATAAAAAACGCTCTTTCAGGCATACATCACAATCTGTGCCAAATTGGTGTTGTGCCGCAGCGCGTACAAGCCTTCGCCAAAACAGCACAAGATCAATGTGGCTGGGCAGGAAAACTTTGTGGTGCAGGCAGTATTGCAGGCGATGGCGGCGGATTTTTCTGGTTACTGGCAGATTGTGAGCCTAAAGCACTTTGTACTGATTATGGTTATGATTACTGGCTATTGTCGACGCTAACGAAACAATTTTAATCTACGGCTTGTTTAGGCTTACACCTTATCTGCTGCAAGCCATTCTTGTAATGGCTTTGGTTTACCTAAAAAGTAACCCTGCCCATATGTGATGCCAATTTGACGCAGCACAGCAACATCTTGAGCGGTTTCCACATATTCGGCAACCGTTTCTTGTTGACGTAGTAGGCTAATTTCTTGAATATAACGAATCACAGCTAAGTCTAGCGGATCTTTGTGCATATCTTTGATAAAACTGCCATCAATTTTAATCACATCAAAAGGCAAGTGTTTTAAATACTCAAATGATGACATTCCCGTGCCAAAATCATCTAAGGCGAAGCTGATGCCAATCTGTTGGCAATACTGAATAAAATCCATTGCTTGCGTTAAATTACCAACAGCTGATGTTTCCGTGATTTCTAGGGCAAGTTTGTGCCATGGAAAACGAAACATCGATATTGCTTTTTTTAACGTCGCTTGAAAGTCAGGATGATTTAATGAACTACCTGATAAATTAACATGCGCCATATGCAGCTTAGCTAAATGATGGGGATGTTGGACAGCAATCGATAAATAAGTCCATAAGACGTAACGATCAATTTCGATCATGAGCTGATAACGCTCTGCTGTTGGTAAAAAATCGTTTGGTGGCACCAAATTGCCTTCACGATCCCATAAGCGAATTAATATTTCATAACCAATTTCATCGCTTGGGGTTTGTAGCGGGACGATCGCTTGTGCAAAGAGTTCAAAGCGCGAAGCTCCAGTGTTGTTTAGTGCTTCTTTGATATAACCAGCTACTTGAATGTCGCGATCAAACTGCTTGGTGTTGGCATCCAATGCTTGATAATGATGCAAGTGGTTGCGACCCTCTGATTTGGCAATGTAAAATGCAGTATCAGCTGCTTTAACAAGTGCTTCCAAGGTATATTCATTGGGCTTAAAACTCACCATGCCGATAGAGCCAGAAGCGGATAGCGCCTGTCCTTGCCACACAAACCGATAATCATCTAGTAAGGCGAGTAACTGCTGCGCAATAAAATTACCTTCCTCACGTCCTGTCTTAGAAAGCAATACCATAAAATCATCGCCCCCTACGCGAGCCAAAACTGCTTCGAATGGGAGTAAGACATGCATTTCTTGTGCTAATAACTTTAATAATGAATCACCCGCCGCATGACCATATGCATCGTTCACTAATTTGAATCTATCTAAATCAATACTCAATAATTGATGTTCAAACTCACCCGCTTCGTGCAATGCTCCCGACAGTGCTTGTTCAATCGCATAGCGGTTGAATAGCCCTGTCAGGCTATCGTGTCTTGATTGATAACGCAGCGCTTCTGTTGTTTGTTCTATTTTGTCAATCATCTGGTTATAACCATCAAACAATTGTTGCACTTCGTTCTGCGCGCTGCTTTTGATGGTTATAAACTGATTTTTGTTCATATCGTTAGATTGCATGGCTTGCGCCAATACTTGAAATGGTTTGGTAAAGCTTATGCTCATGCGTCGTGCAAAAATAAAACCGATCAAAAGTTCTAGCGGGAATAGCCAAACCAGCACAGTTAAGCGGCTTTCTATTTGTGTGTCATATTGTGTTGGATCGACCATCATGGTTGCGTAACCAAATACTTGACCTTCTGATTCGATTGCGACTTTTAAGAACAGGTGTTTATGTTGAAAACTGGGCACATTAAGTTGCAATTGAGTCAAGTGCGACATCATCGCATCGTCATAGTCGGCTTGCTTAATTTCGTTGATTGCTTCGTCTCGATCGTTTAGTAAGCGCAGAACATTAACAGGTCGATAACCCGAGACGCGAAAGCTTAAATCTGTAAAGTTATCAATCGAGGGATTAATAATGGTTTTAAGTAAGTCATTATTGAGCGATCTAACCAATGTTCGCGCCTGCTCCGTCGCAATGTTCTGTCGCTCTTGTGCATCAAACCAAATAATGGCTGCAGCAGTGGGTGCTTCGACCAAAATCAGGAGTGCTAACATGATCCAAATTAATTGAGAGCGAATGCTTAGTGTTGACCACATGGGGTTTTGCCTTGTTATTAGCGCACTTGTTTAGAGGGTTCGATAATCGGCAGCTGCGCATCATTACCCCACTCTAACCACGAAGCATCATACTGTGCAACCTCGTAACCTAGAGAGCGCAAGGCTAAATAATTACTAGACGATATTAAGCCAAATGAACAATACAGAATGATGCGATTATTACGTGGAACATTTTCGTAGACTTGGGATAAACGATCTGACGACAAAAAAACAGAACCACCATCAGTATCTACTTGAAGATTATCATCAGCTGGAATATTGATGGCATTTGGAATATGCCCAAAACGTTTTGCAGCCGACAATTCACCTAGATAGTGTGCTGAAGGACGTGCATCCATAATGGTTTGTTTTGCATCTTTGGTTGCAACTAAGGTGGTTAGCTTGCTGGCAATGCGTTTGAAGTTAACCTGAACGATGTAATCGCTTTCGGCTCTGGTAGTAACCTGATTTGTGGTCGGTAGCGACAGCTTAGTCCACCCCGCATAGCCTTTTTCAAGTAATTGCAGGTGTTTCAAGCCATAGACTTCTAATGTCCAAAATAGTCGTGCTGCACCCATCATGCTACCATCGTCGTAAATGACAACGGAGATACGATCATTTAGCCCCAATCGACGTAAAATTTCTTGTGCTTTGGTCGGCGAGACAATGGTACCATCGATTGACTTTTCTGCAAAAGTCCAATCTAAAGGAAAGTTAATTGCCCCTTCAATATGAGCTGTTGCGTAATCACTAGGTGAACGCGTGTCGATGATGACAACCTCTGCTGATTCTTGAGACAGTTTTTGAGCAGATATTGTAAACGCCGCTTGTACTGACGTCATAAATCCTAACATCAGTAGAGATAAGCAAAAATGCAAGTATTTCATTCAAAATATCCTTATTTCGAGTCTGTTAATCTATTAGTGCAACCGCCCATTCTGACGACACTGGTTTATCAAGATGTTTGTCAATGACAATCATAGGCTGATTCATCGCTATAAGCCAGTCAAGAATGGAAACAGAAGCATTTTTTTAGTGAAAAAAAGTAAAAAACTAACCAATTTTTCTCGTGATGACCTTAAAAAACATAGCATTGTGTATCTAAATTTACAATCCAGACAGACACACACACTTTGCTCTCTATTTAATAGCTGTGGTACATTAGCCGTCCGATACCTCAGAAGCACGCATCATCATTGCTATGCAAAAAATAATACACTGGCAAAGCCTTGCACCAGGGAGTTTAATGCTTTTTGGTGAACATGCCGTTTTACACAATCGTCCTGCTATTGCTTGCGCCATAGATACGTGGCTAACGATTGACTGGCAAACACGAAATGATGATGTCATTCAGATTTACTCATCTTTAGGCGAACATAGCACCGATTGGCAAACGCTTGCTCCTCATCCTAAACTAACTTTCATATTAGAAGCCTTAACCCAATTTAAGGCAATAACAGAACAGCCTTTACTCGGACTGACACTAACCATATCAAGTGATATTAATAGTACCCAAGGCTTGGGAAGCTCTAGTGCGATTGTTGCTGCGATGGTAACTGGCTTTTCGATGAGTGAACCTAGGTTAGAAACCATTGATGCCCGCTTTGAATTGGGATTGAGAACGATTCGTGCAGTACAAGGCACAGGCTCGGGGACAGATTTAGCTGCCGCGCTTACAGGGGGCGTGATGATGCTCAATCCAAAAAATCAAGTGATTAGGCGTTTAACTGATGCCTTACCCATTGTGGGTGTCTATTGTGGTTACAAAACACCTACCCCTGTCGTCATTGCACAGGTAAAAGCACGTTGGTCAGATACTCACCCTTTATTGCTGCAGTGGTTGGACTGGGTCACCAGTATTACCGAAATGGCTGCTGAACAGATTAAAGAAAACAATTTAGATGAAATCGGACACTGTATGAATATGGCACACGGACTCATGAATGGTCTCGGTGTCAGTGATAACACATTAGAAACCATTGCCAATCGCTTACGGCAAACAGAGGGCATTGCTGGTGCAAAAATTTCTGGTTCTGGGCTAGGTGATTGTGTTATCGGTTTAGGAACACCCACACAAGCATTAGATGATGCGCTAGCTATTCAAACAACAGCCCAAGGGGCGCATTGCATTTTGGAAAAAAACCATGAGCATAACAGCACAATACATCGTCCAACAGTTAACACAAAGCAAACAAGCACAGATTAAAACACAAGGCACTGCCTACGCACCTGTTAATATTGCACTGATTAAATACTGGGGTAAACGCAATAGTGAACTTAATCTGCCCATTACGGATAGTTTGTCGGTCGGATTAAAAACGCTTGGTACACACACCAGCATTGCTTTATGCGATGGACAAGATCACATTACCCTGAACGGCACATTACTCGCAGCAGAACATCCTTTTAGCCAGCGCACCAGCCGTTATTTGGATTTATTTCGCACAGTCCCGAGCATGGGCTTTGTAGTTGATACCAAAAATGATGTACCAACTGGAGCAGGACTTGCTTCTTCCGCTTCTGGTTATGCAGCATTGGTACTGGCACTCGATGATCTCTTTAACTGGCAACTGGATAAAACACAGTTATCTGTATTGGCACGCATTGGTTCGGGTAGTGCGTCACGTTCGTTATGGGACGGTTTCGTTCATTGGCACGCAGGCGAGCAAGATGATGGTATGGATTCGCACGCGATACCATTAACGCAAACATTGCCTGATTTGCGCATCGGATTATTGACTTTGTCGGCAAAAACAAAACCCGTTAGCTCGCGTTCTGGTATGAAACAAACGGTAGAGGGCTTAAGTCTCTATCCTGCTTGGAAAAATATGGTTGATACGCATCTGACACAAATGCTGCCAGCAATCGAACAAGCAGATATTGCACAAATCGGACAGATTGCAGAACACAACGCCCTCGCCATGCATGCAACCATGATGTCTGCCTACCCAGCCTTATGCTATTGGTTACCAGAAACACTAGCGACCTTACAAACGATTTGGGCAGCAAGAGAAGCAGGACTTGCTTGTTGGGCAACATTAGATGCGGGTGCTAACGTGAAGCTCATTTTTGCCCAACAAGCACAATCCGAGGTAGAGGCCTTATTTCCAAAGGTGCAGATTGTGCAGCCGTTTAGCTAGTTGTCTAGCTTAAAACAAAGTAGATCGCTACAGTCGATAATCGGACACCTGTGCAATCGTGTATGTGGGAATTGTAGCATACGCCAAGAAATCCACCCTAGCCCTCCTTTACAAAAGGAGGGAACGATTCCCCACCCACTTTAGTTAAAGGGGGTCGCCGCAGGCGGGGGGATTTTACCACCCCCATCAGGCTGTTCTGCTGAACGCTTTTAGTTCATAAACTTAACAACAGCAATCACCAAGCCTGCAATGGCGAAAGTTTGTAACATCATTGCGCGGTATAAATTGGCAGTGATTCGTTCTTCCATGGTTTGCATATCCTTGCGAACTTCCATTACATCTTGCTTGGTGGCATACCCTCCACCGTCATGCACCTGCTCGAAAGCTTTACTCTGCGCCTTAACAAGCGCATCTGCCTGCTTTTCATCAAACCCTGCTTCACGCAGCGTTTTATTAAATTCGTAAGTATCAAATACAATGGCACTCATACTCGTCTCCAAAACTTCATGCCATTATCATAACATAAATCCACCCTAGCCCTCCTTTAATGAAAGGAGGGAATAAAATCTCCCCTAACCCCTCTTTAAAAAAGAGGGGAATTATTC
>DYST01000087.1 GCA_020726325.1 Thiomicrospira cyclica | reverse complement strand
CATACTGTCGGTGTGGCGGGCTAAAACTGCTAAATCCCCCCGCCTGCGGCGACCCCCTTTATAAAAGTGGGTGGATATTCCCCCCTTTTTTGAAGGGGGGTTAGGGGGGATTTTAGAAACCTCAAAGAGCCCTCATCTAGCAATAGGTGGGGTTTTTTTGTGTTAAAATGGGCATGTGAAAAGAAGGAGTTAGCGATGCGTAAATTAGATGAAATCAAGGAAACACTAAACACATTAAGAGCAGCATTGGCGGTTTTAGCTGCTTTTTTGATTGCTTTAGGTAGCGCCGTTGGTTCGTTATTTGTTGCTAATAATATTGGAACTGCGTTTTGGTTGGCGTTGGGGATGATGGTTTTATTTATCCTAGCTGGATTTGTCATCATCATTAAAATTTCTAAAAAAACAAAAGAAATAGGAGCACTGTAATATGGCAACACTTGCAATTATTGTCGTTGGTTTAATGCTGGTGTCTTTATTTTTTTATCTTGCAAAGATCGCATAATACACAAGAATGACTGTTTATTTAATCCCCTTTTACCCACCCTAGCGGTGGGTTTTTTTATGCTAAGATGGCATTTCGCATTGCTTGCAATGGTCAAAATAGAAGCGCGTGTTTTCACACACGCTTCGAAGCGAGATTCTTAGTAATCTTAAAACCTAAGCGAATTAAGCTGCGTTTTTCTGAGCAATCATGTTCTTGATAACAGGTGACAACATCAAATCCATCACGTCGATCATTTTGTTACCTGGGATAACCAAAGTATCAGCTTGTTGTAAGAAGCCACCTTCAACCTGTTTAGCGATGCCAGCCAAATCGATGCCGTCCATGCGAACGTGGCACACAATCAAGCTTTCTGCGGGCGTTGGTACTGCCATGCCACCGAATGGATTAGCCGTATCGACTAAAGGCACACGGTGGAAATTGATGTGCGTGCGATCAAACTGTGGTGTGATGAATTCAGCGTAGTCAGGCATACGGTCGATAATGGTATCAACGACTTGTTGAACCGTATAAGGACGCTCAGTCGTGTCGCGGTAGATCTTTTGAATCCATTCGATATTGACACTAGGAACAACACCAACTAATAAATCAACGTGTTGCGCGACGTTAGCATTGGCAGTCACAGCACCACCGTGCAAACCTTCGTAGAACATGATGTCTGTGCCAGCAGGAATTTCTTTCCAAGGTGTAAAGCAACCAGTGCCAACGCCGTGATGAGCCGCTTCTTCATCGTTGTGAACATAGTAACGACGATTGCCTGTACCTGTTTCACCGTATTGCTTGAACAACTCAGCCAATAAGTCAAAATGGTTAGCATCTTCGGCAAAATGCGTTAGCACCTTACCAGCTTTACGCGATTCAGCTACTTTTTCGCGCATATCGCTACGTTCGTAACGGTGGAAGCTATCGCCTTCGACCACTGCCACGTTTAGATTTTCACGAGCGAATACCTTCTCAAACGCGCGCTTAACGAATGTTGTGCCTGCACCAGAAGAACCAGTAACAGAAATCACAGGATGCTTGATAGACATGGAGGACTCCTTCTAAAAATTAAAAACCAAAAATCATTAAATATCGAGATTCGAAACTGAAAGTGCGTTAGCTTCAATAAAAGCACGACGCGGCTCTACCTCATCACCCATTAGGGTACTAAAAATATCATCAGCAGCGATGGCATCTTCGATGCGAACACGCAATAGGCGACGAGTGGCAGGGTTCATGGTGGTATCCCACAACTGATCGGGATTCATTTCACCCAAACCTTTGTAACGCTGAATACCCATGCCGCGCTTGGCTTCACCTAGTAACCAATCGAAAGCTTGTTTAACTGTGCTAACAGCTAAGCCTTTTTCATCGCGCTTAACTTGCGCACCTGCTGTGAGCAAATTACCAATACTGGCAGCGGCATTCATGAGGCGTACATAATCACCCGATAGCCAAAAGTCTTCCGTAATGTCTTGTGCGGTATCAAAACCATGCTCGTGCATGGTTAGGCGAATCGCTTTAGATTCAACATCAGGGTCTTGATTGTCAACAACCGACAAGCTAAAGCGTGCGCCGCCTGTAATAAAGTCCTGTTGGATGCGTGCTTGTGCCGCTTCGCACCATGATGATAAAACAGCGACATCACGCAATCCCATTTCAGTAATGGCTGGCAAGTCGAGCAATCCACGCAGTAAAGTTTCTGGATAGCGACGGCTGTATTTATTAATGACACGTTCGGCTTGAAAATGCGCAATTGCCAATTGTTCCAGCGCATGACCGCTCATGCTGCCAGCATTGTCGCCTAGCAGCAAACTTGCGCCTTCCATAGCAAGTTGCAGTAAATAATGCTCAAGTTCGGTATCATCTTTTAAGTAGGCCTCTTGTTTGCCTTTTTTGACTTTATACAAAGGGGGTTGGGCGATGTAAACATGACCACGTTCGATGATTTCAGGCATCTGACGATAGAAGAAAGTCAGTAATAGGGTGCGAATATGGCTACCGTCCACGTCGGCATCGGTCATGATGATGATGTGGTGATAACGCAATTTTTCGATGTTGTACTCATCTTTACCAATACCACACCCTAATGCAGTAATCAGCGTCCCTACTTCAGCAGAAGCAATCATACGATCAAAACGCGCACGTTCGACGTTAAGGATTTTACCTTTAAGGGGCAGAATCGCTTGGGTACGACGATCACGACCTTGCTTGGCAGAGCCGCCCGCAGAATCTCCTTCCACTAAGTAGATTTCAGATTGTGCAGGGTCTTTTTCTTGGCAATCGGCTAATTTGCCAGGCAAACCAGCGATGTCTAATGCACCTTTGCGACGCGTCATTTCACGCGCTTTACGGGCTGCATCACGCGCACGCGCAGCTTCAAAAATTTTATTAAGAATCGCCTTGCGATCATTGGGATTTTCGAGTAGGAATGTGGCAAAGGCTTCGTTCATTAAACTTTCGACAACGGTACGAACTTCGCTTGATACCAACTTTTCTTTCGTTTGCGATGAGAATTTAGGATCGGGTACTTTGACAGAGACAATTGCGGTTAGACCTTCACGGGTATCATCGCCAGATAGGGCGATTTTAAATTTCTTCTCTAATCCCTCTTGTTCGGCAGCCGTGTTAATGTTACGTGTTAATGCCGAACGAAAACCTGCTAAATGCGCCCCACCATCTTTTTGTGGGATGTTGTTGGTAAAGCAATAAACGGATTCGGTGTAGGCTTCGGTGTATTGCAAAGAGACTTCAACGCCGACACCATCTTTTTCGCCTGTAAAGTAAAATAGCTTATTGTGAATAGCGGTTTTCTTGCTATTGAGATACTCCACAAATGCCATAATGCCACCTTCATATTTGAAGATGTCGTGACGATTATCGCGATGATCGGTGAGTTCAATATGAACACCAGAATTTAAGAAAGATAACTCGCGCAGACGTTTGAGTAAAATATCATAGTTAAACTCGGTGAAAGCGAAAATTTCTTTTGATGGCATAAAACGCAGCTCTGTGCCTGTTTTATTGCTCTCGCCAATCGATTTTAAGGGATAAACAGGAACGCCTAGGGCGTATTCTTGTTGCCACACTTTGCCTTCACGATGAATGGTTAACCATAAACCTGATGATAACGCATTAACAACCGATACACCCACACCATGCAAACCACCCGATACTTTATAAGAGTTGTCATCGAATTTACCACCTGCATGCAGGATGGTCATGATCACTTCGGCAGCAGACACGCCTTCCTCTTCATGGATACCAACAGGGATACCACGACCATCATCAGAAACGGAACAAGAGCCATCCGTGTGTAGCGTTACTTTAACCGTACTGGCATGACCTGCTAAGGCTTCGTCAATGGCATTATCGACAACTTCAAAGACCATATGATGCAAGCCAGAGCCATCATCAGTGTCACCAATGTACATACCAGGGCGTTTGCGTACAGCATCTAAGCCGCGTAGCACTTGAATTGAGGAGGCGTCATAAACGTTATTGTTTTCTGTATTTTCCGACATTGTGAGGTGTTTTCCGCAGTTAATCGCTTTAATCTTGTAATTATAGCACGGTTAGCCCTTGCTTGTGATATAGGCATCTTTCCGCTGCTTTACTGATCGAATATTGCGCTCGGTCAAGCAAATAGGGCTTCTTCCTGTTATAATTGCATCCAAATGTTTTAATAAAATGACTATTTTAAAATGTTAACTTGCGTGCTAACACAGTTTTGAAACGCATTTTGTTCATTATTTCATGTAAATAGCTTAAAAAATAGGGTTGACGCACGTCATGACTAACCGTCCTTCGAGTTTATCAAAAGAAGACTTACTGCGCTGTGGGCGTGGTGAGATGTTTGGTTTAGGTAATCCACAATTGCCATTGCCACCGATGCTAATGTTTGATCGCATTACCCATATCTCGGAAGAGGGTGGTTTGTTCGCTAAGGGTGAGATTCGTGCTGAATTAGATGTGACCCCAGATTTATGGTTTTTTGACTGTCACTTCAAAGGCGACCCTGTGATGCCGGGGTGTTTGGGGTTGGATGCGATGTGGCAGCTTATTGGTTTTTACCTTGGTTGGGCTGGTGGTTTGGGACGTGGTCGTGCTTTGGGTTCTGGTGAGGTCAAGTTTTACGGTCAAGTTGTACCAACGGCAAAAAAAGTACGTTATCAACTTGACATGAAGCGTGTCATTAAACGTAAGTTATTTATGGGCTTAGCGGATGCTAAATTGTTTGTAGATGAGCGTGAAATCTACTCAGCAACAGACCTAAAAGTAGGTTTGTTTCAATCGACTGAAAATTTCTAAGGAGCGATTTATGCGTCGTGTTGTCATCACAGGTTTAGGTATTGTTAGTAGTTTAGGTAACGATGCGGCGACAGTTGAGTCGCATTTGCGTAATGGGAAAAGCGGTATTCGCTTTCAACAAGCCTATGCCGATCGTAATTTTCGCTCACAAGTAGAAGGTGCGATTAATGTTGATTTGGATCAGATTGATCGTAAACATCGTCGCTTTATGGGTGATGCGGCTGCTTATGCTTATTTGGCAATGCAACAAGCGATTGCGGATAGTGGTTTAACGCCAGAACAGGTGGTTAATCCTAAAACAGGGCTAATTGCAGGATCGGGTGGTGCGTCTAATCAGAACTTGATTGAAGCCAATAGTATTATGGCTGAAAAAGGTGTGAAGCGTATTGGTCCATACATGGTACCGCGTACCATGGGTTCTACCGTTTCTGCTTGTTTAGCAACGCCTTTTGAAATTAAGGGTGTGAATTACTCGATTTCTTCTGCCTGTGCGACATCGGCGCATTGTATTGGTAACGCTTACGAGTTGATTCAGCTTGGTAAGCAGGACGTTGTTTTTGCGGGTGGTGGTGAAGAGTTGCATTGGAGTCAGACCATGTTGTTTGATGCGATGGGTGCTTTATCGAGTAAGTATAACGACAATGCCGAAACAGCTTCTCGTGCTTATTCTGCTGATCGTGATGGCTTTGTCATCTCAGGCGGCGGTGGTATGGTTGTCGTTGAAGCACTCGAGCATGCTTTGGCTCGTGGTGCTAAGATTTACGGCGAAATTGTCGGTTATGGCGCAACCTCTGATGGTTACGACATGGTAGCGCCTTCTGGTGAAGGCGCGATTCGTTGCATGAATATGGCGTTATCAACTGTTGATGGCAAAATTGATTATATCAATACGCATGGTACATCTACGGTTGTGGGTGACTCGAAAGAAGCGGGCGGCATTAAAGCTGTCTTTGGCGATGAGATTCCACGTATTAGTTCTACTAAGTCAATGTCTGGTCACTCGTTAGGAGCGGCTGGTGTTCACGAAATGGTTTACTGCTTGTTAATGATGCAGGGTGATTTTATTGCGCCGTCAATTAACATTACGGAGTTAGATGAAGCTGTTGCCGATTTCCCAATCGTGCGTGAACGTCAGGACAATGCAGGCTTGACGCGTATTATGTCGAACAGTTTTGGTTTTGGTGGCACTAATGCTACCTTAGTCGTGCAACGCTACACAGCTTAACCTGTTGCGCAGTCATTTTGCGTTATCCAAATAAAAAACCAGCATCATTGTGCTGGTTTTTTATTGCCTGCGCGAATTGCGTTATCATTGCTTAATCATAGCAACAATTTCACTCGAGCAACCGCGTAGTTGCTTGTCGTATTTGATGGCTCTGACTTCTACTTGATCAGCAACGGTTTTTAACCAGTCTTTGCTGTCGTAGGTAGCAAGTGAGTAACCTTTCAACCCTTCATGATAGGCAAGATAAAGCTCTCGTGCCTGATCGCCTGCTAACCCTAGTTTTCGGTTGGCGTTGTTGTTGTACCAGCCAATAAAATCTAAAGCATCTCGCATATTGGAGCGATGTGCTTGGTAATTACCTGTTGCTTTGACGTAGTCATCCCAAGTTCCGTTGAGTGCTTGCGCATAGCCCAAGGCACTACTGTTTTTATTAGAAAAAACGGTAAAACTAGTTTTCGGACTCGCGTTGGCAACAAAGCGCGACTCTTGATACACAAACGCAAGTTGGACAGCGACAGGTGTTCCCCATCGTCGGTAACTATGGTTTGCATCGACAAACCAATTCGGATTGTCGCGGAAGATTTCGCAAATATCTTCCGTCGCCCCACGACGTAGCGGGTTGCTGGGCGCAATTTGTACAGTGTTGCCATAATGACTGGCAACGGGTTTGGATGGACTCGAACATCCTGCCAGCCACATAATCGCCATACTGAGAGGGATGACCGTGAGGCTGTGCGCGATGGTAAAAGAGGTCACTCGCATGATGTTATTCCTCAGTGCACGGGGATGCAGTAGAATTAGCGACCAATACGTAAATCTCTTTAGTCATTTTTAATCGGCTGTAGTAATCAGTATGCCTTATCTTGCCAAAAGCATTTCTGTACATTATAGATTATTGATGTGCATCAGGTTGGATTTAGAGAAAAATATAGTGTTAACAGTCAATTTTGCCGCATCAATTAGACTCATTGATGCG
>DYST01000018.1:24555-27496 GCA_020726325.1 Thiomicrospira cyclica | reverse complement strand
TTTGCCACAACTGATGATTTTGAAGCGCATGAAGTGCGTGTGTGTATTCGCGATGGTTTTGTGTTAGAAGATAGCCGTCGTCCGAAAAGTTACAGTGAGCAGCAATATTTACGTTCGCAAACAAAAATGCTCGAACTGTTTGCCGATATGCCTCAAGCCTGCGCTAATACGGTCGCAGTCGCGCAGGCTTGTAACTTGTCGTTAACCTTGGGCGAAAACTTTTTGCCCGACTTCCCCGTGCCAGAAGGGATGACCATCGCAACCTTCTTTGCTCACACTTCGCGCGAGGGGTTAAAAGAACGTTTAGCGATTATTCTGAATCCTGATGATCCTGAGTTTGAAAGCAAGACGCAGACTTATCGTGATCGCTTAGAGGTAGAGTTAAATACCATTTTGCAAATGGGTTTTCCTGGGTATTTCTTAATTGTTGCCGACTTTATTCAGTGGGCGAAAGATAACGGTATTCCTGTTGGACCAGGGCGCGGTTCTGGGGCGGGCTCTTTGGTTGCCTACGCGCTTAAAATTACCGATTTAGACCCACTGCCTTACGATTTGCTGTTCGAGCGATTTCTTAATCCTGAGCGTGTCTCCATGCCCGACTTTGATGTCGACTTCTGTATGGAGCGACGTGATGAGGTCATTGATTATGTGGCACGTAAATATGGACGTGATCACGTGTCGCAGATTATTACTTACGGTACGATGGCGGCAAAAGGTGTTATTCGTGATGTCGGGCGAGTGCTCGGTTTTGCTTACGGCTTTGTCGATAAAATCGCGAAGCTGATTCCAAATGAATTAGGTATTACGCTTAAGGATGCCATTGAAAAAGAGCCAGAATTAAAAGATAAATACGATAATGATGAAGAAGTTAGCGAGTTCTTAAAACTGGCACTCAAACTTGAAGGATTGGCACGTAATGCGGGTCGACATGCGGGAGGAGTGGTGATTGGTCCGCGTCCGTTGTGGACATTCGCTCCCATGTATTGTGAAAGCGACGGCAGTAACCTTGTGACTCAGTTCGATAAAAACGATGTGGAATTGGTTGGCTTGGTTAAGTTCGACTTCTTGGGCTTGCGTACCCTGACCATTATCGACTGGGCAGTGAAGGGCATTAACGCACAAAAACTGCCTGCCATCATGCACCAAACAGGCGATGCTCGTGCCGATGGTCCTGTGGTCGATATTAGTCGCATCCCCTTGATTGATAAAAAAACCTACGACATGATTAAAACGGGTAATACGTCGGGCGTATTCCAGTTAGAATCAACGGGGATGCAGGATTTGATTCGTCGTTTGCAACCCGACTGCTTTGAAGATATTGTCGCTTTGGTGGCGTTATTCCGTCCAGGTCCTTTGGGCTCTGGCATGGTTGATGACTTTATTAATCGTAAGCATGGTCGACAAAAGGTCGAATATTTGCACCCCTGTTTAGAGCCGATTTTAAACCCAACTTATGGTACGATTTTGTATCAAGAGCAGGTGATGCAAACGGCACAGATTATGGCTAACTATAGCTTGGGTGCTGCTGACTTATTGCGTCGTGCGATGGGTAAAAAAGATGCTGCTGAAATGGCGCGTCAGCGTGAGACATTTCGTAAAGGATCAGAAGAAAACAATATTGATCCTGAAATTGCAGGGCGAACCTTCGATATTATGGAAGAGTTTGCCAACTATGGTTTTAACAAGTCGCACTCGGCTGCTTATGCACTGGTTTCTTATCAAACGGCTTGGCTAAAGACCCATTATCCTGCTTATTTGATGGCAGCGGTGCTCACTGCCGATATGGATAATACCGAAAAAGTCGTGCATATGCTCAAAGAGTGTCGCTCTATGGGATTGACGATTTTACCGCCATCGATTAACCAAAGTTCAACCACTTTTGCCGTACAAACCTTAAAAAGTATTCGTTTTGGACTGGGAGCGGTTAAAGGCGCTGGTACAGAGGCTTTGTCTGGTGTAATGAGTGAGCGTGAAAGTAACGGTGCGTTTAAGGATTTGTTTGATTTTTGCCATCGTACCTATAAACAGCTCAATCGGCGCGTCATTGAAGCCCTGATTGATTCGGGCGCAATGGATGATTTAGGGACACATCGTGCTGCCTTGCATGCTAATTTAACGAAAGCCTTAGATTATGCACAGCAAGAAAATGAACGCGCTGCCAGTGGTCAAAATGATTTATTTGGTGCGGGTGATGATCGTGTCGATTTAACACCAGAACTCTGCACATACGATGATGCTGCACAGTGGGAGCTTGATGAGTTATTGCGCAAAGAAAAAGCGGTGCTGGGTTTTTATATCAGTGGTCATCCGTTTGATGTGGTGCGCCAAGAAGCACGGAGCTTTGCCCATACCTTAGAAACACTGCCTAAACCTAGAGCCGCTGAAATGGGCAAGCGTAATGGTCAGCAGGTGTTGTTGGCAGGGCGTGTCGATAGTGTGCGCATGAAAATTGGTAAAAAGGGCAATAAGATGGTGTTCGTCGCCATCGAAGACAATGACACGGTATTAGAGGTGTCGGCTTTTGGTGACTTAGGCAATGAAGTTTTAAGCAAAATCAGTGTCGATATGCTGGTGGTGGTTGAAGGTGAATTATCGCTCGATGGTTATTCGGGGCAAGCACGCCTACGTGCCAGTCGGATTCTGCCATTTCACGATGCCAAAATCGAACATGCCAAAGCCCTATTGTTCACGCTAAAAGCAGATGATGACTGGCAGGTTGCCAGTTTACGTAGTTTACTCTCACAAGCACGCGATGATGACAACGGCAAACCCTTACGCTTCTTTTGGCAGCAAGATGGCTGGCACGTACCACTCAATCATGGTCAATCAATGCGCATTAAGCCGAGTGCAATGTTGATGTCTGGCTTAACGCAATTGGGCGTGCAGGCGGAGTTGGTGTATTAGACGATTTGTAAACGCTGTTCAATCATCCCAGCTACTA
>DYST01000018.1:0-24455 GCA_020726325.1 Thiomicrospira cyclica | reverse complement strand
GCGGAGTTGGTGTATTAGACGATTTGTAAACGCTGTTCAATCATCCCAGCTACTAATCGATGAGAAAAATTATCATCACCTATCGGATGATTACTGAACGAATCTTAATGCTGAGTTAAATAGGTCAATGGAATATTAAGTTTTTTTGCAATGTCTTCAGCAGCAATGCCCATACCGAGCATGACGGCGGCAGCTTCCAACTTACCTTCTAACTTGCCTTCCAACTTACCTTCCAATTTACCTTCCAACTTGCCTTCTAGCTTGCCTTCTAGCTTGCCTTCTAATCTACCACTATCAACACCGCGCTCAAAGCCAATTTCGTAGCTGGGAAGTTGTTCAAAAGTGACGGTACGTAGCATAGCTTCGGCTTCCTTTAATAGTGCGGTTAAATTTCGGTTTTCAGATAGCGTTTCTAGTGCAAGGGTGTATTTACCCAGTGCATATTCATCATCTCCTGCCAATTCTTGTAGGCGATTTAGGATAAAGAATAGCACATCCTTTTCGTTTTTTCCTTTGAAATCACATAATACTGCCAACACCAGCGCGTCGGGTGTATCGAGTTTTAGCAAATGTTCGCAGTCGATATTGTGCATATCGATCAGCTGATAGTGGTAGCTTAAGCCATCACTTTGAATGCCATTGGGCATTTTTAATGGTTTTCGTCCAATATAGATGACACATTGATGCAAGGGTAGATCAAAAAAGCGCGTTTTAATCTGGGCATAATAACGCAACATGCGCAAGTGCATTTGTTTGTCGTTGTCGTTTTGGATTTCAATATGCAAAATACTCAGGATGCCGTTAATGCGGCACTGTGCTACTAAATCAGATTCGCGCTTTTCAATCACGTGAAGTTCTTTATCAACAAACTCTACCTCTGATACCTCAAAACCAAGTAGATGATGAGCAATATCTTGAGTGATGAGTTTGAGTACGTCTTTGGTGGTAATGTCTTTTTTCATGAGGCGATCATCTGAGTTGGCTCGGCTCATTATAGCGCAGCTTAGGCTTGGTTGTAATCGCTTGCGGCTAAGCCTCCATTATTGAGAAAAAACAAAAGTAACTGTATTGCTGATAATAATTACTCCTAACCAAATATTAATACCGTTCTTTATACTCACGAATTAGGCGTTTATTAATGTAGTCAATCCCCGAAAGTTTGGCAAAGTCTTTCAATGTCCGTTTTTTACCAAGACTGTAAACGCCAATATTGCCGCGCTTATATAACAATTCAATCAGACGTTGTTTAGCTGACTCTGTTAACTCTGTCCATTTAAAATCACGATCTTTTTCCCATTCAGGATGCCAATGATGCGTTTGATGGTCAGTATTCGGCAACTTATACAGATGAAAAAGCGGGATATGCGGCGGATGGAAAATATCCCAGCCATTGGTAAAGGCACGAATGGCTAAATCCTGCTCCTCACCATGAAAATAGAGATAAGGGTCGTAAGGGATTTCTTGTACAAAATTACCCAAGGTAAAGATAAAACCACCAGCGACATGAGCACCCATAATTGGCTCACGTTTAAAGACATGCTCGGCACGGAAGCGTAAGGTTGCGTTGGTTTCACTCAAGTCTGTTTCTGGATGGGGGCGCAAGACGAGCGTTGTTTGATCGCTGATACTAATGAGCACCTTAGGCTCACCATCGACAAACTCAAAGCCGTAAGGATAGGTACTCACAATGGGTTTAGGGTGACGCACACGTAAGGCTTCAAGTTGTGTGATGAGCTGCTCATCCCAATCTTGCTCAAATAACATATGTGAGTCGATTTGAAGGAGGTAGGTTTCATTTTGATAAAGCGTAAATGCAACCGATCTTGCCCAGCAGACACCACGACTATCAACAGGATGGGTATGTACATAACGAATGACTGGTTTTTGCGGTAATTCGTTTAGATTATGGCGACGGTTAAACGGGTGTTGGTCAATAATGCCAAAAACGAGATTTGCTGGATGCTTGGCTTTATTGCAGGCATCTTTGACCGTATGTAGTAAGTAAGGGTCGCAAAAAGAAGCGATAGAGATAAAAATTTTACGGGGCGTATTCATTGCCTATCCATGTTTACAGCTATAATTGTTGCGATTGTATCACAATCAAGTCATGCTAAAAATAAGGTGCCAATGGTTTGTCTGCTTAATTTAGTGCAATCTGTTTATTTTTTACACCAATAAAACTCAAAAATAACGTATAGTAACGCCAAATTACTAAGTTAAGCAGAAGATTTCAAGATGTTTGTGAATAAGCGTACCTATTACCGAATTTTTATCGATATGCCATGCCGTTTCGGTCGAGAAGCTAAGATGTATCACCGTCAAGTGAATATTTCAGCAGGTGGCGTTGCCTTTGTTGTGATGCCAGAAATGGTCGACCATTTTATTAAAGGTGAAAAAATTCCTTTTGCCTTTGAGTTAAATCAACGTCATTTTCAGTTCGATAGCATTGTGATTCGTCGTAATGACCGTAATTTCCAGACAATGGCTGCTTTACAATTTTGTGATCTTGAGCCCATGACACAAAAAACAATTGATAATATGATTCTGTCGCTTGGCGGTTACCGACGCGACGATAACGATAAAAAGCGTGAATATCTCGCATGGTACGCACCTAATATGCTGCATTAACATAATACGCAAGCACTGCAAAATGTTCTTTTGGACGAGTCCCTAGAGGAACTCGACATGAGTAAGTTAGATGACATCACTAAGCATATTACCTAGCTTAGGTGCTGGAACGCTTGCGACCTAATTGTGTTCCTGCTGTTGCACGTGTTCCTAACAGTTTATCTGCTTGTATGCGTGTTTTGCCTAAGGTAATTTTTTCATTCAGTTGACAGATAAACTGTAACTCACTCAGACCACCAGCGATTAAGATAACGCCAGCACCACTCGATAACACACGAATATCATCAACAGGATAGACCAAACCACAATGATTATTGGATAGCAGGGCAATATGTGCTGGCTGATTGTTGGGACAATCAGGAATAAGATGCAATCGTGGTTTATCATCGTTATCTAAGTTAAGACAGGTTTTTCCCGCCTTACGATTACTAAATAAGTCACTACCTGTACAGATAAATCCCTTACCATGACTGCCAGCAACAAGAAAACGATGTTGCAGATTACCACAAGCAAAAGCAGCAGGGCGTGCGCCAGCCGCTAAATCAATTAAGGAGGCGATTGGCACGCCATCTCCTTTACCACTTGGTAATTGTGCGACAGGGATAGAGTAGGCGCGACCAGTGGTATCTAAAATAAATAACCATGCTACTGTGCGCGTATCAAATAGCGCGAGTAAACAATCACCTGTTTTGAACGGCAGACTCGATGGATCTTCGACTTTGCCTGTACGGGTACGGACAAAGCCTTGTTTGCTGACAATCACAATAATCGGCTCATCGGCAATATTTTGTACGTTGCTGCGTGTGACCACTTCCGCTGATTCAATGAGGGTGCGTCGTGTATCGCCAAAGCGTTGACTATCAGCATCAATTTCTGCTACTACTGCTTTGCGTAGCAGTTTATCGCTAGCCAATAATCGCGCTAAAGATGCGATTTGTTTATTGAGTTTATTCAGCTCTTGTTGGATTTTAATATGTTCTAAGCGGGCGAGTTGGCGCAAGCGAATTTCTAAAATATCCTCTGCCTGTGTTTCACTCAGTGAGAAACGTGCCATTAACTCAAGTTTGGGGTCATCGCTATGACGAATAACAGCAATCACTTCGTCAATATGCACTAAAACCAGTAGCCGACCTTCTAAAATATGGGCACGTTCGCTTGCCTTACGATGTTCAAAAATACAGCGACGGTTAAAGAAAGTCACACGGAAATGCGCCCATTCATTCAATATCGCTAACAATCCCTTTTGACGTGGGTTACCATCACTGCCAATCAGCGTTAAATTGACGGGAATATTCACTTCTAATGAGGTGTGCGCCAATAAAAACGTCATGAGTTCGTCGCTGGTAACGCTGCGCGCGCGTGGTTCTAATACCAAGCGTATCGGGTGCTGACCGTCAGACTCATCACGCATAAAATCAAGCAGGGCACTTAACGCTGTTTTTAAGCCAGCCTGTTCTTGGCTGATCGCTTTTTTACCCGCTTTAGGTTGTGGATTCAGAAGGGTTTCAATCTCTGCCATAATCTTGGCGGTCGATACGCCCTGTGGTAACTCGTAAATGACCACGCGCCATTGACCTTTCGCCAATGGCTCAATTTGCCAACGTGCACGCAAACGAATCGAACCACGTCCACCTGCATAAACTGCAGGTAAGACATCAGGATTGATGAGTTGTCCACCGCCAGTAAAGTCAGGTCCTATGATAACCGATAATACTTCATCGAGTGTTGGTGTGCCTAATACGGCTAATTTACAAGCAGCCGCGACTTCAGTTAAATTGTGCGAAGGCAATTCACATGCCATCCCGACCGCAATCCCAGAAGCCCCATTGAGTAAAGCAAATGGCAGACGCGCAGGCAATAATAGTGGTTCTTTTAGACTGCCGTCATAGTTAGCCGTCCAATCAACCACTTCGCTATCTAAGTCAGATAACAGCAAATCACTAATGGGCGTTAAGCGTGCCTCGGTATAACGCATCGCCGCAGCACCATCACCATCGCGCGAGCCAAAATTACCCTGACCATCAACCAGTGGATAGCGCAAGGTAAAGCCCTGTGCCATACGTACCATCGCTTCGTAGGCAGCACTATCACCATGCGGATGATATTTGCCCAGCACTTCACCCACCACACGGGCTGATTTAACAGGTTTCGCGCTGCCATCAAGTCCAAGACGCTTCATGGTATATAAAATACGACGCTGCACAGGCTTTTGCCCATCTTGCACATCGGGCAAGGCGCGTCCTTTAACCACCGACATAGCGTATTCTAAATAGCAACGCTCGGCATAAAGTGGTAAGTCAATACTATCATCACCCTCGTCATTCGACAGGTTCGGTGTTTCTGCAGGTGGCTCAGGCGGCTGGTTCTCTGCAATTGGCAAGTTTTCTAACCCACTTTGTAAAAGGGGGTCGCCATGAGCTTGTCGAATGGCGGGGGGATTATCTTCAACCTGTGCAAATAAATCTAAGGTTGAATCGCTTTGTTTGTGCTCACTCATACATCTGCCTCGACGCTATAACCCTTACTTTCCATCCACACCCGACGATCGCCAGATGCTTTTTTTGCCATCAGCATATCGAACATGAGTTGTGCCGCATCACGCTTAGGCGCACGTACCCGCAATAAGCGACGTGTATCGGTGGACATAGCTGTTTCTTTCAATTGTTCGGGGTTCATTTCACCTAAGCCTTTGAATCGGGCAACACTAATTTGATTATCGCGCACGCCTTCATCGCGTAACCTTTGTATGAGCGCGTCCCGTTCAGCTTCATCTAAGGCATAAAATTTTTGTTTGCGTTTTGCTGTATCGGCATCAACACGAAACAGGGGCGGTTGACCGACAAACAGATGTCCTTTTTCAATCACTTTAGGAAAGTGTTTGTAGAATAAGGTCAGTAAAAGTGTTTGAATGTGCGCACCATCAACATCGGCATCAGTCATTAAAATAACCTTGCCATAACGTAGGTTTTCTAAGATCGTATCTGGCATATCGGTTGTGTGTGGATCGACACCAATGGCAACACTCATATCGTGTACTTCGTTATTGCTAAATAAGTCGCCAGCAGCTACTTCCCATGTATTTAATACCTTGCCACGTAAGGGCAAAATCGCTTGTGTGCGTTTATCGCGTGCTTGTTTTGCCGAGCCGCCTGCAGAATCGCCTTCGACTAAAAAGAGTTCGGTTTCGCGTAAATCTGTGCTTTCACAATCGGTTAATTTACCGGGTAGAACTGCAGCCCCCGATGTCTTGCGTTTAACCGCTGTTTTTGCTGATTTATTACGCTCCATTGCGGCACGAATCGCTAACTCAGCAATTTTTTTTGCATCTTCTAAATGCGCATTGAGCCAGATGGTAAAGGCATCGCGTGTACAGTTGGCAACCAATGCGTGGGCACTGCGAGAGGAAAGTTTGTCTTTGGTTTGTCCCTGAAACTGTGGATCGAGCACGCGTGTCGATAAAATGCCTGCCACACGACCCCAAATATCGTCAGCAGTGAGTTGTACCCCCTTAGGTAATAAACCATGATGCTGACAAAAAGCATTCATCGACTCAAATAAGCCTAAGCGTAACCCCGTTTCGTGTGTGCCACCTAAGCCTGTAGGGATAAGATTGACATAACTTTCTACAAATCGTCCCCCAGATTCACGAAAGACAACAGCCCACGCTGCACCTTCCCCTTTTACCGCATCATCTTGCGTATTACTTAAATAGTGTTCACCTGTAAATAACGGTGATACGTAATCATCCGTTTCACCACAGAGCGATAATAAGTAGTCACCCATACCACCAGAAAACTGCCAGACTTGTTCCTGTCCTGTTGCCTCGTTGCGTAAAGAAACTTTTAACCCAGGTAAGAGCACCGCTTTTGAACGTAATAAACGCTCAAGTTCTGCGACAGGGATTTTAGATGAATCAAAATACTGAGCGTCTGCCCAAGCCCTAATGCGCGTACCATGACCACGTGCAGTGCCGACTTCTGTTAAGGCTTCAACAACATCACCGCCAGAAAAAGCAAGCTGCCAGCGTTTGCCTTCGCGCACCACTTCAACTTCGAGGCGCGTCGATAGGGCATTGGTAACCGAAACCCCAACGCCATGCAGACCACCCGAAAAGCTATACGCACCACCCGATGTTTTGCTGAATTTACCACCAGCATGCAGACGCGTGAATACCAACTCAACCGTCGGCACACCTTCTGTTGGATGAATGCCAACAGGAATGCCACGTCCATTATCTTGTACCGATAAAGAACCATCGCTATAAAGCACAACATCAATGCGTGAGGCGTAGCCACCCAAGGCTTCGTCGGCTGCGTTATCAATGACTTCTTGCATAATATGCAAGGGATTTTCTGTGCGTGTATACATCCCTGGACGCTGACGCACGGGCTCTAAGCCTTTTAACACCTGAATATCGGATTCTTGATAACCAACAGCCACAAGTAGACACCTTAAATGATGAAATTAGCGATAATAATAGAACGAGCGTTCAAACTTTACAAGCAATCTGCAAAATAAGATAGCTTTTTAGAAAACACCGTGCTATTATACACAAATGCGCGAGTGGCGGAATTGGTAGACGCACTGGATTTAGGTTCCAGCGCCGCAAGGTGTAAGAGTTCGAGTCTCTTCTCGCGCACAAAATTAAAAAATGTTTCTGGTAAATTACATGCTCATTATGTACTTATTAGATTAAAAATAAAGGCTTTTTAGCCTTTTTTTCGTTTCTGGGCTTCTCATTATATACTTCCAATATACCCATCAAATCGCTATCTTTTACGATAAAATTACAACACGGATTACGATAGATGGCATCAATTACAATATACGAATCCGCGCATATTACACCAATCCTTTCTGTTCTGCTTCATAACCCTTCATTGCTAACATCATGGTACGAGGGATTGGCTTTGCGCCACTAGAATAGGCGGACATCGTGCGACGACTCATATCGAACACCTCAGCGGCTTTGGTTAGGGTTAGACCGTTCTGTAAGCGGAATAAAAAGAATTTAGCTGCCTCTGGTTTACCACTTTGCGAGAGATAATCTACCCATAGCGTATCCGCACCAATTTGAATATCGACGGTATCCCACTCGACAGACCAGCCAAACTCACAACTAACCTGAGTAAAAACTGCAATATCTTGTAGTGGCTTTAACTTTGGATTGTTTTTTTTATCAAAAATAGCATCTTTTTGACTAATGTCACAGGCAAAGCCATTAACCCAAGTGATGCGCAAGCAGTAATCATCTAAGGCTTCAACCGTTAAAATCTTTGGTTCTCTCATCGGCTGGTAGGATGGATTTTGTCCCATAGTGCTAATAACTCCGCTTGATTGTTAGTGACATATTCTATGACTTCTGGTTTTAATGCTTTGGGTAAATTACCAGCAATCGTCAAGGTATGTAGGTTGATCGAGACATTGACATCAGCACCAACAACATGAATATGGGCTGGAGCGTGGTCGTTTTCTCTAAGTTCGATGCGATATTTTCTAATGCGTTTTAGTGTTGTCATTGGGGAGATTATAGGGAAATAAAGTCTCTTTGTATAGATTTTAGAGCAGTTATTTCATGATTACCGATGCTTGAATTCGCGGCTTTGTTCATATTCCTGTCATCTCATTGTCATTTAGTTGATACAGTTGTTCGTTACGATGGACGCTAATGTGAAGTTAGTGAGGATTGTATGTCGAGTAAAGTATTGTTAGATAAAGCGGTTGGCTTATCTTCTGAGGTCTCAGCGCAAGAAGGGCGTAGTTTTTGGGATCGTGTTTTTGTGCGCTGGTTTGATCAGCTGGTTTATCCCTTGATTTGGGAAGATCCTGTTTCTGATTTGCACGCGCTCGGTAACATCGAGGGACAAAATATGGTTTGTCTAACCTCTGGTGGCTGTAATATTTTATCTTACTTGACACAAAACCCAGCACACATTGCGGCGGTTGATCTCAATGAAGCACATTTGTCTTTATTAGCCTTAAAGCAAACGGCAGCACAGCGTTTATCTTATCAAAATTTTCATCGTTTATTTGCGCAAGGTAATCAACTTGGTAATGAGATGTTGATTAGCAGCATTAAACATGATTTACCCCAGTTTGCCCAAGATTATTGGCAAGTTAATAAAGATGCTGGTCGTTACTCTTGGTTTAGCACAGGGTTTTATCATCGTGGTTTGTTGGGTCGTTTTATTGGTTTTGGTCATTGGTTAGCGCGTCGTTTAGGCTATGACTTGTCCGTTATGATGCAGGCAAAATCTAGGGTAGAGGCAGAGCATATCTTTGATGAAAAAATTGCCCCTTTATTCGATACCCGTGTTGTACGTTGGTTGAGTTCGCAGGTGTGGGTGCTTTATGGCTTAGGTATTCCTCCGCGTCAGTATCAAGTGTTAAAGGGAGATGCGCTACATATGGCTGATGTGCTCAAAGCGCGTTTCCGCCATCTTGCTTGTGATTATGATATGGATACCAATTATTTCGCTTGGCAAGCCTTTGCGCGTCGGTTCGATGATACCAATCAAGCCGCGTTACCCTTATATCTGCAAGAAGTAAATTATGCATCGACTCAGCAGGCGGCTGAAAAAGTAACCATTCATCACCAATCCGTAACCGATTATTTAGCATTAAGAGCAGCAAATAGTATTGATGTTTACGTTTTCTTAGACGCACAAGATTGGATGGCTGCTGAACAGCTAACGGATTTGTGGCTAGAAGTGAATCGAACGGCAAAAGTAGGGGCGCGTGTTATTTTCCGTGCAGCGGGAAAAGAATCGCCCTTAGAAGCCCTATTACCAGCAAATTTATTAGAATATTGGACAACGGATGCAGCGCGTAATGAACAATTTTGGCATGAAGATCGGTCGGCAATTTATGGTGGATGCTTTATCTATACCCGTGCCTTTTGATGATGGTATTTCGCGTCATGCACGGGTATTCTCTGGCGAGCGTTTAGATACGCTTGCTTATCAGGGAAAAGCAGCTGTTTGGGCGAGATTAAATCAAAACGCATTCATTGAAAATTGGCATTCAGAGGCGGCATTGCTTAAATTAGAGCAGGCGTGGTTGCCTTTGGGTGTTGGTCATCGGGTAGAAAACCAAACTTATTTATCCTCACCACAGCATGGTTATATTGACTATGCGCGTGATGAGTTAGATCAGTTGCAAGATGAAAAGACAAAACGTTGGGCTGAACGTGCGTTATCGGTAGCTGAGCCTTGGTTTTCGCTATTAGGATTAGATCGTGCGCTGAGCGTTAATGCTTGGGCTGTATCAACGCATCTGTATCCACAATGGTCATTAGATAAGGTTTCGTTACTGACGGATACCTTGGTAACAACTTTTGATGATCGTCCGCTATGGATGCGCACCTTAAATGAGGTGAGTGATGGCAAACTAATGTCTAACTTGATTGAAAATGGATGGCAATTATGGCCAAGTCGTCAAGTTTATTTATTTGATCCTAAAAATGCATCGAATTGGGCAAATCGTCGTAATAATCAAATCGATCAAAAGTTATTGCGCACGACACCCTTGCAACTTGTATTACCGCATGAGTTTTCATTGGATGATGCTCCTGCTATGGCGCAGCTTTATGCCATGTTGTATTTGGATAAGCATTCACGTTGGAACGCCCACTATAATGCCGCCTATTTTGTACAAGCAATACAACAGCAGTGGCTTGATTTTTATGGTTTTAGAGATGAATCTGGTCGATTGATTGCATTTATTGGTGTCTTTGCAGATAAGCGTACCATGACAACACCAATGCTTGGTTATGACACAAATTTGCCGCAAAATATGGGCTTGTATCGTTTACTAATGGGTAAGGTGATGGCGTTAGCATTGGAACGAAATCTTTATCTTAACTTAGGTGCTGGTTCTGCAAGCTTTAAAAAAATGCGTGGCGGTCAGCCTATATTGGAGTGGCATGCTTTTTATGGTCGTCATCTGCCAACTTGGCAATTTAGTGCCATGCGATTAACTGGCTGGTTGATGGGAAAGACAGTACCATCGTTTTTAGTAAAACAAGGGGTTTAGAGTGACAGAAGCCTTGATGCAGTCGTTATTGTCGGGTAGTAACTCTGATCCTGAGTGGATGCCCGTTGATGAATTAGCCGATGGTGTACATCGTCAATATCGCGCGATTTTTATTTCCGATGTTCACTTAGGTTCTAAAGGCTGTCAGGCAGAAGCTTTGGCAGAGTTTTTGAAGTTTCATCATGCCCCTGTTTTATATCTAGTCGGTGATATTATTGATGGCTGGCGGATGAAAAAGCGTCATTTTTGGCCACAAAGTCATACCGATGTCTTGCGCCGTTTATTTACTAAGGCAAAGCGTGGTTCTCGTGTTGTTTATGTAACGGGTAATCATGATGAATTCTTACGCCGTTATTCGGGTATCCATTTTGGTAATATTGAATTGTGTGATGAAGCAGAACATACAACCTTGACTGGTCAGCGTTTGTGGATATTGCATGGCGATGCCTACGACGGTGTCGTTACTTGTCATAAGTGGTTGGCATTATTGGGTGACTGGGCTTACGAAACCATGCTGCATATTAATCGTTGGTTTAATAAAGCAAGACAAAAACTCGGCTTTGGTTATTGGTCACTGTCAGCCTACCTAAAGCATCGGGTAAAGCGGGCACTGATGTATATTCACGAGTATGAGGTTCTTTTGATTCGTGATGCCAAGAAAAAAAATATGGCGGGTGTGGTTTGTGGTCATATTCATCATGCTGAAATGCGAGTATTAGACGATGTTATCTATTGCAATTGTGGCGACTGGGTCGAATCTTGCACTGCATTGGTTGAGCATTTAGATGGGCGTTTAGAGATTTTACGCTATCACTCTGCGAGTGCAAAAGATGACCTGCCGCTTCAGAGTTGCAATGAGGGTTCGGGTTCATAACCCCGCATTCTTCGCCTGCAAATCTGCATGATAACTCGATCTGACCATTGGTCCAGAAGCCACCTGTTCAAAGCCAATACTACGCGCGTAAACAGCCAAAGCATCAAACTGCTCTGGTGTAACATAACGTTCGACAAGCAAATGATGTGGTGTCGGTTGTAGGTATTGACCGACGGTTAACCATTCGACCTGATGGGCGCGTAGGTCTTGCAACAATTGCTGCAATTCTTCGTCTGTTTCACCAACGCCGAGCATTAATCCAGATTTAGTTGGCACATTGGGCAGGCGTTGTTTGATGTTTTGTAATAGACGTAACGAATGCGCATAGTCAGCCCCTGGACGCACCCGACGATACAGACTAGGAACGGTTTCGAGATTATGATTGAAAACATCGGGTGGGTCTTGTGCCAAAATATCGACAGCAATATCCACACAACCACGAAAGTCGGGTGTTAAAATTTCAATGGTGAGTGTTGGGCAGGTTTGACGCAGAGCACGAATCACAGCCGCAAAGTGTCCAGCACCACCATCGGGCAAATCATCACGATCAACAGAGGTGATTACGACATACTTAAGCCCCATTGCAGCGACCGTATTCGCAAGTTTTTGTGGTTCATCGGCATCGGGGGCGTTGGGGCGACCGTGTGTCACATCACAAAATGGACATTTTCGCGTGCAGATATCCCCTAAAATCATGAAGGTTGCCGTGCCATGACCAAAACATTCAGGTAGGTTAGGACAGCTTGCCTCTTCGCAAACACTGTGTAATCCTTGTTCACGCATAATGTTTTTAAGATGGGCAATGCGATGAATATCGCCTGCTTTAGGCAGTCGCGCTTTAATCCAACGTGGCTTTTGTTGTCTTGGTGCTTGTGGATCATGCTCAAGGTGTAAGGAGCGCACTTTTTTTTCGGCTTGTTGGTAAGCTGTTGTAATTACGGGGATGTCTGACAGTGCCATGATGCTTCCTGTTGATGAATAATCGTTGTCTGATAGCCAAGTGATTGGGCAAAATAATCTATCCACGCCTGCACGATTTCATTCCAATCAGGGACAGGAGCGTGATTTGCCCATTGTGTAACGGTCATACCTGTTAGACCACAGGGGGTGATACGACTAAAGGGTTCTAAATCCATACTGACATTTAATGCCAGACCATGATAGCTGCAGCCGCGTTTTACTTTAAGCCCAAGTGAGGCAATTTTTTGTCCGTTAACGTAAAGCCCTGGTGCGCCATCGAGAAGACAGGCGGTGATACCATATTGGGTGAGTACTTGCTGCGTAACCTGCTCGAGTTGTTGCACAAACGTTTTTACCCCGATTTTTTGACGTGTTAAATCGATTAAGGGGTAAAAAACAAGCTGTCCACTAGCGTGATAGGTCACTTGACCGCCTCTGTCGGTTTGAACGAGTGGAATATCTCCTAAGTTGCCGATATGGCAAGCACTACCCGCTTGTCCTTGAGTAAAGGTAGCTGGGTGCATGGCAACCCAGAGTTGGTCATCTGTTGTTGCATCGCGCTCGCTGGTAAAGGCTTGCATGCGTTGCCAGATAGGATGATAAGACTGGCAACCCAAAATATGAACGTCTAATGGATTACTCACAGTGCCATAAGTACATCAGGGTGAGCGCTAAGGGCATAGTAAATATTGTCTAATTGCTCTTGACTGGTTGCGACGAAGGTAGCCGTAACCGCCGTAAAGTTACCTGCTTTTGATGGGCGTGTTTTAACCGCATCTGCTGCTAAATCAGGGACATGTTTAGCGACAATATCGGTTATCAAGGCAACAAAATCACCCTGCGCACGTCCCATTGCTTTCACCACGAATGAGCAAGGAAAAACGAATAAAGACTCTTTGGGGTCTTCGGGAATCGCATGAAATTGTGTAGCCGTCATACTGATTACCTTTGATTATTGTTTTTATTCATAATGTGTTCAATGGTTAGTTTTGCTTGGTCAAGCAGACGCTTGAAAAAGCTGCCCTCTGGAATGTCTTCTAAAGCAACTAAGGGAATATTGGCTAATTCTTTGTCGGCTAGGGTTACTTTAAGTGTGCCGATTGTTTGTCCCTTACTGATAGGGGCAATTACTTCCGACTGAAACTCGATTACGGGTTTTAAGCTATCGTATTGACCACGCGGGATGGTTAAATACAGCGCGTCACCCGTACCAATGGCTAACTTTTCTTGTTCGCCTTGCCAGACGTGAATTTTTTGTAGCTCTTGATTGGCTTGATAGAGTTTGTGTGTTTCGTAAAAGCGGAAGCCGTAGTTAAGCAATTTTTGCGTTTCTTGAATACGCAATTTTTCATTTTCAGCGCCCAACAGTACCGCGATCAAACGCATATCCGCGCGTTTTGCCGAGGCAACTAAGCAATATCCAGCCGATTCAGTATGACCTGTTTTCATGCCGTCAACGGATTCATCTTGCCATAATAAACGGTTGCGATTGGGTTGGCGAATATGATTCCAGACAAATTCTTTTTTGGAATAAAGCTTGTAGTCTTCTGGGAAGTCTTTAATGACTGCTTTGGCAATCTTAACCATGTCATGGGCGGTTGTATAATGATCTGGATCAGGTAAACCTGTCGGATTCATAAAATGCGTTGATAGCATACCAAGCTTTTTGGCTTGATCGTTCATGATTTGAGCGAAGCTTTCGACACTACCAGCAACTTTCTCGGCTAAAGCAACGCTTGAGTCGTTGCCCGATTGAATAATCATGCCATGTACCAGCACATCTACTGGTAATTGAGTGCCAAAATTAACGAAAGAACGTGATCCAGGTTGTTGCCATGCATTTTTGCTGATGGTTACTAAGTCTGTTAGGGCTAATCGTTTATGATTAATTTCATTAAAAACAATGTAGCCTGTCATGATTTTTGTTAAAGATGCTGGCTCAACACGTTCATTGGCATTGTGCTCTGCTAAAATGCGACCACTATCAAAGTCAACCAATACCCAAGCTTTGGCTGCGAGTTGTGGTGAATCAGGAATAACCATGCTTTCTGCAAAGGCTAGAGTGCAGTAACTCAACATGAGCGAGATAATGAGGCTTAGTGAGGCTGTGAGACGCAATGAGGTATGCAGCATTGAACCTTCTCCTTGTGTGTATTAAGCGTTTATTTTATCAGAATTCATCGTCTCTAGTCTGATTTCTTGTTGCCAGCTCAGCAGCTGTATTGCTTCTGTATGCCAATCACTCACAACCCAGCGATGCTTATTGTCAGGTAATAAATGATGATTGGGCTTGTGCGTATGACCATGAATAATATGGGTTACATTTGGATAACGCGTGAGTAGGTCGGTGATGCCTTCTATCGTCACGTCCATAATGGCATCATCTTTTTGATGTTTTTCGTTACGGCTGCTGTCTTTGAGCTGTTGCGCAAAGGCAAGACGCTCCGCAACTGTTTTTTGTAAAATCTGAGCTTGCCACTCAGAATTATGTAATGTCTTACGCAAAGAGAGATATTCCGTATCGTCAGTACATATGGTATCACCATGCAATAAAACAGCGGTTTCTTTACCTAGAGTAATTTCTGTTTCATCGTTCAGTAATCTTGCACCAGTGGCAGTTGCAAAATCAGCTTTGAGTAAAAAATCACGATTGCCCGTGCAAATAGAAAGCTGATGACCTGCTCGCGTGTAATCGGCTAAAACTTGAATCATTGGTGCATAGATCACCAATCCAATATCGTCGCCAAGCCAACCGTCAAATAAATCACCAAGGATATAAAGATGCTCTGCTTCTCGCGCTTTGTTTTGCATAAAGGCGATAAAAGCTCGACTGATGGGATGTTCCACCTGCGCTGGCAGGTGGACATCGGCAATAAACAGAGTCGTCATATTTTTTAAAGCTGGGTCGCGCTTTCGATAATGACTGGCTCTTTTGGTACATCGGAATGTTGACCACTGCGTCCTGTTTTAACAGTTCGGATGTTATTGACGGTTTTCATGCCTTCAATCACACGACCAAAAACCGCATAGCCCCAAGCACGTGGTGTTTTTTCGCGAAAGTCTAAAAAGTCGTTATTTGCAGTATTGATAAAAAACTGCGCTGTCGCTGAATGTGGGTCGTTGGTACGTGCCATCGCTAACGTACCAATCACATTTTTTAAGCCGTTATCGGCTTCGTTTTCAATGGGATCATGAACTTTCTTTTGTTCCATATCTGCTGTAAAACCACCGCCTTGAATCATAAAATCACTGATAACACGGTGAAAAATTGTACCCTTGTAATGTCCTTCTTTAACGTAAGTTAAAAAATTAGCAACGGTTTTCGGTGCTTTGTCGGCATAAAGTTCGACGGTGAATTCACCGTGATTGGTTTTGAATAAAACTTTTGGATTGTCAGCTAAAACTTCAGTTGTTGACATAGCAAATAAAACTCCAATAAGGGCAAGGAAACGGCGCATAGTGTGTGCTCCTAAGTAAAAGTCACTTAATGTTAAGCGTCAAAGTAGGATAAAATAAGCGTTTTAGCTTAATCTTGCAAGAAATTTGACATGAAAACACGTTTTGCTCCTTCTCCAACTGGTTATATTCATATGGGTAATGCTCGCACAGCATTGTTTAGTTATTTGGCGGCGCAGGCTGCTGGTGGCAAGTTTGTGCTGCGTATTGAGGATACTGATGCAGAACGCTCTCGCGAAGAATATGTCGATGCGCTCAAAGACGATTTACAGTGGCTTGGCTTACCCTGGCAAGAAGGCCCAGATGTCGATAAGGGTAACGGCCCTTACTGGCAGTCTCAACGTGATGCAATTTATGCCGAATATTACCAAAAACTACAAGCTATGGGCATGGTTTATCCTTGTTTCTGTACGCCTGTTGAACTTGAAGTGATGCGTAAAATGCAAGCACAAGCAGGGCTACCACCGCGTTATGATGGTCGTCATGCCAACTTAACGGCAGAGCAGGTAGCAGAACGTAAGGCGGCTGGTCAGCCGTTTACCTTGCGTTTTCGTGTACCAAAAGGTGAAGAAGTTGTTTTTGACGATACTGTCAAAGGTAAACAGCGTTACAAAACGGATGATATTGGCGATTTTATTATTGCTCGTGGCGATGGTTCACCTGCATTTTTCTTCTGTAACGCGATTGACGATGCGCTGATGGGCATCTCGCATGTGTTACGTGGTGAAGATCATTTAAGTAATACACCACGTCAGATTTTGATGCTCAAAGCCTTAGGCTTACCAATTCCGAGTTATGGTCATATCAACCTGATTTTAGGTTCTGACGGCTCGCCGTTATCAAAGCGTAATGGCAGTCGTAACATTCGTCAGATGCAGGCTGAGGGCTTCCGCCCCGATGCGGTGCTCAATTATATGGCGCGTTTGGGGCATTACTACGAAAATCCAGCCTATATGACCGTTAGCGAATTAGGCACAAACTTTAACATTGCTAACTGCGGCTCTGCGCCTGCGCGGTTTGATGAAGCGCAACTCCATCATTGGCAAAAAGAAGCCGTGATGCGTATGGATGATGCTACTTGGTGGGATTGGATTGGTGCAGAGACACAAACCTGCGTCCCTGCAGATCAAAAAACCTTATTCATCGAAGCGATTCGCCCGAATACGGTTTTCCCTCAAGATGCCAAGGTGTGGGCAGATATTGTCTTTACTGACCTGACATTGCCAACAGAAGCCGAACAAGCCGTTGGCGCAACTGGCGATGCGTTCTTAACCGCTGTAGAAGCCAGTGTTGACCTAAGCTATGCCGAGATGGTCGAAGCGGTTAAAGCCGCTAGTGGCGCGAAAGGCAAGGGGTTGTTTATGCCGTTACGTCTGCTCATGAGTGGTCGTCATGATGGTCCAGAGTTGGCAAAACTATGGCAGCTCGTTGGTCGTGAGCGCCTATTGTCGCGCTTAGGACAAGTAATGACAGTGAAGGTGGGGTAGGGGTGATTTTATCTACAATTGATCAGGTCAATTTGTTCAGTTCTTGGTTTATAAATAATTGTCAGAATGGGAATGATTGATGTCTAATTCAGAATCAAAGCAATTTCAGTATGAGGTACAAGGTTACCAAGAGGATTGTGTTGCTAACATTATTAAGCTTTTTGATACTTTGCGGCAAAAGAATAATTTTGTTGAACTGCTTACTCAACATCAAGAAGATCATCACTATCACTTTCCCATCAATGACAGCAAAAACATCGACATTATGATGGAAACAGGAACTGGTAAAACCTTCACTTTTATTAAAACTATTTTTGAATTGAGCAAATTAGGCCATAAGAAATTCATTATTCTCATTCCTACCGTACCCATTCGTGAAGGCACAAAAGCCAACCTAGAAGACACGAAAGATTACTTTAAAAGCCTTTATGCGAATGAGAAAGAAAAAGAAATTGAAACCTTTGTTTACGAGGGGGGCAATATTGCAGCAGTCAAGCAGTTTATTGCCACGGTACACTTATCGGTATTGGTGATGACACCTAGCGCATTCAGTAGTAGAGACAATATTCTTAATCGCCCCTTAGAACAAGAGATTTATACACCCGATTTATTCACCACCAATCAAGAGCCACCCAAATCCTACTTAGCGTGTTTAAAACGCTTAAACCCCATTGTGATTATGGATGAACCGCACCGTTTTGAAGGCAATGCCTTTAAAGCTTATTTTGAAGGTTTTGAAAATTATTTCTTGCGCTTTGGTGCGACCTTTCCTAAGAAAAAGGACAGTTTAACTTTATCGAATGTTGCATATATTTTAGACAGTATCACTTCTTTTCGTCAGAGCCTGGTTAAAAAAATTGTCGTTTATACCCAAGATATTGTGAGCAATACCGATACGCTATTAGCGATTGAAAAAGTGGGTTCGAGCAACAAAGCAATAGTTGGCACACTAACCAATGGAATTTTTGCCAAAAAAGACTTGGGTGTTGGAGTACTGTTTAATGGAAAAAACATTAAAAAAATTAATAAAGACAGTCTTGTTTTATCCGATGATAGCATTGAAAAAGTTGATTACGCTTTGTCCGAAGATGCGCTAATATCGATGATTGAAAAAACAATCCAAATACATTTTGACAAAGAACAAAGCTTATTCGAACAAGGCATTAAAGCACTAACCTTGTTTTTTATCGAAAGCGATAAATCCCTTTTTCGTGGCGACAATGCGAAAATTAAAAACTTATTTGAAGCCGCTTACCGAAAACAATACCAAGAAGTGATTAGCCGACTTGATCTTAATAGTGAGTATTATCATTATTTGCTCAAAGATTTTGACAGCAACAATGAATTACAAGTGCATAAAGGTTATTTTTCGGGCGATAAAGGCAATGCCGATGAGAAAGTTAAAGCAGGTGTCGATGAAATTTTGAGCGACAAAAAAAAGCTACTTTCTTTTGAAAGCCAAACACGGTTTATTTTTTCCATTTGGGCATTACAAGAAGGTTGGGATAACCCCAATGTATTTACCATTTGCAAGCTCTCTAATCAGGGAAGTGACATTTCCCGATTGCAACAAATTGGGCGGGGTTTACGCATTTGCGTGAACCAAAACCTAGAGCGCAATACGCTAACAATGCTTGATAATGATCAAGAAAAATTTTGGCAAATTAATAATCTCGATGTGGTTGTTTCCAATAAAGAACAGGGTTTTGTCGAATCCATTCAGAATGAGATACTCAGCAATTCCTATTTAATTGCTACCACCTTTACCGAACAAGACCTAAAAATAGCACTTAAGGAAAAACATGGCTTTGATGATTTAACTGTAAGAAAGTTATTTAAAACACTAGAGTGCGAAGAACTTGTTATTTATAAAGCCACAGTTAATGGTATTGATGTATTCGAAAAATCCCCCGATTTTGCCAAGCTTCTTAAAGCGCAAAACCTGCCCGAAGCACAAGTAAAAGCACTAGAAAACTTGTTTGCGACCGATGCCAATACTTATGTACAAAAAGCTGAAAATAAAAAACAGAAAAAGAAAGTGTTTATTAAAGCTAGCCATTTAGCGCAATTTCAAGCCTTGTGGAACACCATTAATAAAAATGCATTTTATGTGTTGGAGAATTTAAACAACGTTGAAGAAGCGCAGCTTATCCATAATATTAAAGCGGACATAGAAAGATTGGACATAGAACAAATCATGCTACAAACCATTCGTGCAGACATGAACATGACGAAATTGGGTGAGCAAGATGCGATTACGGAACAATTAGTAGATAGCATCAGCTATAAAAGCAAAGTCGATTATCTAAGCTTGGTACAAAATCTGTCGAACAGCACCAAAACACCGCTTGCTTTTGTGATTGCTATTTTTAACGCGCTAAGCGATGACTTTAAAGCAAAAATGCTAACCAATAACCCCGAGCAAGCGCAAAAAGAGATGGTTGCTATTATCAATCAACACCTCATTGCCACGATTAAAACCAACATCAAATACGATGGTATTAACGGTAAAGCTTTGCCGAATGTGTTTAAAACAGAAAACCAACAAACCTATTTAGACATGGGCAGTGTTGGCAAGTTTCAAAAAGATATAGAAAGTGATTTTTCTTTAAGAAGTAAATGGATTTTTGAAGAGGTCATTGAATACGATAGTGATTTTGAATTGGAAATGATTGAGCAAGATGCTGATATTGACTCTATTGAAATATTCGGAAAATTACCACGCTTAAAAATCAAAACCCCTTTGGGTGAGTACAACCCAGACTTTTGTTATGCCATTCAAACACAAACAGGTAATCAGCTATTCCTTATTGTAGAGGCAAAAGGCTACCAGACCTTTGCTGATGTGAAAGAAGATGAAAAAGAAAAAATAGCCTTTGCCGAAAAATACTTTGAAGCCTTAAATGCGTTTTATAAAGATAAAAACATTAACATTTCCTATCAAAAACGCATCAATAAAAGCCAATTATCTGCTGTAATTCAAAAGAGTTTAACACTATGACACAAGAAGATTTTAAACAAGCTGGCTTTGCCGTTGTCGACAGCGATTGCAATGACAATAAACTGTTAAGCTTTGTTAGAGAAAACTACCCCAGCGTTATTAAAGACAATGAAGTCAATTTAGCTGAACTAAAAGCCATTTTAGGTTTGCCGATAGATGAAAAAGTGAATGGTTATGGGCTTAATTTTGTCGGTAGAAATGTGGCGCGTGCTAAATATGCGCAAAAAACAGATAAAGAACTGCACCTAAATACCCAAATGAGCAAGGATATGGATAGCACACAAAACCTTGTGCTAAAGGGTGATAACCTAGACAGTTTAAAAATTCTGAAAAATCATTACAGCGGTAAAATTAAGTGCATTTACATCGACCCACCTTACAACACCACCAGCGATGAATTTGTTTATCCTGATAAGTTCGACAAAGAAGAAGCTGAAGTATTAGGTTTAGCTAACTTGAGCGAGAATGACTTTGCTCGTATGGAGTTTAGCTTTAAAAGCAAAAAAAGCCATAATGGCTGGTTATCTTTTATGTATCCACGACTCTTATTAGCAAGGGATTTATTGAGTCAAGATGGCGTTATTTTTATCAGTATTGATGACAATGAACAAGCAAATTTGAAACTACTTTGCGATGAGATTTTTGGGGAGGAGAATTTTATAGCGGACTTGATTTGGAAGAATAAAAAAGGTGGAGGAAATGATTCAAAATTTATAGCTGTAGAGAATGAGCATGTTTTATTTTATGCAAAGTCTATAATGAAATTATCAAATTTATTTCATAATTATTCTGATGAATATTTAAAGAGATATAAAGAAGAAGATGCTGAAGGATTGTTCTTTTGGGACTCATTTAAGCGAAAGTCTGGTAAGCAATATTACAAAGTTGAATGCCCTGATGGTAGCATCTTAGAAAAGGATGAATATGGTAATCCTATAAGTTGGTTGCGTTCTGAAAAAACATTTAAATATGATTTACGATTAGGTGAAATTAGAATAGTAAAAATTACAGATCAATGGTCTGTTCAGTTTAAACAAAGACTACCAAAAGGTAAAAAACCAAGAAGTATTATTGACTCTTATGGAACAACAAGTGATGGTTCTGAGGAATTGCTTAATTTTTTTGAAAAACATTTATTTGATAATCCAAAGCCTACAAATTTAATTAAACATCTGTGTGATATTGTTTCAGAAAAAGATGACATTATCCTCGACTTCTTCGCTGGCTCTGGCACAACTGGTCATGCGGTGATGCAACTCAATGCCGACGACGGGGGAAATCGCAAGTTCATTTTATGCCAAATCGATGAACCCATTAAAAAAGGCAAACCTGCTTATCAATTTTGCATAGACCATAATCTGCCCCCCGTTATTTCCAGTATTACCATCGAACGCCTAAAACGTGCAGGAAAAAAGATTAGCGAAGCAATAAAAGCCGAAAACGAAAAAAACGCCTTGTTCGAGGATAAACAAAAAACCCTTCCAGACATATGCTATAAAGTGTTCGATAGCATTGCAGCACCTAAGCTAGAGCTTGATGAAACCACCAAACAAGTGACGATGAAACTCAATGCTAACGATGCACTTAGCCGTATTTACAACATGATTTTCACCATCGGACTCGACGAGCCAACGCAAACACCAGAAGAAGTGGTGCAGGATTGTATTTACAAAATCGGCAAACATTATTACGTAACCAACAGCGTGCAAATAACGCCAGAGCAACTTTCCAATGCCATTAAAAATGGCAAAGTCTTCATCGACGGTTGGACGGCTAGCCTGAACAGCACCTTGCAAAATTACAAAGAAGACGTGAAAATTGTTTTCTGAACAAGTCTGACGAAGATTGAATTGCAGAGGATGAGGTATCATGAAGGTTGATATATTGTTAAACAAAATTCGGCTTGGTGAAGACTCCAAGCTAGAATTAAAAAGAGTGGTCATGCGTAGCGATACCAAGGTTGAGGCTCCTCATGCGGATAGTTTGGCTGATGAGCTAGCGGCTATGGCGAATGCTCAGGGTGGGATACTGGTTTTAGGTGTCGATGATAAAAGTAAACAGGTATTAGGCATTCCATATGAGGGCTTAGATGTCATAGAAAAGTGGTTAGCTGAACTCTGCCAAGATAAGGTAACGCCGTCTTTAGATAGTGTCACCGAGCATATTGAACTTCCTGATGCTGATGAGCAAATGCGCCCCGTCATTGTCGTAACTGTGCCTAAAAGTTTGATGGTGCATAGAAGTCCGAATGGCTATTTTAAGCGTGTTGCTCATGCAAAACGAGAAATGACACCAGATGCCTTAGCAAGGTTGTTTCAACAGCGCAGTCAAACGCGATTGATTCGTTTCGATGAGCAAGCAGTGTCTAACACAAGTCTTGACGATGCTGATGCGTTACTGATTCGTCAGTTTGTCCGCGAAGGTGAAGGAGATGTCGCACGCCAACTCAGTCGTCTGCATTTGCTGACAGAAAATGAGGCAGGAGATCAATCCTTGTCTGTTGCTGGGGTTTTATTATGCACCGTGAAGCCAACGCAATGGTTAGCACACGCTTATATTCAAGCTGTAGCCTATCGGGGTGAAACCAATGACCCGCAGTATCAATTAGATGCGAAAGATTTTGATGGTCCTATCGACCGTCAAATTTGGGATGCATTTCATTTTGTGCAAAGGCATATGCAAGTACCAGCAACGAAAGCTTTAGGGCGGGTAGATTATCCGCAATACAGTTTACGTGCGGTATTTGAAGCCTTGGTAAATGCAGTGGCTCATCGAGATTATTCGCTCTCACAGGGCAGAATTCGGCTACATTTATTCAGTGATCGCTTGGAACTTTATTCCCCAGGTTCTTTGCTTAACACTATGACGGTTGAATCCATGCAAATGATGTCGATGCCCAGAAATGAGGTGATTTCCAGTTTGTTTGCCCGTTATTTTTCGGTGCAAGAGTCGGGGTTAGGTCGCTCCTTTTTAATGGATCGCCGAGGTGCAGGGGTGGATGTGATTATCAATGAAAGCACAGCCTTATCTGGTAAGAAGCCCGCGTATGAAAATATCGCAGATATGGAACTTAGCTTAACCATCTATGCAGCCCAACCGCCTATTGAGGATTACTCATGAATCATTAGCGTGTGCAAGTGATTCAACCAGTTTTCGAACGATTAAAGCACGAAACCTGTGATTTTAGAAACGCTTGAAGGTTAATTTTCACTGCTCAAAGCTTTTGAGCAATCAATAAGGTTACACAACACAATGACATTACACATTTACAATTCACAAACCAAACAAAAAGAACTGTTTAAACCCATTCATTTCCCCAACGTGGGCATGTATGTGTGTGGCATTACCGTTTACGATTTCTGCCATATTGGTCATGCACGCGTCATGGTTGGTTTTGATATGATTGTGCGTCATTTGCGCAGTCGTGGCTACGATGTTAAGTATGTGCGCAATATCACGGATATTGACGATAAAATTATTGCCCGATCCATCGAAAATAACGAAAGCATTCAATCATTGACTGAACGCTTCATCACGGCGATGCACGAAGACGAAACAGCGCTTAATGTGTTGCGTCCAGATGTTGAGCCTAAAGCGACGGAATACATCACCCAAATTACCGATATGGTACAAACCTTGGTCGATAAAGGTTTTGCATATCCTGCCGACAATGGCGATGTCTATTTCCGTGTGGCAAAGTTTGCTGCATATGGCAAGCTATCGGGTAAAAAGATCGAAGACTTACAGTCGGGTGCGCGTGTGGATATTAACGAGCAAAAAGAAAGTCCGTTAGATTTTGTGCTCTGGAAAGCTTCAAAACCCAGTGAGCCGCATTGGCATTCGCCTTGGGGAGAGGGTCGTCCTGGATGGCATATCGAATGTTCAGCCATGTCAAAACACACCATTGGCGAGCATTTAGATATTCATGGCGGCGGTCACGATTTACAGTTTCCGCATCATGAAAACGAAATCGCGCAAAGCGAGTGTGCGCATGGTCAGACTTACGTGAATACAT
>DYST01000017.1:21670-27526 GCA_020726325.1 Thiomicrospira cyclica | reverse complement strand
TCAAGTGAAACTTATTGCGTGTGATATGCTCAATGGGGCAATAAGCTGTTATAGATCACAAAAGCATGAAAATAAAAAAACAGGAGAATATCCATGACAATATCAAATGCATCGTCTAGAGTAAACCAACGTGAGTACCGTCTTACACCAGATACGGTAATTATTTCTCGTACCGATTTGGAAGGGAATATTATTTACTGCAATGAGGATTTTGTGGTTGCCTCGGGTTATTCGCGCGAAGAGTTAATTGGACAGCCACATAATATTTTACGTCACCCAGATATGCCAGCAGCCGCTTTTGCTGATCTATGGAAAACCGTTCAGTGCGGCATGCCGTGGAATGGTGTCGTTAAGAATCGTCGCCACAATGGTGACTACTACTGGGTTTATGCGCAAGTATCGCCCACTTATTCGATGGGCGACATTAACGGTTATTTGAGTGTGCGTATTCCAGCGACTGAAGAACAAGTCCAACAGGCAGAGGCACTTTATCCGTTGTTAGCTGCTGGTAAAGCAAAGTTGAATGCAGGTGCTTTGGCACATTGGACGGATCGTTTTTCTTTCTTGCAACATTTAAATATGGGCTTGGTATTAGTTTGGTGGTTACTGTTAATTGTCATGTTGCCAACATGGCTTAAATTATTAGAAGTTGCTGATATTCCAGATTGGTATACTTTAGGCACTGTTTTCCTAACTGTCGTTATTGCTTTTTTTGCACAACGTGTACATTTTTCTCAACTCGAAGGTTTTGCTCAATCATTGCATTCACTCTCCGAAGGACGAATGGCAATTAACGTTAAATTTGCTGCCGATAGATCATTGCGTCATGCGGGGTTGACGCATCAAATTGGTGCATTATTAAGAACCATGCAATTGAATTTATGGTCAAACTTAAATGGTGTTTCTGACGCGGCAACAGCGCAACAGCGTATTTTTTCTGCTTTAAATGAAGCAGCCGCAGCTTTGGTTGTCAGTGATGCGGGCGGTAATCTTGTGCTGGCAAATCGTGCGGCGCAAGAGTTATTGCACATACATGCTGGTTTATTGTCTACATCATGTCAAGGATTTGATGTTCATCAGCTTGAAGGACAGTCAATTCGTAAATTGATTGGTGAGGATAGCTTTCATTTACTGAAGCATGATGCGATTGCTCAGAATACGGTACTAGAAGTAGGGACATGCAAACTGGTTTTACATGCTACGCCTGTATTACGTCAAAAATGCTTTTTAGGCGTTGCCTTATTGATTCAAGATCAAACACGCGATTTACAAGCACAGGTAGACGTTGCCCGTTTGGTCGAAACAGCACGTGCAGGCTTTATGAAAGGGCGCTTAAACTTAGAACATTTGCCAGATGGTTTTTATCGTGATTTTGGTCGTCATATGAACGAAATGATGGACACCTTTGCTGAAACTTTTGATACTGTGGGTCGCGCTGTTGGCATGTTGGCGTTTTCCGATTTAGGTGCAACAATGGATGGCAATTACAAAGGACAGTTCCGCATGTTACAAAACTCGGTTAACTTATCGATGCGTAATATGAATGAAGTAGCAGGTCAGGTTCAATATACAGCAAGTCGTGTCGAAGAAACCATTCAGTCAATTAATCATGGCGTTGCTTTGTTTGCCGATCAGGTACGTGCGCAGTCAGGATCTCTAGACGAAACGGCTGCCAATATGCATCAGATTTCAGATGAAGTCAGACAAAATGCTTTGCAAACAAATGCTTCAGAAGTTTTAACCAATCAAGCAAGAGAACAAGTTAATATCGGCTCTCAAGTCATGAAAAAAGCTGAAAAAGCAATGGATGCGATTCGTATTTCTGGCGAAGAAATTGCTGAAATTAACGATATTATCAATGGCATCGCCTTTCAAACCAATTTACTGGCTCTTAACGCAGCGGTCGAAGCTGCGCGTGCAGGCGAACATGGTAGAGGGTTTGCTGTTGTTGCCAGTGAAGTAAGAGCACTTGCACAAAAGTCGGCTGAAGCTGCTGCCGATATTGAGAAATTGATTGAACAGTCTGTGGCGCAAATTGTTGAAGGCACAGATTTAGTTGCGCAATCGCAACAACAAATGGATAGTGTTTTGACTATCATGAATGAGTTAACGGACTCTGTACGTACGATGAATGTTGCCGCGACACGTCAAGCATCTACCGTGCAAGAAGTGAGCCGATCCTTAGCAGTAATCGATCAAGCGGTAGCGCAAAGCGCCATGCTGGTCGAAGATACTACGGTACAATCGGAACAAGTTAAGCAGCAAATGGAAGTGTTGAGCAAATTGGTTGCTACCTTTAAGCTCAGTAAACAGGGACAGGACGTATCTAAGGTTGGGCGTACCCTGTTATCGGATATGAAACAAGCGCATTTGAACTGGCGTATCAAAATGGTTAACTTTTTAGAAGGTTATGATAAAACGGTTGACCCTAATATTGTTGGCGACTTTACTGCCTGCGCCTTGGGTAAGTGGCGTTCGTCGACAGGAGCTGCATATGAAAGCTTGCCAGAAATGAATCGCTTAGATGTAGCGCATCGCCTTTTCCATCAACAGGTATCCAAGCTAGTCGACTTATATTTAGTGGGTAAGGTAGAAGAGGCTTATTCAGGATTAAGTGATATCGATCAGCTTTCAGAAAACGTCGTTGATTTATTAACGCATTTAGAATACGCCATTGTACAAAGTGGTATCAATGCTAATAGCGCAACAACACATTCAGCGAAAGCTACTAACTGCGGTGCAGGATGTAAACATTAAGGCACTGCTAAAAATCCCACTTCGTGGTATTTTTAGCGTCCCTAGCTTATTTTACCACTGGTGGAAGGGTTTCAAATCAAGTCATTACTGCAATGTTAGTGCATCCATTCCCCCAGCCCCCCAACCCCTTTAGGTTGTCTTAGAATTAGGCTTTCTTCCAAACCGCTCTTCTTGCTCTTACGCCTTGCGCAAGTTTATCTAATAGACCGAGACTATCATCCCAAGACAGACAACCGTCTGTTATGCTTTGACCGTAAGTCAGGGCGCATTCTGCTTTCACATCTTGACGACCTTCAACCAGATGGCTTTCAATCATCACGCCCATAATGCTCTGGCAGCCTTCGCTCAGTTGTTGCGCAATGCTTTCTGCTACTTGTGTTTGTTTGCGAAAGTCTTTATTGCTGTTTGCATGTGAACAGTCAATCATCAGCTTAGGGCGTACTCCCGCTTTAATGAGTTTGCTTAATGCGTCTGCGACGTAAGGAGTGCTGTAGTTGGGTTCATTATTGCCACCACGCAAAATAATATGGCAGTCTTCATTGCCCTTGGTATGAAAGATAGCAGATCGCCCTTCTTTCGTCAGCGACATAAAGATGTGTGGTTTTTCTGCAGCACGAATGGCATCAATCGCAATGCCAACATTGCCATCAGTACCATTCTTAAAGCCAACAGGGCAAGATAAGCCAGAGGCTAATTCACGATGTCCTTGGCTTTCGGTAGTACGCGCGCCAATCGCTCCCCAGCTCACTAAGTCAGCAATATATTGCGGCGAAATCAAGTCTAAAAATTCAGTCGCTGCTGGCATGCCCATGCTATTGATGTCGAGCAGGAGGTTACGAGCAAGACTTAAGCCCTTATTAATTTGAAATGACTCATCCAAATCGGGATCATTAATGAGACCTTTCCAACCGACGGTTGTGCGTGGTTTTTCAAAATAAACGCGCATCACAATGAGCAAGTCATCTTTGAGCTGCTCGCGTAATACTAACAAGCGGCTAGCATATTCACGAGCCGCTTTGGTATCGTGAATAGAGCAAGGACCAATAACAACCAATACGCGATCGTCTTTTCCTGTCAACACATCGTGGATTTGCGCACGTGTGTCATAGATAAGCTTCGATGTGCGCTCAGTTATCTGGTAGCGGCTGTGCAGCTCTTGGGGTGATATAACTTCGGTCATGCTCTTAATGCGTAGGTCGTCTGTTGCGTATTTCATGTTGCTGTCGCTGTACAATACTAAAAATGACTCATCATTATGCCACGAATATCAGTGGCTTGCCAGTTGATGATGTGTTGATTATGACTAAGTCTCTGGTGATGCTTGTTAAATTAAGCTAAAATTAACACATTATTCTATTTATATTCTGTAAAGCACATTTATGAAACAAGCCCTGCATTCACTTATTGTTACAGCATTGACCCATCTACACACTCAAGGCAGCTTAACCAGCATTGATACAGCAGCCATTAAAATTGAATTACCACGTGATAAACTACATGGTGATTTAGCGACCAATGTCGCCATGGTGTTGGCGAAACCAAATGGTATCAATCCTCGTGCACTGGCTGAAGCATTGATTGCTGCCTTGCCAAAAGCGGATTGGTTAATCAGCGCCGAAATTGCAGGTCCAGGTTTCATTAATTTCCGTTTGGATGCCGCTGCTAAGTTTGCTGTGTTGGCATCTATTCTACAAACAGGTGCGGACTTTGGTCGCATTAATATGGGCGAGGGCAAGTCGGTACAAGTCGAGTTTGTATCAGCGAATCCAACTGGTCCTTTACATGTTGGACATGGTCGTGGCGCGGCATATGGTTCTGCTTTGGTGTCGGTATTGCGTCATGCAGGCTACGATGTGCAAGCTGAGTATTATGTTAACGATGCGGGTCGTCAGATGGATATTTTGGCAACCAGCGTGTGGTTGCGTTATTTGGCATTGTGTGGCGAAGCCATCGTTTTCCCAAGCAATGGCTATAAAGGCGATTACATTATTACCACCGCACGCGCGCTATTGAGTGAGCAGGGTGAGCGTTTGCGCCATTCAGTGGCTGTAGTATTTGCCGATGTGACACCTGACCAAGCGCTCAACGATGTGGGCGAAGTTGTCAGCGGCGATAAAGAAAAGCACATCGACGATATTATTGTTCATGCACGTGAGCTACTTGGTGCTGTTGATTATCGTTTGGTGTTAGATAAAGTCTTACATGAGATTTTGTTTGATATTAAAGAAGATCTAGCAGAATTTGGCGTTCATTTTGATAACTGGTTTAGTGAACGTTCTCTGACTGACTCAGGTATTGTCGATGCTGCCTTGACGCGCTTAGAAGCCAATAATCAGCTATACGAAAAAGAGGGTGCGGTTTGGTTTAAGTCAACCGATTACAATGATGCGAAAGACCGTGTTGTGGTGCGTGAAAACGGTATTAAAACCTATTTTGCCTCCGATATTGCTTACCACTACGACAAATTAGCACGTGGTTTTGAAAAGGTCATTAATATCTGGGGTTCAGATCATCATGGCTATATCCCGCGTGTGCGTGGGGCGATTCAGGCGATGGGCGAAGATGACAGTTGCTTAGAGGTGCTATTGGTGCAGTTTGCGGTGCTCTATCGTGGTGGCGAAAAAGCTTCTATGTCAACTCGTTCGGGTGAGTTTGTCACCTTGCGTGAATTGCGTGAAGAGATAGGTAATGATGCAACACGATTCTTTTATGTCATGCGTCGTTGCGACCAACATATGGACTTTGATTTGGATTTGGCTAAATCGAAGAGTAATGAAAATCCTTTGTTTTACATTCAATACGCCCATGCGCGTTGCTGCGGTGTCTTTACACAAGCAGACAGTCGTGGTTTGATAGGTTGGACACAAGAGCAAGGCCTAAGCAATCTTGCTTTGTTAACAGAAGAAAGTGAAGCAGATTTAGCACAAAAATGCGCCCAATTCCCTGAGGTGATTGCTAATGCCGCTCGTGATGCCGAGCCGCATCAAATTGCTTATTATTTGCGCGATTTAGCACATCAGTTGCATAGCTACTATAACAACACCCCATTACTGGTCGAAGATGATGCCTTGCGTATGGCACGCTTAACGCTCTTGTCGG
>DYST01000017.1:0-21570 GCA_020726325.1 Thiomicrospira cyclica | reverse complement strand
CCATTACTGGTCGAAGATGATGCCTTGCGTATGGCACGCTTAACGCTCTTGTCGGCGACACGCATTGTCTTAGCAAATGGTTTGACCGTGTTAGGCGTTTCTGCGCCTGAGCGCATGTAATGGCACGTGACTATCGTTACGGACATAAAACAAAAAAAGTTCAGGCAAGACGTACACAGCAACAGAAAGATGTCATACAGTCTGCTGTGCCTGCTCAAGCGATAACAGCACTGTCTCAACCAGAGCTGTTGTGGGTTGGTGAGAAGGATCGGCGTAAAGTAGAGGGCGAAAACCTTGGACGACGCGCGAGTGATCCTGCTCATAAGCCTTCAAATACTGCTGGCGTATCTACCACCGCCGATGTGTCGCCACCAAATGCGCAAGAATCGGTTGGACAAAAAGGGAGACGTATTCGCCGTCAATCGACCGCAGACCGTTCGGTAGAAATGCAACGTATTGTTGATGCCGCCTGCCGTTTAAGTTTGCCCAAAGCCATTCGCAAAGAAGCTGAAGAAAAAGAAGCTTTAGCTCGTCAGCAGGCAGAAGTTTTAGCAGCAGAACAGGCAAAAGCACAACAGCAAGCACAGCTTTTGGCGCAACAAAAGAAGCAGACGCGAGTCAGCTGGGGTTTGTGGGGTAGTTTGACCCTAATTATTTTTTCAGGTATTGCGTGGTTGCTGTACGCGCCGTTCTTTTTGGCTTTCGCGCTTAAAATGAATTGGATCGATGAGGCAACACGTAATCGTTTAGACCCAGCAGCAGCTTTGCGCTCACAGGTTGTTGCGAGTCTGCCGCAAAGTGTTCAACAAGGAAGTGCGGAATCGACACTCGTAAAAAAGCTAGAGCCTGTTTCAGTACAGCAGCAGTCTGGTGTAACCTATAGTTTTTATCATGAATTACCTAAAGCGAAGATTGTCACAGGTGCTCAGCCATTGCCTGTGCGTACACGCTCGCCAACCTATTTGCAACTTGTTTCAATGAGCAATGAACAAGATGCCCAAACTGAGCGTAAGCGTTTGGCACAAAAAGGCTATTTGGTGCAAATGAATGCACAAGTAATGAAAGGGCAGAATGTTTATGTGCTGCGCATGGGGCCTTATGAAGATCAGCGCATCATCAATCGCTTAAAAGTAGAGTTACAGCGTTTAGGAATTGATGCGCATGAAATCAGCGTTGCTTCTGTGGTGAAAGCAATCGAGCGACAATTGCCAGAAATGATACCTGTTGCACCCAGCAGAGGCGAGATGCAACAACACCAAAAAACGACACCATAAATTAATTACAGATTCCTATTATGAAAATTGGGAATTTTCTCTTTCAGTTCATTGATGACGCATAAGGTTAAAGTGGTGCGATTGTTGTTTTATTTCGTCCATTGTTTTTAGACTCATAGAGCGCGGCATCCGCGCGTTGATACAAGGTATCCCAATCTTCTCCAACACGATAAGAGGCAATACCGAGAGAAATATTAATATTGCCGATCGTTTCTCCTGTATCTTTGCGTTTTAAGTGACTTGTAGCAACTTTAGTACGTAAAGTTTCTGCTAATAAAAACGCTTCTTCAATCGTAGCATTGGGTACTAATACCGCAAACTCTTCACCACCGATACGAGCGACCAGCTGCGATGGCTCGACATTTTTTTTAAGAATGCTTGAAATAAAACGTAGTACCGCGTCACCAATGAGATGCCCATAATTATCATTGAATTTTTTGAAAAAATCGATATCCATCAAAATGACAGCAAGCTGGTTGTTTTCTCTCGTTGCTTGCATGGCAAGCTCAAGATCTTGCTCAAACCAACGGCGATTAGCAACCTTAGTGAGCATATCGGTCATTGCTTCGGCGCGTGCTTCTTCTAACTCTTTTTGCAAGCGCGTAATTTGACTGGTTGCAGCAATCAGGTCTTGCTGCATTTCCGTCTGCGAGGCAACAATAGATCGTGTTGTTGATAAAACATTGCCTGTTAAATTACGCAGTGTTTCTGTATCTATATCGTGCTTATCTGCTAATTGGCTCACATACAAATCTAATTCTTGCGTATGCGAATCCATGCTTTTAGTCCAATCTAAGAGCTTAGATACCATGCGCTCAAGGAGTCTACGAAAAGCGCGCTCTAAGTCAGAAGTGCTCGCCTGTTGTTCTCTTAAAAATTCTTCATAAACACGTACACCTAGCGTATTCGTATAGCCATCTCTGTTTTGTAGCGCGTTATCTAGAACGGCAATCAGCTTGGGATAACTACCTAAAAAATATTCATACCAAACTAAAAAATTCATTGGGTTAGGTGTAATACGATGCTTCTCAAAAGCAGTAATGATTTTACCAAGAATTTCTTCAGATTCGTATTTATTCTGTGTATAAACTTTCATTTTAACCTAATCTCTATGGATGTATTTGGGCTAGTGTAGCATGCTGTCAGCCTAAATTTAATGATGAATTATGTATTCCTAGCAAAAAGCTGTGTTAGCATGCGATTTTGATTATTAAAAAAGGAAATGGTAAGGCTATGTTGTTCGTTAAACTGCATGTTTTGTTTGTACTCTTGTCGGGGTTCGGATTTTTTATGCGTGGCATAGGTCATATACGTGGCGATCTCTGGGTTCAAAAGAAGACGATACGTATTTTGCCTCATATCATTGATACGGGGCTTTTGTTGTCAGCGATTGCTTTATTGGTTGTCACAAACACAAGTCCGTTAACAGACTGGGTTTTGGCAAAGATTATCGCTTTGATCGTCTATATTTTTTTAGGTGTCATGGCGTTTCGTATTGCCAAAACGCGAGGACGCAAAGCAATCTACTGGTTGTTGGCGTTACTTGTTTTTGCTTATATGTTTGCAGTCGCCAAAACACACTTGGTACTGCCATGGGTGAGTGTCGGCACTGTCTAATTAAAAATTTGTTAGAAATTGGATGATTGTGTTACAATTTTATAAAATTAACCATCTAAACAGTGGTTATAAACAAGATAAAGTCTAAGGGGATAAAATGCTCGATCAATCTATGCTTGATGCAGAGAAAAAAGTACGTGAGTTGGGTCATCGTGTGACTAGTGCGCGCGTGTTAACGTTAGCAAAGCTAATCAAAGCCAAAAAACCAATGACACACGATGAACTGTTGGTCGATTTTCAAACGCCAATGGATCGAGTGACCTTATATCGTGTGTTAGATTGGCTTGTCACTCAAGGACTGGCGCATCGTATCACGGCAGAAGATCGTGTGTGGCGCTTTATGGCTGGAGAGGCTGCTGGTCAGCATCCGCATTTTTATTGTGAAAACACAGGTGAGATGCTGTGTCTGAGCGATATTAAGCTGCCAGATTTTAAGTTACCAGCGAAGTTCACTGTAAAACATGTCGATGTTGTTTTTCATGGCACTTGTGAAAAATAAGGTTTTTTACGCTTGCCTTCGGTCGTTATGTTCAGTAGAGGGTGTTCTTTAATGCATTCACGTGTTGTAAAAAAGCAACAAAATTGATATTATGAGACCGTTATTGAAAAAATCAGCTTTATTAATTTGAGGAATACAACTATGCGTAAAATCGTTTTGTTAGCAGCTTTGATTGCAGCAACAACAACCCAAGTATCTATGGCTCGTGAAGCTTTCTGGTCTGACAGCAACGGTGTTGTTGTGAAAGATGGTCAAGGCAATTGTTTACGCACGCCTTTTTGGACTGAAAAAGATGGTATTTGCCCTTCTGCACCAAAAGCAGCAGCTCCTGCTCCTGTTGCAGCTGTGCCAGCACCAAAAGCGGCTCCTATTTCTACGCCAGTAATCACTAAGCACACATTCAATGCAGGTGCGTTATTTGCATTTGACAGTGCTAAGTTAACACCAGCTGCAGAAAAAGATATTGCTAAAGTCGCTGCTGAAGCGAAGAGCTTAAAGACATTGAATATGGTTATGGTTGATGGTCATACTGATAACATCGGTACTGCTGCTTATAACCAGAAGTTGTCATTGAAGCGTGCTATGTCTGTACGTGATGCTTTAGTTAAGAATGGTGTTCCTGCTAATGCCATCGAAGCTAAAGGTTACGGTTTTGACAAGCCTGTTGCAAGCAACAAGACTAAAGCGGGTCGCTCTGAGAACCGTCGTGTAGAAATTACGATTAACGGCGCTAACTAAGCCTTAACGTATCTCAAAAAACCCCGCTTACGCGGGGTTTTTTTGTTTCTAACGTATTAATATGGGTAAGCAGTTCCGTAGCCACTTGCCCAATTTCATAAAATCGGTGAAAATACCAATATTGTGTCCAGCAGTGGACGCACAAGATTTATTTTTAAACTTTTGAGGACTTGTTTATGTCTAACCGTCGTGAACTCGCTAATGCTATCCGTGCCTTGAGCATGGATGCCGTGCAAAAAGCTAAATCGGGCCATCCTGGTGCGCCCATGGGCATGGCGGATATCGCCGAGGTTCTGTGGAATAGCCACATGAAGTTTAACCCTAAAAATGCTAAATGGGCTGATCGCGATCGCTTTGTGCTGTCGAACGGTCATGGTTCGATGTTGATGTATTCTTTATTGCACCTCACTGGTTTTAATTTGAGCATGGATGATATTAAAAACTTCCGTCAATTCCACTCAAAGACAGCAGGACATCCAGAATATGGTTACGCTGATGGTATCGAAACGACGACAGGTCCATTAGGTCAGGGACTTACCAATGCGGTTGGTATGGCGATTGCGGAACGTACGCTTGCTGCTCAATTTAACCGTCCAGGACATGCGATTGTAAACCATCACACTTATGTGTTTATGGGTGACGGTTGTTTGATGGAAGGCTTGTCGCATGAATCTTCTGCGATGGCAGGTGCCTTAGGTTTGGGTAAATTAGTTGCTTTCTGGGATGATAACGATATTTCTATCGATGGTCACATTGGTGACTGGATGGAACAAGACGTACCAGGTCGTTTTGAATCTTACGGCTGGCATGTTGTTCGTGGTGTTGATGGTCATAGTAGTGAGGCTATCAATGCGGCGATTCACGAAGCAAAATCTATCCAAGATAAGCCAACATTGATTTGTACGCGCACGACAATTGGTTTTGGTTCACCAAACCTATGTGGTACGCATGATTGTCACGGTGCGCCATTGGGTGATGCTGAAATTGCCTTAACACGTGAAAACCTAGGCTGGAACCATGAGCCGTTCGTGATTCCACAAAACGTCTATGACGGTTGGGATCACACAGCGAAAGGCGCGCAAGAAGAAGCTGCTTGGAACGAATTGTTCGCTTCTTACGAACAGAACTATCCTGATTTAGCGAAAGAATTCAAACGTCGTATGGCGGGTGAATTGCCAGCGAACTTTGAAGTGGAAATGGATAAGTTTATTGCTAAAACACAAGCCGATATGCCAAATATTGCGTCGCGTAAAGCATCGCAAAATGCCATTGAAGCAATGGGGCCATTGTTACCAGAGTTATTTGGTGGCTCTGCTGACTTAACAGGTTCTAACCTAACCAACTGGTCTGGAACGGTTAAAGTTAATAAAAATAATGCCAACGGTAACTACCTCTCTTGGGGTGTGCGTGAGTTCGGTATGGCGCATATGATGAACGGAATGGTGTTGCATGGTGGTTTTAAAGTATACGGTGCAACCTTCCTAATGTTTATGGAGTTCATGCGTAATGCCTTACGTATGTCTGCGTTGATGAAAATTGGTACGATCTACGTTTATACGCACGACTCAATTGGTTTGGGTGAAGATGGTCCAACGCATCAACCTGTTGAACAAATTGCAACCATGCGTGCGATTCCTAACTTCCAAACATGGCGTGCGTGTGATGCGATCGAGTCTGCTGTTTCTTGGAAAATGGCGGTATTGCGTTCAGCTGCACCAACGGCCTTGATTTTCTCTCGTCAAAACCTCACACCGATGGCAAGAACAGAAGAACAAGTTAAAAACATCGAGAAGGGTGGTTACATCCTGCGTGACACCAATGGTGAGCCAGATGTGATCTTGATCGCAACAGGTTCTGAAGTTGGCTTGGCTGTGAAGGCTGCTGAACAATTAGCAATTGATGACATTCAGGCGCGTGTTGTTTCGATGCCATGTGCTGAGATGTTCACTGCCCAGTCAGAAGAATACCGTGAAATGGTGTTGCCTTCTTACATCCGTGAGCGCGTGGCGATCGAAGCAGGTATCAGTGACTACTGGCGTAAGTTCGTCGGCTTAGATGGTGCTGTTGTTGGTATCGATACCTTCGGTGAATCTGCACCTGCAGATGTTCTGTTCAAGCACTTTGGCTTTACGGTTGAAAATGTTGTGAATACAGCATTAGATTTATTAGACGATGGTTGTGAAGATGGTTGTTGCGGTAGTTGCCACTAATTGCTAAAAAACCCTGCCGCTTTCGGAGTGGCAGGGTGACGGTTTAAGTTTTTAATTTTAATCTTTTAAGGAGTCCTTCTATGGCAATTAAAGTTGGTATTAACGGTTTCGGTCGTATTGGCCGTATGGTGTTTCGTGCCGCAGCAAAAGATTTTCCAGAAATCGAAATCGTTGCAATCAACGATTTGTTAGAGCCAGATTATTTAGCTTATATGCTTAAGTATGACTCAGTTCACGGTCGTTTCAATGGTGATGTTTCGGTTGACGGTAACGCAATGGTTGTTAACGGTAAGAAGATTCGTTTAACTGCTGAGCGTGATCCTGCAAACTTGAAGTGGGACGAAGTCGGTGTTGACATCGTGATCGAAGCAACAGGTTTCTTCTTAACTGAAGAGTCTTGCATGGCGCACATCAAGGCAGGCGCGAAGAAAGTCGTTCAGTCGGCACCTTCTAAAGATGCAACGCCCATGTTTGTTTATGGTGTTAACCATGATGAATACGCGGGTCAAGCGATTGTTTCTGCTGCTTCTTGCACCACAAACGGTTTAGCGCCTGTGGCAAAAGTATTGAACGATAACTTTGGTATCAAGCGCGGTTTGATGTCTACTGTTCATGCTGCAACAGCAACACAAAAAACAGTTGACGGTCCTTCTTCTAAAGATTGGCGCGGTGGTCGTGGTATTTTAGAAAACATCATCCCATCTTCGACAGGTGCTGCTAAAGCTGTGGGCGTCGTATTGCCTTCATTAAACGGCAAGTTAACAGGTGTTTCTTTCCGCGTACCAACGTCAGACGTTTCTGTTGTTGACTTGACGGTTGAATTAGAAAAGCCAGCATCTTACAAAGAAATTTGTGCAGCGATGAAAGCAGCTTCTGAAGGCGCGATGAAAGGCGTATTGGGCTACACAGAAGAATCTGTTGTTTCTACAGATTTTCGTGGTGATGCGCACCCATCTATTTTTGATGCGAAAGCAGGTCTGTCTTTAGATCCTACATTCGTCAAAGTAATTGCTTGGTACGACAACGAGTATGGTTACACCTGTAACCTGATGCGTTTAGTTGAACATGTTGCTAAATAACTAGGAATCTAACGTATGTCATTTATTCGTATGGCTGATTTGGATCTGAAGGGTAAGCGCGTGTTAATTCGTGCTGACCTGAACGTTCCTGTTAAAGATGGCAAAGTCACTTCTGATGCGCGTATCAAAGCATCAATGAAGACGTTTGAAGCAGCAATGAACGCTGGCGCTAAAGTGATGGTGATGTCGCACTTAGGTCGTCCAGAAGAAGGTGAGTTCTCACAAGAGAACTCACTTGCACCTGTTGCGGCGGACTTGTCTGCTAAGTTGGGCAAGCCAGTTCGCTTGGTAAAAGACTGGGTTGACGGTGGTTTTGATGTTGCGCAAGGTGAGCTAGTCCTGTTAGAAAACGTTCGCTTTAACAAAGGCGAAAAGAAGAACCTAGATGAAACTGCACAAAAATACGCTGCATTATGCGATGTATTCGTGATGGACGCTTTCGGTACGGCGCACCGTGCTGAAGGTTCAACATATGGTGTGGCTAAGTTTGCACCAGTTGCTTGTGCTGGTTTGTTGCTGACTGAAGAATTAGATGCGTTGCAAAAAGCATTGTTAGCACCAGCACGTCCCTTAGTGGCAATCGTTGGTGGTTCTAAGGTATCAACTAAGTTGACTGTACTAGAAAGTTTGGCTGATAAAGTTGACCAGTTGGTTGTTGGTGGTGGTATTGCCAACACCTTCATTAAGTCTGTCGGCAATAACGTCGGTAATTCTTTGTGTGAAGATGATTTAGTGCCAACAGCTCAAATGCTCAGTGCTAAGATGGCGGCTCGTGGTGCATCGATTCCTGTCGCGCAAGATGTTGTTGTGGGTAAAAAGTTCGATCCGAGCGAGCCAGCGATTCAAAAAGCGGCAACCGATGTTGCTGATGACGATATGATTTTTGATATTGGTCCTTTGGCTGCACAAGAAATTGTTGACATTATCATGAATGCGGGCACTGTGGTTTGGAATGGTCCTGTAGGCGTATTTGAGTTCGATCAGTTTGGTGAAGGCACTAAGGCAATTGCCATGGCAATTGCGAATACTAAGGCGTTCACGCTTGCTGGCGGTGGTGATACCATTGCTGCTGTTCAAAAATATGATATCGAAGATAAAGTATCTTACATCTCTACAGGTGGTGGTGCTTTCTTAGAGTTTTTGGAAGGTAAAGAATTGCCTGCTGTTGCGATCTTAAACGAACGCGCTGCGCAGTAATTCGAGTTGGGATTTTGTCTGTTTGACAAGATCCCAATTTTTTACCAGTCTGACTGGTTATGCGCCTAAGGGTGGATTGCCAGACAGATTGAATCAATTTAATGACCGTTTAGGAAAAAAGATGATTAAAGATAGAAAAAGTCCACGTCGTACTAAGATTTTAGCAACCTTAGGTCCAGCGACTGATGCGCCAGGTATGATCGATAAAATGATTTTGGCTGGTTTGGATGTTGTGCGTATCAACTTTTCACATGGTTCGGCTGTAGAACATATTGAACGTGCGCGTTATGTGCGTGAGCGTGCAAAGGCGTTAGGTTCTGAAGTCGGTGTGTTAGTCGATTTACAGGGTCCTAAAATCCGTATCTCACGCTTTAAGGAAGGTTCTGTCTTTTTAGAAGACGGAGTTGCCTTTGCGTTAGATAATAGCATTGGTCGTTTAGATGGCGATATGAGCGGTGTTGGCTTAGATTATAAAACCTTACCAGGTGAAGTAAAAACAGGCAATCGTTTATTACTTGATGATGGTCGTATTGTTCTCGAAGTGGTGCGTGTTATCGGTGAACGTGTTGAGTGTAAAGTCATTGTCGGTGGTAAGTTATCGAATAATAAGGGTATTAACCTGTTAGGTGGCGGCTTGTCGGCAGCGGCGATTACAGAAAAAGACAAAGAAGACATCGTTTCAGCAGCACAAATTCAAGCCGATTACTTGGCGTTTTCTTTCCCACGTAGTGCGGAAGATGTGAATGAGTGCCGTCGTTTAGCAAATGAGGCTGGTTTGTATGCCTGTATCGTTTCTAAAATTGAACGTGCTGAAGCAGTACAAGACCCGACGTTAGAAGAAATTATTCGTGCATCGGATGCGGTGATGATTGCGCGTGGTGATTTGGGTGTCGAAATTGGCGATGCACAATTGCCAGCGATGCAAAAGAAAATTATTAAGATGTCGCGTCATTTGAATAAAATTGCCATTACGGCAACGCAAATGATGGAGACAATGATCGACAATGCCATCCCAACACGTGCCGAAGTGTTTGACGTTGCCAATGCGGTGATTGATGGTACGGATGTGGTGATGTTGTCGGGTGAAACGGCAACAGGTAAGCATCCGCACATTGTGATCGAGGCAATGGGTCGTATTTGTTTAGAAGCTGAAAAACAACGTGAAACGCGTATTTCGACGCACCGTATCGATCAGGTATTCCAAGCAACCGATGAAAGTATTGCCATGGGTGCAATGTATATTGCTAACCATTTTAATGTGCGTGCGATTGCGGCTTTAACCGAGTCGGGTAGCACCGCTTTATTGATGTCACGTATTTCTTCAGGTATTCCCGTTTATGCCATGACTCCTCATGCTAAAACACGTCAAAAAGTAACGCTTTATCGTGGTGTTTATCCGATGGCGTTTAGCTATGAAGGCATGGAAAGTGATGATGTTGTGCCGAATATGATTAACGAATTGAAGCGTAAAGGCGCGGTTCAAGATGGTGATAAAGTTTTGGTAACGCGTGGTAAGCATCGCGGTATTATGGGTGGCACTAACGTATTATTAATTGTCGAAGTCGGCAAGTAAAAACAGTCTTATTTTTGTTAACTAACCTAGAGGATTTCTCATAATGGCAATGATTACTTTGCGTGAATTAATGGACTATGCAGCCGAACACAGTTTTGGTATGCCAGCGTTTAACGTGAATAACATGGAACAAGTTCGTGCAATTATGCGTGCTGCGGACAAGTGTAACTCTCCTGTTATTTTGCAAGGTTCAGCTGGTGCGCGTAAGTATGCTGGCGAACCTATGTTGCGTCACTTGATTCAAGGTGCTGTTGAAATGTATCCACATATTCCAGTGGTGATGCACCAAGATCATGGTTCTGACGAAGGCGTTTGCTTACGTGCGATTCAGTCTGGTTTTACTTCTGTGATGATGGACGGCTCGTTGATGGCTGATGCGAAAACACCAGCTTCATACGAGTACAATGCGAACATTACACGTGCTGTTGTGAACATGGCGCACGCTTGCGGCGCTTCTGTTGAAGGCGAATTAGGTTGCTTGGGTTCATTAGAAACAGGCATGATGGGCGAAGAAGATGGTCATGGTGCTGAAGGCGTGTTAGATCACTCTTCATTGTTGACAGATCCAGAAGAAGCTTACCAGTTCGTTAAAGATACCAACGTTGACTGTTTAGCAGTTGCTGTGGGTACTTCTCACGGTGCTTACAAATTTACGTCTAAGCCTTCTGCTGATGTATTAAAAATTGATCAGATCAAGAAAATTCATGCTCGTATCCCAACAACTCACTTGGTGATGCATGGTTCTTCTTCTGTACCAGAAGAGTGGTTAGAAATCATCAACAACTACGGTGGCGATATGGGTAACACTTACGGTGTGCCTGTTGAAGCAATCGTTGAAGGCATCAAGTATGGTGTGCGTAAAGTAAATATCGATACTGACTTACGTATGGCTTCTACTGGTGCGATTCGTAAGCATTTAGCTGAAAATGCGTCTAACTTCGACCCACGTAAATTCTACAAAGCGGCTGAAGATGCAATGATGGGCATCTGCGTGGCACGTTTTGAAGCTTTCGGTTGTGCTGGTCACGCTTCTAAAATCAAAGCGGTTGGTTTAGAAGAAATGCAAGCACGTTACCTTTCTGGTGCTTTGAATCAGAAAGTGAATTAATTTTAGTTTCGCCTAAAATTAAGCTGCCCCGTCCTAGTGACGGGGTTTTGTTTTTGGGTATACTTGTGTCTGGGCTTTTACATGATTGGAGATAGATATGAATAGATTAAAAGGTTTATTGGTTGCAGTTTTGACCATGATGACGCTTTCTGCATGGGCCGCGCCTGCAAAGGTTGTGTATCATGTTGATTTTAATGATGTAACGCGTTACTCGGCAACGCTAACCTCTGTCAATAATTTGCTCAATGCCTATGAAGGTGATTTGCGTGATTATGAAGTCAGTGTTGTTTTTGTTGGGCAGGGTATTCGTTTCGTGACGGATGATGCGCTAAAAGGCACGCCTTATGTTGCCGATAAAGCGTTGTTAAATCGTCGTACAGAATTGAAAGGGCGTTTAGATGCCTTGATTAAGGTTAAAGGCGTAAAGGCTGTGTTGTGTGATAAAACGCGCGATGAAATTGCTCTAGATAAAGCGAAACTTTACGAGGGTGTGAGTTTAACGCCTTCTGGTGTGGTGACGATTGCTGACTTGCAAATGCAGGGTTATGCCTACCTAAAAATTCAATAATAAATTGGGTTGCTTGAAGCAACCCATTTTGCTATTTTTTAACGATTATTTACGTATTTTTGCATTCTTTTCTGCTCATCAGAAATACGCATTTAATTAACTTGTGTTATATCAAGTCGATTGAATTAATCAGTAGTATTCTACGGTTAATGCGTACTCGTTTCTTGCTGTTTATTGTATAGTTATAAAATAAAAAAACGGTGATGAGGTTGTATGTTTATTTTTTGTTCTCGTTTTCAATTTCTTCATTTTTTGCTCGTAGCGAGTTTGTTTTTTTCGAGCGCGGGATTTGCCACGATAGTCTGTGCATCTGATGCTTTGTTGTGGTCGCCTACTTTGTTAGAGCACTCGAGTGAGCGTGAGAAAGAGTTCCAAGCTTTTAATGATTGGTTAGCAAAGAATAGCGGACAGTCTTTGTCTGTCGCGCTTGAGCCTGACTACGCACAGATGATTGCACGCTTTGAGCGCGATGAGTTGGCCATGCTTTGGGTTGGTCCTCATGTGCTAAAAGAAGTCTTAGCGCATCGTCCTGAAGCGCAGATTTTAGCAATGACGCAGGATGCTACGGGTCGTACTGATTACCATTGCGTGCTCTTTGCTCGAAAAGAATATACGCATAGCGCGAGTCTGTCTTTACGTCAGTCAGTAGCATTGACACAACCCCTATCTACCTGCGGCTCTGTTGGCGTGACAGGCATTGCGAGTCTGTTCGGTGTGGATGCTCATGAAATTAATGGACGATTTACGGGCAGTCATCAAAACGTCATTATTTCTGTTATGTTGGGCGAAATGACAGCGGGTATTATTGCGCGACAAGTTTATGAACGTTTTTCTTGGTTGCCACTTAAAGTATTGTCAATATCACCGCAAATGCCTGCTTTTGTTTGGTTGGTGAATCCTCGCTTGGTTAATGCCGAGCAGCAACAGAGTTTGCGTTTGGCTTTTGCGCAGGCTAAATCAGCAGATGTGCGTCATCCATGGTATGTCGCTTTTCGTTATGGCTTTGAAACAGACGCGAAGGTAATTGAGCCCTTGATTACCCAGTTTATTCAGGAGTCGCCTTAATGTTATTGAAAAAAACAAACTCCTTGCGTTGGCTGCTTTTATTTCCTGTATTAAGTGTAATGCTTATTTTTGCTGTTGTTATTGGTTTTATTTTATTCGAACGTTTACACGAACAAGCATATATTGATGCCATTGCATCTGCACAAGCGCAAGCCGATAAGCACTACGCTTTATTACGTGGTCGTTTTGAATATCAATTATTATCGAGTCAGGGCGATCAATCGCGTTATCAAGCGTTACAAGCTGTTGTGCAGGAAGAAAGTATCTTATTGCTCAAAAGTTTAATCGGTGATTGGCAGGGAGCTTTAGCTATTCATGATAAGCAGGCGGGTTGGCGTTGGTTGTGGGATGGGGAGTCTTGGCAGTATATTCAGCAAGGACAAGCACTGATTGATGACGAATGGCTAACGCGGAAAGACTTTTTACCGTGGCAATGGCAGATAGAAGTGCGTCCTAATGTGGTAAAGATTCTTGCAGATGTACGTCATTCAGAGCAATTGTTGCTGATGCTGGTTATTGGATTATGGTTATTGTCTGCTTTTTTACTCTGGTGGCGTTTACGGCATCTGGTTTTGAAGCCGATGGTAAGTATTTTGAATTTTTTAGCTCAGTTATCTGTTAATCAGCAAAGCTCTATTCAGTTAACAGGTAGTCAGGATATGGCTATCTTGGCAACACAGCTATCAGTTGAGTCAGCGTTTGTACGCGCAGCATATCCAGCTCACAGAAAATATGCGCACTTTGGCAGAAGATCGTGCCTATATGCGAGCAGTGCTTGATGCTCAGCCAGCAATGACACTATTAACCAATGGCATTGAAATGATCGATGCTAATGATTCCTTATTGCGTTTCTTTCCTCAGTTTTCAACGCTAGATGCTTTTAAGCAAGCCCATCATTGTATCTGTGATTTATTCATGACGCATGTTGATGCTTTAGGTTATCTTTATTTTGAGCATCAGCATCCCAATTGGGTAAATTTAGCATTAGAACGTGATTATCGTGTTTTGATGCGCAAAGCGAGCGTTGATTATCATTTTATGGTGCGAACACGTTGTTTTGACTATCAAGAGATGACTTATTTTGTGGTTGTTTTTGATGATATTAGTAGTCATGTTGATGCAGAAATGACGATGCAGCAACAGTTGGTTACGGATATGACAACAAAGCTTCCTAATCGTGTGAAACTCATTAAGGATATGACAACCTATTCACCGCAGGGAATTTTATTAGTTAAGATTTTAGAGTTTGGTCGTCTTAATGAAGTCTATGGTATTCAGTTTGGTGATGCCTATTTACAGTCTTTTGCGGAAAGATTGCGCGAAGAATGTCATCAATTACCTGGGTTGATTGGTCCTTATCGTTTATCGGGTTCTGAATTTGCTTATCAGCTATTTGATGATGAAGCCAATGCCAGTGTCTGGCAATCTCGTGCTCATTGGTTGTTAACAGATTTAAATCAGCGGGACTTAGTTGTTTTGGGGTCACGGATTCCTGTTATGGTTGCGGGTGGCTTCTCTTTATGGGATGAAGAGGTCGATGATGAAGAGCAATTATTATTACAAGCAGCGATGGCGATTAATCGTGCGCGTAAGCAACATTTGTTGGTGCTGGAATATGATGCTGGCTGGCGTGAGCGTCAACGCTACCAGCAGGCACAAGAGTGGTTAGAAAAAGTACGTCAAGCCCTCGCAGAAGATCGAATAGAACCTGTGTTTCAACCCATTTATAACCAAAGTTTGGGTGTCGTCGATAAATATGAGTGTCTGTTACGCTTGCGTGACGATCAAGGTCAGCTCATTGCCCCCGGACTGTTTTTAGATGCGGTTCGTCATACGCGGGAATACCTGCATTTAACTCAGGTGATGTTTAAAAAATCATGCGCTTTATTTGCAGATCGAGCGGAGTTTTTTACGCTGAATTTGGCAGAGGATGACTTCCGTCACAGTGACCACTTAAAGATATTGCTTGATTTGGTCCGCCATTATGAGGTTGGTCATCGTTTGACTTTGGAGGTTCTGGAGTCGGAAGAAATTACCTCTTACGAACAGATGTTAATGGCGTTAGCACCCTTTCGTGCTTTGGGTTGCAGTGTTGCGATTGATGATTTTGGTAGTGGTTATGCAAATTTTGCCCATATTTCAGGGTTACAAGCTCAGGTCTTAAAAATTGATGGCTCACTGATTCAAGCAATGGCAAAAGATATTAGTAAAGAAAATGTTGTTTTGGGCTTGGTTGAGTTTGCGCATCGGATGGGGTTGTTGGTCGTGGCTGAATTTGTATCAAGTGATGACTTGTGGCAACGTTTAGCAAAGATGGGTGTCGATGGTATCCAAGGTTATGCTGTCTCGCCACCTGTTCAAGCGGGAATTGTTGGGACGATATTATCGAATTAAGCTGAATTGAATGCTTGCTAGCAGCTGAGTCCGACAGGCTGCTAGCTGCTCGTTATTTCTTTTTAGGGTGAGGTTCTAGCAGAGATACTGCAAGATGCACTTATGAAAACATTACGGCAGATTGATCAGTTTTTAGCCTAATTGACCATTTGTTACTGTGGTTCTGGTAAGGCAAGTAGCTCTGCTTGGGGGTTTTCTATCTCAGCTTCGTTTTCTTCTGAAACACTGTGACTCACGTTTGGTTCAGATGCTTTTTGTTCACGTCTCACTTGAAAGCGATTAATAACGCTTTGCATAATTTTTGCTTCTGTTTGTAATTTAGCAGCGGTTTGATTGGTTGACTCGACCATTTGCGCATTTTGTTGGGTGACGATATCCATTTGTTGCATCGCCTGATAGATATGCTGAATGGCAGCGGCTTGTTCGGTTGAAAAGTTTGCCATAGTGCTTACTAAACTGGCAGCTTGTCGCACTTGTTGACGAATATTATGCAACTGTTCTCCCGACTGATTAGCCAGTCGCGCCATACCATGAATATCGCTATTGGTACTGCTAATAAGGCTTTTAATTTCTTTGGCTGCACTGCCAGCTCTTTCTGCTAACTCTCGCACTTCACTGGCAACGACGGCAAAGCCTCTGCCATGCTCTCCTGCTCGCGCGGCTTCTACTGATGCATTAAGTGCCAGTAGATTTGTTTGAAAGGCAATGCTGTCAATTAAACCAACAATATCACCAATACGTTCACTAGCAAGGCGAACTTTATCAACGGCGGATAGTGTTTGTGTCATATTTTGACCTGCTGTTTCTGCTTGGCTTAATGCCCGAGCAACGAGTTCGCTTGCATGGTTGGCGGTACTGGCAGCGGTTGCAATTTGTCCCGTTACCTGTTCTAGTGTGGCAGCTGTTTCTTCCACCGAAGCTGCTTGTTCTTGAACGCGCTGTGCCAGTTCTGTGCTAGAGGTGGAAACGACCATGCTATTTTGAGTAACCGTTTGGCTTGAGTCGATAATTTGTAAGACAGCTTCGCGCAAGCTACGTTGAATGCGGTTAATACTGTCTTTCAGTTTAGCCAACTCACCTTTATAGCTGCCCGTGATAAATTGACTCAAATCCCCAGCCGCTAGTGCTGCAGACACATGCTGAATCTCTTCAATGCCGTGAGACAAATTATTAACCATTTCGTTAATGCTGCTGCCTAAACGACCAATATCCGTTTGCGCATCAACCTTGAGCGTTCGTCTATTACTGAGATCGAATTGTGATAATTCTTGTGCTACTTTAATCACATCACTGACAACGCTTTGTAGCATATTCATGGCGCGATCTACCTCATTACGAATGCTGGCTGCAGCACGCGTATCCATGCGTATACTAAAGTCGCCATTAGCAACACCTTGCATGACTTGTAGTGTTGCCTGCATATTCGTATCCATCATCTGCATAGCATGATTAACACTTTCTTGCAGTTGACGTAGATCACCACTAAATTCAGCGTTAACGCGCTGTTTAAAATCACCTTGTGCGCCAGCGCCGACAACCGTCTCAACTTGTTTAATGGCTGTCTGGATAGCATTAAACATGACATCCATGCTCTTACCTAACTGGTCTAATTCTGTATCGCCTTTAGGATTGAGGCGTTTGCTATAATCACCACCTTGGGCGATATTATGCATCAGCTTTTGAATACGATTGATACTTTGACCAATGCCATGCATGACCAATAAACCAACCAAGAGCATAATGAAGATACTGCCCACAATGATAATGGCAGCACGAGATGTCGCAGCAATAAAGTCGGCATTGACATCATCAATATAAATGCCAGTCCCAATAATCCAGCCCCAAGGCGCGAACTCGCGCACATGAGATAATTTAGAGACAGGGACTTCTTCTCCCGGTTTTGGCCAATAGTATTCGACAAAACCACTACCTTTATTATTTTGAATGGTCTGGATCATCTCGATGAAGAGTTTCTTGCCGCGCTTGTCGGTATTATTGGAAATATCCGTACCATCCAACTTTGCGTTGAAGGGGTGCATAATCATATTCGGGTGTGCGTCTTGAATCCAAAAGTAGTCATTATTACCATAGCGGGTTTGTTTTAACCAAGAACGTGCTTGTACTAACGCCTCTTCGCGAGAAATCTCCCCAACTTTAACTTGGTTTTCATAGCGTTGTAGTTGATTAAAAACGAGATCGGTAACCCGTAACAGTTGTGTTTGTTTGTCTATTATCAAGGTTTCATGTAGATGTAGCAATTGAATTGCGCCACGCTAACCATAGCAAGAATGGCAAATGCAATCAGTAAAATCAATTTAGTACGAATGGATAGCTTGTTCATCATGCATGAATCCTCTTTGTATTGTATTTTTTATAGGTTATCGTGAATTATCTTAGGTGCAATGCATTGCTATCAAAAACAATGCCAATCCAGCCATCTTTCATAAAATTTCTAATATTTTGATGGTCGCTTGCTTCGGGTGTGCTGAGTACATCTTGATAAAAGCGTCCAAAACATTTTAAGGTACGCGCTTCATCTAAGTCCATGAGTTTGGCGAAGGCAAATATCTTGCATGAGCCTTCATTTTTACCTGCTTCATTCGTTATCGCTGTTTCTGATAAGCCATTTTTGAAACGCGTGGGTGTGTAATCAAAGTTTTCAGCAATCATGGCGATGCAGTCTTCAAAATCGGTAGTACCCGCATTGAGTGCTTTAATGAAATCTTGTGCAGTCATGATTAACGCTCTGTAATGGGCAAGTATTGGCGATTGTATTCGCCATGATAAACTTGGGTAGGACGATAAATTTTGTTCTTTTTCAACTGCTCATGCCAATGCGCTAGCCAACCTGCCGAACGCGAAACAGCAAAAATGGGTGTGTAAGACGCAGGATCAAAACCCATTTCACGATACAAAATACCCGAGTAAAAATCGACGTTAGGGTAAACCCCCTTATGTGCCAACAGTTCTTTACAGACTTCTTCGACAACTAATGCGGTTTCAAAGAGTTTGCTCAGTTTTCCGCCTTTATTAATCAACTCTTCTTGGATGAGTTGTTGCAAAATGGCAGCACGTGGGTCTTTGGTTTTGTATTCACGATGTCCCATACCCCAGATGACTTGTTTGTTAGCAAGACGCTTCTCGATATAGGCACGAGCATTAGTGGCATCGCCAATTTCTTCAAGCATGCTAATTACTTTTTCATTGGCAGCACCATGCAAAGGACCAGACAGTGAGCCAATGGCAGCCGAGACGACTGAGCAAGGGTTAGCAAGGGTTGAGCCTGTGACTAATGCGGTAAAAGTCGAGGCGTTAATGGTGTGTTCAGCATGCAAAATGAGACAAGCGTCGAGCAGGCGTTCCCATACAGGGTCTGGTTCTTTTCCTGAGAGCATGTATAGCATATTGCCAGCGTAAGATAAATCTTTGCGTGGCGAAATAGGGTCATAGCCATAGCGTAAATGTTCCCACATGGCGACTAGCGTCCCCATATGAGCAAGAATATTTTCGGAAACTTCGCGAATATAAGTCGCATCATTTTCATCACCTGCCATATAGGCAGTTGAGGGGTAGAAGCTTGCTAGGGAGGCAACCACTGTCTGCAACATATGCATCGGGTGGGTGGTTGCGGGCAGACATTTCATGAGTTGGCGTACATTATATTTAACACGACGATTTTCACCTAGTTTGCAGGTGAATCTTTCTAACTCAGTTTCCGATGGTAAGTTGCCTGTTAGTAATAGTAACGAGGTTTCTTCAAAGGATGAGTATTTTGCTAAATCAGCAATGGAATAACCCCGGTAGCTGAGAATGCCTTCTTGACCATCAATATAAGAAATGCTTGATTCGGTTGCAGGTACGCCTGCGAGTCCAGGGATATATTCCATTGTCATTGATTGCTTTTCCTTAGTTATACACCAAATGATGAACCACAGCCGCAAGTGGTTGTAGCGTTAGGGTTTTCGATGACAAAACGCGCACCCGATAAATCTTCTAAATAGTCGATTTTGGCACCAACTAAATACTGAAAACTCATTGAGTCGATCAGTAACATCACCCCTTCTTTTTCGACACTTGTGTCGTCTTCGTTAATGGTGGGGTCGAAGGTGAAGCCGTACTGAAAACCAGAACAGCCACCGCCTGTAATATAAACGCGCAGTTTTAATTCAGGGTTGTTTTCTTCTTCTAATAAACTTTTAACTTTATGAGCAGCGTTATCGGTAAAATTAACGGGAGTAAATTCAGTGGTCATGGTGGTAGCCCTTGTTGTTTCGTTATGTTGCTATTCTATCATGGTAATAAGGCGATGGTATCTAAGCCCATGCTTTCGGGTAGATTAAATAAGATATTCATATTTTGCACGGCTTGTCCTGCAGCACCTTTCGTCAAGTTATCGATAACTGAAGTAACCACTACTTTGTTGCGACCTTGAGGACGATAGATCGCTAAACGGCAATGATTTGTGCCTTTAACGGTACGTGTTTCTGGTGTGCTACCTGTTGGCATGACATCAACAAAAGATTCGTTGGCGTAGCGTGTTTCAAATAGCTGTTGTAACTCGTTCAGGGTTATTTCTTGTGTTAAATTGGCATAAGCCGTAATTTCGATGCCACGAATGATGGGTAATAAGTGTGGTACGAAAGTAATATTAACAGGTTTGTTTGCCATAATACTCAGGCGTTCTTCGATTTCGGGTAGATGACGATGACCATTTAAGCCGTAAGCTTTGAAGCTATCGTATGTTTCAGCAAAGAGCATATCGACTTTCGCGCCACGACCTGCACCTGAAATGCCCGATTTGGCATCGACAACAATATCAGCAACATCAATTAAGTTATTTTCGATGAGCGGCATGAGCGCGAGTTGTGTTGCTGTTGGGTAACACCCTGGATTGGCAATGATCTTGGCATTGCGAATGGCATCACGATTGGCTTCGGGTAAGCCATAAACCGACGCTGGCACAAGTTCGGGGGCAGGGTGCTTATGTGCGTACCACTTTTCCCACAGGACTAAATCTTGTAAACGAAAATCGGCAGCTAAGTCGATCACTTTTACGCCAGCCGCCGTTAGTGCGCCAGCTTGCGCAGCAGCAACACCGTGTGGGGTGGCAAAGAAAACCACATCACAAGCGGTTAAGTTGGATTCATCAGGTGTGGTAAAAGCAAGGTCAAGCTCACCGCGCAAGCTCGGAAAAAGTTGTGCTACGAGCACACCAGCCTCACCGCGAGACGTAATGGCGGTAACTTCTGCTTGTGGATGACGCGCTAATAAGCGCAGTAATTCTGAACCTGTATAGCCTGTACCACCAACAATACCGACTTTTACCTTTTTTAGCTGTGTCATTGCTTATCTCTGCCCGAATTGGTTAAAAGGTGCAAGATAGCGCAGACGCGGCTTTGGCGCAAGTAGGAGGGCAAAATCCAAAGAAAATAAAATCTTACCAAAACTCGCTATAAAGCCCCTAGATTTATCCATGGGGATATAAGGCGTTCGGTATTTGACGTTTTATCACCCGCACCGTAAAACCTCGGGGTTCAGCCCGAGGATATAAGGTGCTTCGCGCAGCGAACCTTGCTAGTGAGGTGTGTCTTGTTGCTGAATGTATTGCTTGATGATCTCAAGAGGCGCACCGCCGCAACTTGCTGCAAAGTAACTCGGGCTCCACAGCATATTGCCCCAAAGTTTTGCTTTGATGCTTGGATGGTTCTTCTTGCGTATCATGCGGCTCGATACTCCTTTCAAGCTATTCACCAGCTTCACAATCGACACCTTGGGCGGATAGTTAACCAGCAAATGAACGTGATCGTCTTCACCATCAAATTCCACCAGCTCTGCTTCGAAATCTTGACACACGCTGTCAAAGGTTTCCTTAAGGTCGTTAAGGATGGTTTTGCTGAACACATCACGTCGGCATTTTGTTACAAAGACAAAATGAACGTGAAGCATAAAAACACAGTGTCTACCATGCCTAATATCTTGGTTTTTAGTCATAAAATGTATTGATCAAATAAATTAGACCAAGTATAATTAAGCCATGAAAAGATTACAAGGCTATCGGTTTAGACTAGAACCAAAACACAAGCATCTTGACCACCTCAATCAAGCATTAGGTGCGAATCGCTTTGTGTGGAATAAGTTACTTGCTATGAATCTGTTTCGCTTGGAAAACAAGATGCCAATATTGTGGTATAACGACTTTTTACATCAGACATCTTCAGCGATCAGCAAAAACCACGCAATGATCGTGA
>DYST01000016.1 GCA_020726325.1 Thiomicrospira cyclica | reverse complement strand
CGAAACTTATAAACATAAAGATCTGCTAAATCACCCTTTTTCTTTTCACCAATTTTGGGCGAGTTAACAATAATATCGATAGCTTCATCGACGCTAATTGCAACATTATCGTGCAGTTTTTTGTAAATTCGAGTGAATCGTTTGGTTTGAAAAACCGTCCAACTCATAATATCTTATTTCTTGGAACAAATGGCGTTGCATCATGCTTTGGCTCTGACAGAGCAAGCAAACTTTCTTTAATAAAATCAATTGGTAAGTCTGGGTTATCCAGTGCTGTTTGACCTACTTTTGCCCAAAAAGCAACTTGTTGCGAAATAGAACGCATTTCACTTTTGGCAGTACTTTTTGCCTTCTGATACAAGGCATCATCGATACGAATTGAAACACTCATCCTTAAGCTCCTTTATGATGCAAATTGCCACAATCGTAGTTTATGGTTTTTAATGGGTAATATCAATCCCCAACTACCCTGCTGCTCTGGGGTTAAATACTTGCGCAATTCTATCCGCTAATAGGTTAGCAGAGAGCACTAAGGTAAACATACCAATAAATGCACCCAATAAATTCCACCACACAACGGGTTCTCGGTTGAGTTCTTGCCGTGCAAGGTTAATCATATTACCCCAGCTTGGCATCGTTGGATCAACGCCAATACCGACATATGACAACACCGCTTCTGCCAATACCAGCCCGCTAAAATCAAGCACTACCGCAATGAGAATTAAGTGCCCGACATTGGGCAATAAATGTCGCCCGATAATACGCGAATGCGACACACCAAAGGCTTTAGCTGCTTTAACAAATTCCATCTCGCGTAATTTGAACGATTCGGCACGTAAAATGCGTGCTAATCCTGTCCAACCAGTCAGCCCCAACACCAAACAGACTAATAATAAACGGACATCGGCACGTTCTTGCTCGCTGGCAAATAGCTCGGCATGTTGCGCCAAATACAGCTGCGCTAACAACATGGCACTGGCAATGAGCAATACCCCAGGGACAGCGTTGAGTGTGGTGTAGGCATATTGCACCGCATCATCGACCCAGCCCTTAAAATAGCCTGCTGCAATTCCCAACACAATGGCAAATGGCAAGGTGAGCAAAGTCGTTAAGCCGCCGATAAGCACCCCAGTTCGTACGCCCTTAAAGCTCTCGTAAAGTACATCTTGCCCAACTTTTCCTGTACCCAACACATGATAACTCTGCCCCATTCCCCACAGCCAAGCGAACACAGAAACCATGATGAGCAAGGTAATAGCCGCTGTCCGCCACGGAATACCGGGCGTTCTAAACAAGGTTAATGGCGAGAATAATAAAATAAAGAATCCCGCCATAAACGCGCCCATCATCAGCCAAATCAGCGATTTTCTTGCCACATCCAGACCTAAATCGTTAGGCTTTGCCAGATGCACGCCAGCATGAACTAGGGGTACGGGTGCTCGTAATACTTTGCCATCATCCGCTTGTTTGCTTTCTTGCCACAAGCCAACCACGGCAAAAGGCGCAGAATAGCTTTTTTCTTGTCCCGTGGCGATATTACCCAACGACACATCTAACAAACTGACAACAGGTCGATAAGGATCGCTGGTACGCCAATGGATTGAATCAGCAAGCGCAATCAGCACAAAGAACAGCAAGATCACCGTCGATGCCAACGCGGTATGACTGTGAATCACCGCCTTCCAGCGTGCGCGCGCTAAGGCATCGCGTTTAAGGCTAATCGCAAAGCCGATTAAACTGGCAACCAACAGCCAAACAACCAAATCAGACCAAAGAACTAGCATATTAGCGTTTCCTAATAATGATAGCGACATTGCGCAACCACAATAAAGTCAGCAACAAAGGTATAAATCAGCCGATGTTCTGCCGTAATGCGACGCGAAAAATAGCCAGTTAGGTTATCTTTCAAGCGTTCTGGCTTTCCTAAGCCATGTTCGTTATCAGGATTACAGCGAATATCTTCTAACAACAGATTAATCCGTTTGAGGATTTTCTTATCGTGCGCCTGCCAATGCAAATAATCATCCCAACCGTTATCTGAAAACGCCAACTTCATGCCAACAGGGCTCGCTCACTGAATTTAGTCTGCGAAATTTCTTCAACCGAATCTAACAAGCGATCACGGTTAGTCTTAGACGATAATAAATACAGCGTTTCTTTCATCGCACTGTATTCTTCGTACGAAATAAGCACCGCCGACCTTTGATCTTTCGTATTGATAATGAATGCTTCACAGTCATCCGTTACTTGATCAATCAGCGCACGCAAATTATTACGTGCTGCAGAATAAAATACCGCTTGCATATCTTTAGTCTCTTTTTTGACAATAGGGCACTTCTAAAAACCCCACTTCGTGGCATTTTTAGCGTCCCTAAATTATTTTTCCTCTGGTGGAAGGGCTTAAATCAAGTGGTTACATGCAATATTGGTGTATCCCTTCCCCCAGACCCCCAACCCTATAGGGTTTTTAGAGGTCACCAATATATTGTCATCGTAAAGCAATTTCGATTCAACATCAAGCTAATCCCCCAAGCGCACGCGCGGATCGGCAGCAGTGTATGCTAAATCGGTTAACAGCAAGCCGACAACATAAAGCACCGCACCCAAATACACCATCGCACGCACAATGGCAAAATCTTGGCTGTTAATCGCATCGATGGTGTAACTGCCAAGACCTGGGATACCAAAGAAAGACTCCATCAGCAAACTGCCCATAAACAACAATGGCAACACTGCTACGACCCCTGTTAAAATCGGCAGCATGCCATTGGGCAACACATGACGACGCATGACTTGCCATTGGCTTAGCCCCTTAGCACGCGCCGTGCGGGTAAAATCTTTGTCTGCCTCTTCGAGCAAAATACTGCGATACCAACGCACACCAGAACCCACCCCTGCGATCACCCCCAGCATAACGGGCAACAGCAAAAACCGCCACATATCGGCATCTGGCTCATAGCCCGAAATCGGAAACCAATGCCACAATTTAGCGAACACATATTGTCCGCCAATGATAAAGAACAGACCCGAAATCGACATCAGCACGACCGTGAACACCAACCCCGCTTTATCTAGCCATTGCCCACGAAACATCACTAACACCAATGCCAACACAATATTCACCAATAAGCCGAGCACAAAGGTCGGCAAGGCAAGCATCAACGAAGGAATCGCGCGCTGACTCATATCGGCACCAATGGCGCGTCCTGCATCGGAAACACCAAAATTAAACACCATCAACTGTAACGACTTTTGCCAAAAGATGGTTTGTGTAATGCTTTCCCAACCAGCCGCTGCGCTATTCCACAGTAACGGCAAATCGTAACCACGCGCTGCCTTCCATGCGGCAATGGCTGCATCGGTAACATGCTTATTGCCTAACTGAGCACGCGCCATATCATCGGGCGAATTAACGACAAAAAACAGCACAAAGGTAAGTAAATTGACCATGAGTAAAATCGGCAATAGCCAGAGTAGTCGGCGAATGATGTAGGAGGTCACTCTAACACTACCCATTTAGCCATAATCGTATCTGCAGACAAGTCAGCACCGCAATCCCATTCAATAAAATACTTCCCATTTCGAACCGCCCTAAATTCGGGCAAGTCTTTTAATGGCTGAAAAACCTCTGCATTTAAGTATGGCTTAACATCAAATAAACCTTGAGTGTTATCGTCGGCAATAATGCGTAAAACATAATTGTCTTCGGGTTGGATATGTGCAATTTTCATTGATCAATCCCTCTAATCGGAAAGGTTTTTTGCCCATTAACAGCTAACGTCCAGTCTGCAACCAAATCCTCTTGGTGGATTTCAATCCAAGCAACGACTAATTTATGTTTTTTGTTAGGCAAGCTACCTGCCAAAACCCTGCCATCATCAATCGCATAAACAGCTGTTTCGCCCTGATATTCTGCATGAATATGAGGGACTTTATGCTGTTCGGTATCATAGAAAAACATACGAATCAAAATTCCGTAAAACATCGAGATAGTAGGCATTTTTATTAACTCCTTAAAATAATAAGATTATGTGTCCAAGACAATTGTCTCACCAGTGGCGAGACTTTTTCATCTTGATGACAATCTTCATAAAACTAAAGCATTCTAAAAAGATTAGCACGAGTAAACCCTTTTAAGCCTGGCTGTGTGGTAGCGATATGTTGCGCCAACTGTTCCACTACCGCATCACCCCATTTCGCTTCAGATAATTGATGGCTAAGATAAGCACCAATTTGCCAATACAAGTCAATCAAAATCGTGTTAACCGCTTGGATAAGACTGCTGACGTGCACGTTCAATACAGTGATTTATAAGCATCATACTGTAGCACACACACTTTAGAAGTATCCCTATTTAGATCAGTAAGATGTCTAAACTGCACGAGCGATTTTATGTGACTTCCACACCCCAAATCCAATCCCCACCCCCAACAGCAATAACAGCACAAACGGCCACAATACAGGTTGATTCCACCCATCTTGCGCTTGCTCTCGCGCACTCACATCGAGCTTGCGATATTTTAGCGTATTATTTGCCATTAAATTCGGGTACACATTACCCACCCAACCATGAAATAAACTGACGTTTTGCGGATGAAAGCCCCAAACCCAAGGCGCATCTTCACGCACGATGGCAACGGCTTGTTCAATTAAATCTCGACGTTCTTCACTGTCTTCTAAGCGTGCAATTTTTTCGTAAAGTTCATCAAATTTAGGATTGGCGTAATTACTGGCATTTTCACCCCCTTTATCGACCTTGGCATTGCTACTGGCGAGTAAAAACAAAAAGTTTTCGGCATCAGGATAATCGGCATTCCAGCCCCAAGTAAAAATCTGCGCATTGCCTGCCATCATTTTCTCTTGAAAGCGGTTGTAATCACTCGAACGAATGACCAGCTGAATACCCAACTTGGCGAACTGTTTACGCATCCAATCGAGCAGCGCTTTATCGTCTGCACCTGTACTGACCGTATCGTAATACAATACCAACGCCTTCCCTGTTGCTGGATCAATGCCATCGGGATAGCCCGCTTTGAGCAATAAAGCCTTAGCATCACTCATCGGTCGACGCACACATTGTCCCGCTTTACCGACATGCGTTGTTGGGTTGCAATCACTGCTTGCTCCAGCAATGCCAGGTGGAATAACACCCTGCGCCACCACACCCCGACCATTGTGAAAAATCGCTACATCTTCTTCATAATCCACCGCAATGCTAATCGCCTGACGCAACCATTTGGCTTTATCACCACCAGCCTGTCCGACAATCGCATCGCGCATATTAAAGCCCATATAGGATGAACTGGCAGCAACACTCGACAATAAGCGCATGCCTTTGGCTGTCATTTCGGGCGTTAAACTTAATGCGCCACTGCTGTCCAACACAATGGCTTGATCGAACACTTCGCTCGACACGCCAGAAGCATCATAATACCCCTGCAAGAACTTACCCCAATAAGGCACGGCTTCTTTTTCTAACGCAAAGACAACGCGATCAATAAAAGGCAAGGTTTTACCTGCATCTTTTAATAATTCAGGCGCCATATCCGCAGTCGCTTGCGTTGGATACGCATCGTGATGAAAATGGGGATTGCGCTGCAACACCATACGACGGTTAGGATTATTCTCGCTCAGATAATAAGCCCCCGACCCCACTGGTTGCCAACCCCAAGACTGATTCTTTTCTTTCATCCCCGCTTGCGCATAATACTGATCCACTTCCCACGGAATCGGCGCAAAAAACGGCATGGCTAACCAATACATAAAGGGCGGATACACCCCATGCAAACGAATGATTAAGGTGCGCTCATCGACCACCTCAACACCACTGGGTTGCAAACCACGATAATCGCGCCACGCATCTGTTTTAGGCAGTGCGGATAAGGCTTTGACTTGCGCATCCATTCCGACAATAAGTGGCAACATCATATCCAAAATCGGCGAACCGTTGCGCCTGTCGCTCATACGTGCAATGGCGTAGGCTAAATCGGTTGCTGTCACCAAACGTTTTTTGCCACCAAAAGCGGCATGAGGCGAGTATGCAACATCATCACGCAAATGCAGGGTGTATTCGCTGATATTGCTCGCGGCATCGTAATGCACGGTCGGCATGTTAGTTAAGATCAGTGGCTCTAGCTGATACGGGCGTTTCAGATAATGATATTGCAACGGCGGCTCGACAATATTGCCTAAAAACACCATCTCGTTACTACTGTAAGACTTCACAGGGTCGAGGGTTTTAGGTGCTGCCGAAAACGCCGAAAACAAGGTATTTTCATGCACCCAACCACGCGGATAAGGATTATTCCATGCCGCTTGTGCCGAAAGCGAGCACAAACATACCAGTGTTACTAACCACTTCATAACATCAACTCGCTGCGTAACGTATTGCTTAACCGTAAGGTAGTAAGTTCAGGCGCGTTTACCTTCAAGTATTGGGTGACTTCTGCAATCCCTTTTTCGGTCAAACGATAACGCTGCTGAGAGCTAGTTGGTTTATCTGGCAAAGTATATTCTACCAAGCCTTGTGCCAATGCAGGTTTAAGATAAGCGATACGAAATGACTTACGATCGGTCAACCCTAATAAAATTTGTATTTCCTTAGCTAACAAAGCTCTGGTTTGTTGCACGAGAATGAGCAAGACCGCCTCAACTTGAGGGGTCACTTGAGGGGTCACTTGAGGGGTAGATTGAGCGTCTAGTGTCTCCCGAATCATACCCAGCATAAACTCAACAAAAGGCGCATTATCGCTTTGTTCGGTGCTTTGTGCGATTGCAGCATAGTAGTCGGCTTGATGGGCAAAGACCATTGTTTCAACAGGCATATTGGCAAATAACGGATGCCATTGGGCTAAAATTTTACTCTGCCACAAACGACCTAATCGCCCGTTACCATCGCTAAAGGGATGAATAAATTCAAACTCGTAATGAAAAACCGCACTACGAATGAGCGGATGCAGTTCGCTGGTTGCTAACCAGTGCATCAAATCGTGCATGAGTCGAGGTACTTGATTGGCTGGTGGTGCCATGTGAATGACCGTTTTACCCGACATCACACCCACACCACCTGAACGATAATGTCCTGCTGCGTCCACTAAACCCATCATTAAGGCAGCATGAGCGGCTAACAAGTCCGTTTCATTATTAGCCTGCCATTGCTCGAACTGTTCATAAGCCGCCAGTGCATTTTTCACTTCTTGCACTTCGCGCGGAGGTGCTATGACGGACTTACCATTCAAGATCGCGGTAATCTGTGCTTCACTCAGCGTATTACCTTCAATCGCCAAACTACCTTGAATGGTACGAATACGGGCAATCCGACGCAAACGTAAATCGGCATTGGCAGAAAACACCGATAACCGCCCCACCTGTTCGCTAATGTGTGCGACAAGGTTTAGGATGGCTGGGGTTATTGTGAGGGGGGGATGGTAGGTCATCTTTCTAAAACTTTACTATTTAGCTCTTCTCCTTTATCAATAACTAATTTTATAATTTTTTCTTCAGGAGTACCTGAAGCTCCCTTTAGTAATGCTCCTGGTTTATCAATAATAATCTTATAAACTTCGGCAGTTTTTTCTATATCAATACGACCATTTTCTCCTAAGATAATTTCCAAATACTCCCAATATTTATTACTTACCAATCTTTTTGAAATTATATCTGTTTTTGGTCTAAGATATTTTTTTTGTAAAGCAATAGTGCAAACTTTGACAAAGAAATCAAAAAAATCATTATTTACATCTCTATTACTTGCTGTACTTTTAGAGTGACTTGATATCCAATTAGCAATATAAACAGGATCTCTAATATACTCTTTATTATCGACCAGATAAATAGATTTTACATTTGGATAAAACTCACCAAACCCAGTATAATCATTTGCAACCAGTGTATTAACAATGGTATTTTTAAAACACAAACTTTCTAAGTTTGAATTCAAAACATGCAATCTATCTATAAATAAACTATCCACCTGTATAGAGAGCTTTTTATTGGAACAGTATTGATCTAATAATACATCAGAAACATAAGTATCGCTTAGTAATAATGAATCACAAAAATCCACTTCAGACATCCTACTTAAACATAAAAACAATAAGGATATAGAGTTCTGTCTAAACCTGTCTCCTGATGACTCTGACTCTAATTTTTTTATAGTTTTTTTAACGAAAGAAATGGCATTTTCATCTGTAATCTCTGATGAGTAGAGAAAAACATCTTGAAAAGATTCTAAAAAATCCAATGAAATAACAGATCTATGCAATAGATTAACGTAGCAATCTTGTAAAACATCATTAACAACATTTAATGATGAAAAATAATACTGAATTGTTTCATGTGGAAAAGATCTCTTGTCTTCAGAGAAGTTAATGATTTCTAAAAAAGCCATACTTTTAATTTTATGTTTAAGTTTATTAATATCATCTTTATTTAAAACATCTTCAAAAACAAGTTCTAACAAAATTAACAATGTCACCCCATCAATTTCGTTAACTTCTCTTTCTGTCATATCAGAAGCAATGAATAACATCAAATTTTTAATTCTCTCATAAATTACATTACTAGACATGCCTTTTTCAATAAGCGTTGACTCAACAATCTTGGCTTCACGTTCAATAAATCTTTTAATAAGAAACTCTTTTGGGTAAGATTCTTGTTCAATTAGATCATAAGTTTTTTCATCTAGTTTTGATAGTTCAGAAATAAAATAAGGTCGTAAAAAATGTTCTTCGCTTTCTAAAAGAGATAAAAAACTAGGCTTTAAACTAGAGCCATCTCCACCTAAAATGGCTGGGTTTCTTTTTTCTAACAACCAAGTCTTTGCTTGAGCAAGATTTATGTTTTCAAGTCTCAGTTGAATAAACTCAATATTTTCAGAAGAATTGAATCTTTTTACTAAGTCATTCTGATCGAAGAATGTGTCACGTCCCGCTAATATACAAATTCCATTTTTAGAAATTTGAGATAAAAAGTCATTGAGCAAACTCCAAGCATTTCTATAGCCATCACTATCTGCCAACTCATCAAAACCATCTATTGCCAAAATAAGCAAATTCTCTCTGACTAAAGTTGGAATTTGTTGATAATAAAATCCAGCTTCTGATTTAAAGTCTTGTATAGTAGCAGCTACAACATCATCAAATTTAGAAAGTCTTCTACCTCTACTCGAAACATGCAAAACCAAAGGAGAATTACTTTCTCTTAACTTATATTTTTTTGCATATTCATAAGTCAATCTTTCGATAAAGTGAGTTTTACCCATACCTGCAGGGCCATCCAAAATAATAATTTTAATTTTTTCTGACTCTCTAACAGGGTTTAGCAATTCATCAAAGAAATCAGAAAAACTATCATCAATGGATATATTGTTATTAATTATAGAACTATTCGACAATATTCTTATTTTTGGATTTAGTGGCTTAAAAGCGTTTTTTTCTTTTAAAACCCTTAGTTGCGCTGAACAATACTTATCTAGTTTTGAAAAAGAATCAGAACTCAATAAAGAAGCAAAGCTGTAATATTGAACATTTGTATCTTTATCCTGAACTTTACCATAAGAACTGATTATAAAGCTTTTTCTATTACCTGAAACAATTAATTCAACTAAAAACCCTCCAACTTTAGAAGACCTAACAATTAACTCTGTTTGGGAGTCTGCAAAAGAAGAGAAAATTTCTCTAATATAACTTTCACTATACATAAAACTACCTCAATATAATATTTTTTGTATCATAATGACAACTGTCATTATCTCTACTTATCCTGATAATAAAAACATCCCTTTTGTTTTTTGATTTTACAAAAAAAACAGGGGGCAAAAGATCATCATCATCACCAACTACATAAATAGGATCTTTATTCGGCTGATATGATAAATATACAACATCACAAGCTAAAGATGTATCTATTAATTTTTGCTCATACATCTGTTCTTTATCTCTTTTTCTTAAAGTGTGATAAAGAGGATACACTTGATCTGCATCGGATATTAAAAAATCATTAAACTCCACTCTATTAAATAAAACATTCATTATTTTTCTACTAGAAATGTTTTTTATATCTGCATCTAGTTCTTTTCGGTCAAAAGTCTTTGTACAACCACTCCACCAACCATGATAGAGACGCAACGACACACTATAAATTCTTGATGAATCGTAGTTATTAATATGTCTAGCAATTTTATCTTGTAAAGAATAAAAAATACTTAATAAATTTTGCCTTTTATTTTTGATTCCATTAACATGTATTCTTCTTGCGCTATCCCAATCTACAAGAACTTTTAAATAGGTAATACGCCCCATATTAAACACTCACCACATCTTCTTCACGTACACCTGCCTGCTTGAGTCTCTGCACGGCATTGGTCTTCACATTATCATCTGCAAAGCCAGAATCTCTGAACACCACGCGCAGAACAGGGTTTTCGGGTGTACTCATATCGGCAATGGCTTGTACGGTTTCTAGGGTAATGCCTTGTGCAAAGCACCCAACGAGCGATCCCATGCCGACGGAAAAGCCTGTGTGTTGTCCGAGTTGTACGGTTTCGATGGGCAGGGTAAGCGGTAAGCCGTATTTAATCAGCACTTCATACAACAGGTCTTCATCGGTGCGATCTACAAGGATGTTATCGACGGCATGAAGTAAATCCTCTTGCAAGGTGTCGGGCGTTGGATTCCATGCTTTGATATTGGAGGTGTCGAGCTTAAATACCTTAAAGCCTAAATCCGCTTTGGTATCAGGCTTATCAGCTTGTATTTTCCTCCCCGCTCTTCTAATACGTTCTTTGCCAATTTCTGCAATAGTCAAATATTTTTCTTTTCGGGCTTCTGAACCTTCAGGCGTGGCTTCGGGGATTTGCACTAAGATAAATTTGCGATTACCACCATCGTCAGCATTGAGTTGCATCACGGCATGAGCGGTTGCTGGATCAGATTTCCATAAACCATTAGGGTCATTGTCTGGATTTTTATAATTAGCTAACGCCTTATCAGTCATTGGTATTTGTGTTATTGGTTTGACCTCTGGCGACATCAATTTAGCATAACTAACAATATAATCATGCCTTGACGAAACTATCTTTCTATTTTCTCTGTTGGTTCTTTTTTCCCAAATAAATTCGGCTAAAAAATTATCCTCCCAAAAAATCTCATCACAAAGTTTTCTGAGGTTATGCACTTCATTGTCATCAATACTGATAAAAATCACGCCATCATCAAGCAGTAAATTACGTGCCAATTTCAAGCGCGGGTACATCATATTCAACCAGTTAGAATGATACCGCCCCGAGCTGTCGCTATTGGTGGTGAGCGGATTGCCTTCATCATCGACCTGTTTGGTCAGGCGTTTGTAGTTGCTCAGGTTGTCCTTAAAATCATCCTTATAGACAAAGTCTTTGCCCGTGTTGTAAGGCGGGTCGATGTAAATCATCTTCACTTTGCCAAAGTACGCCTTTTGCAACAACTTGAGCACCTCAAGGTTATCACCCTCGATATACAGGTTTTCCGTGCTGTCCCAATTCACCGACTCATCCACCGCTGGGCGTAATGTCCCCATACTGGGCGTGGTAGCAATGCGTTTGGCTTGTGCTTTACCATTCCACGTAAACTGATAGCGTTCGCCATCGGTTTCTAAATGCTCACCCAATTCTGCTTTTAAGACATCAAAGTCGATCTTCCCTTCGCTAAATACATTCGGAAACAAGGCTTTTAACTGGGCAAGATTCTCGCTGGTGATGTCTAGGCTGGTGGGGGTGAGTGGGGTCATTAGGCTTGTCCTTACTTGTTTTTTTGGCACATGGTGTAGATTTTAACCTTTTTCACAAAGCAAACAAACGTAAAAATGTTTTGAGGTCATCAAGGGCTGAGTGTTCCAAATCCCAAATACCTGCTTTTTCAAATGCAGCTTGCTTTGTGCATTTTCTACCTGCTTGTTCTTGCTCATGCTCGCTACAGGTGTCATAACGAAAATAATTATTGAGCCAAAATTTATCAAAATCTTTTTGTTTAATCGTTTTTCCTTGTTTGTCAAGGCATTGCTTCCATGCTTCTAAGCAATTAGCATAGGTTGAATCTTGATTTTTGATCTTTTTTAGCAAGGTTTCTAGCTCGCCATTTCCTTCAAAATGAGTAATGCCAATCGCTAATTCAACCTCCCAAGCAGGACAAGATGTTAGTGTATTAATTGCATTTGGTGTTACATCTGCACCTGCCGCTGTCATGGCTCGCTGAACTAAAGCTACTCTTTCATCAATACCTACTTCATCGGCATCAACTAAGACACCAATTTTTTGATAATTTTCTTTTTCAATTTTACTTTTGATTTCATTAAGACTTTGTATCAAACGCTTTTCACTGAGTCCACCTAAACATTCAAAATCATCTACCGAACAAACTGGCATTCCCACTTCAATATTCAATTTTAAATGGTCAATTAAGACTTGCAAAAAATACTGATCGTTATGACTTTCAACAATAATCAAATTACTCACCACGAATGCTCCCTTGATGCGTTAGCGCGTATTCAAGCTGTTCGTGGTCTCGACCTTTTGCGGTGATTTTTCCTGTTTTTTGATTACGGTAAAACTCAAAATAAGCCCCATCATCTTGGGTATTTTGTTCGTTAAAAGCCTCGATACACTCTTTTGAATGGGTGGTAATAAATAGCTGGCAATTTGCTAATTTTGAAGCCTCAAAAATGAGTTTCCAAAGCTTTGGATAGTTGGTGTAATGAATGCCGTTTTCGATTTCGTCAATCAATAAATAACCATCTTTACTTGCCCATATCGCAGACAAAATAGCGATATAGCGATTAATGCCCTCACCAAAAGAGGATAACAAAATCAAGTCGTCACGATCTTTCAACTTGAGTTTAAACACCGTGCTACCCTGAATAGGAATTGCTTTTAGAGCAAGCATGTTGTTGTCAAACTGCTGTAATGATGCGTTCAGAAAGTCCTCTTGGTTTGACATCATTAAACGACCATAATACCCAGCAAGTGCTGTTTCATCCGTTGTACAGGACGAAATATAATGAACATTGTGTTCAACATGATTAACGTCCTGAATGAATGTGTTAACCACGTCTTGTACCGAAGAAGCTAAGCTATCGTTAGAAGAAGCAAATTCAGAAGAATGTAGACTGTCATTAATAACTACAAACTCTAAAAAAGGCGTTGGTGCTCGCTTGTGTACATCCATCGCAAAATTTTGCACCATCGGGGCATTAAATATCTGAATTGTATTTGACTCAATCGATTCGCCAACATCAATATATCTCAATTGAATACTAGATTTATCGTCTTGGATTATTACTTTATTTTTTCTATTGGCAAAAAAGTCAAACTCGACTTCTTGAATAGGCATTTGCTGTTGAGGAAAAGACATACTCTTCTTAGTTTGACGTCTTCTGATGATGTCGGTCGATACCATTCGCAAACCAAACGCCGTTTTAGCTTTCAATAGCATTTCGAGTGCTTCCAAAAACGACGTTTTACCTAAGTTGTTTTTGCCACCAATTAAATTAACCCGTTTCATTCCATTGATATGAAAATCTTCAAAAACTTTAAACCCTTTAATCGTTAGGGAAGTGAGTTGCTTCTTATTCATTATTGTTCCTTAATCTCTATCATCTTTACTGATTCAGATATTGCCTAAACACTCACCACATCTTCTTCACGTACACCCGCCTGCTTTAATCGCTGCACGGCATTGGTCTTCACATTATCATCCGCAAAGCTGGAATCTCTAAACACCACGCGCAAGACGTGATTTTCAGGGGTACTCATATCGGCAATGGCTTGTACCGTTTCTAGGGTAATGCCTTGTGCAAAGCACCCAACGAGCGATCATCGGATAGGTTAGCAAGTCGATTAGCTTCATTTCATCACCGCTTATAAGTAGAATTTCATTTGAAATCAACTCTCCATGTTTGTACCGCCTGCTCAGCTAACCATACTTGATAACGATTAACCGCCGTTGCATTCCAGTCCTCATAGGTTGCTACTTCTTGTGCCAGCTTAAAACCAGAATCAATATAGGCTATTTTTTTTGTTTCAAAGTCAGAACGTGCTAACTCATCTTTACTCAGTAAAACCATATTACCTAAACGATCATAAACATCATTGACCCCTTCACCAAAATATGTTACCCATTGTTGCTCAGGATGATAAGGACAAACATGCTCTAGTGCTACTTGTTCATGATTCACTGAATGCCCCAATTGCGTTTCTATTTCTGACAACAAAAAACGTATCTTCTTTTGCGACTGACGGCTTGGCATGCGATGTCCTTCAAAAGATCGCTTAAAGTCTTCATCAGTTGGATATAGCCGTTTAAACAAGTTGGAATCGTTCTTCACGTGACTCGCTCGTTTATAATCTTCAGCGTGAATTTTCATCGCAATTTGATTGTAAATTTTCTCTTGTTCATTCGGTGACAAATGACAAACTACATTATAGCGAATCGATAAAACATAAAGATATTTTGCAATTAAAGTGAATTCATTATCATCAAAATTTTCAAAAGCGATCATTAAAATGACCATCGGCTGTTTGATGTTAAATAAACTTAAAGCTTCTAGGTACTTTTGCGCTTCTTTATATTTTGATCCTTGTTCTAACCACCAATCATCTTGTGGTCTTAATAGCGCATAAAAAATAGGGGCATATTGATACAAGGATTCTAAATACCCCATCCCTATTGCTGGTGTGGGAATGAGTTTTTTAATGGACGTAAATAGTTTTTTCTTGGTCAGTAAAGGCTGTTGAAAGTTATAGTGATAACGTACAAAGTCAGTAAAGTCTGTATCGCCCAAATTACTAATGATTTCAGACCATTGAATATCCAAATCATCCAATGACTCATCGATCACATCGTCATTCTGAGTTATAATCGAAAAAATATAGTTTTTTAACAAGTCTGGTGTCGAAAGCTGAACACCTCGAGCATTCAGCGTTTCAAATACTTTATACGCATTAACATCATCCTCAACAACAATTTTTGTAAAAATCATGCTGTTGGAAATATCATAAATTTTTTGAGCAATGGATTCCCCTGTATGCCCCATATTCTGATCTACAAAAAAATTAAACGCATTACGCAATAATTTATTTGTCTTTGACATGCCTCTGTGGTTGGCAGGCTCAAGCATGACCGTCATGCGCTTAAAATAGCTGGCATTATTACGATTTAGCGTTAGCTTGTTATTGACGGTTAAGGTAACAGGATGTTTAAAGCCAATATACTTATCTCGGTTAACTTGAATACGCTCTTTATTAGCAATAGTATCTTGCTCTAGGTTAACTAAATTTTCTAATTTTTTTAATGCTGCCAACACAATAATCGAAAGCGTAATTAGGCGTTGTTGACCATCAATGACCTCAAATGTATTATCAGCCTTACGCTGTAGTACCACATAACCCATGTAGTGGTATTTTTCCTCTGATAAACCCGAAATATCCGCCCACAAATCCTCCCATTGCTCTTGATCCCAAGAGTAATCGCGTTGAAATTTTGGAATGACGTACTTAACACCATTGCCAATTAATTCTTCAAAACTTGCATTCGAAGGCTGCATTGCCATAAAGTTATTGCTTGCCATAACGTCCTCTTTAAACAGTCACCACGTCTTCAAACGAAAACGTCAAGACCATAAATATTATCTATACCTAAATACCTTTATCTTATCACCACAAAGTATTATTATAACGACTGTTGTTTTTTATAAGGATTTACAGCATCATGTCACACGCTCAAAAATCATTAATTACTCGCCAGCTATTTGATTATGAAACATGGACTTATACCTACCTTATTTGGGATGAAGTCAGCAAAGAAGCGGCAATTATCGACTCAGTATTAGAGCAAAAAAACCGTGACCTAGCATTAATTCAACAGTTAGGCTTAACATTAAAATATTGCATGGATACTCACGTTCATGCTGATCATATTACGGCAAGTGGTCCAATTCGTGCCGTTACAGGTGCAAAAATCCTACTGCATAGTAACTCTTGCTCTGCTTGTGCCGATATATTAGCAAATGATGGTGATATTTTTACCCTTGGTGACAAATCAATCACTATCTGGCATACACCAGGTCATACCAATAACGACATTAGTTACTTAATCGATGGTGCTGTTTTTACAGGCGACACCATGCTGATTCGTGACTGTGGTCGCACCGACTTTCAAATGGGTGATACCAAAGCAATGTTCGACTCCTTACATCGTTTACTAACATTAGCTGATGATACAATTGTCTACCCAGGACACGACTACAAAGGCTTTACAAGCAGCACGATCGCAGAAGAAAAAACATTCAATATACGCGTCACAAACAACAAGTCTTATGCCCAGTTTAAGGAAATGATAGACAACCTAAACTTGCCCAATCCTAAACGAATTTCCGTGGCAGTGCCAGGAAACATGGCATGTGGTATGGTTTAATCAACGATTAACAGACAACAAAAAAGGGAGGTTCAAACTCCCTTTTTTGTTGCAGCCTAACAATCAACGATAGCTAATACTAACTTCTAGCTTTATCGGTGCTTCAATTGCACCACTCGCTGCAGCATCAACCCAAACCCAACCAGCTAAGCCAGCAAACATCATAACAGCTAAGAGTACACGCACATAAACCTCCCCGATTTATAATACACTTTGCACACGTTAGAGTTTACATTTTTCGATAAAAAACAGCAATGCTCTCATAAAAATACTTATTACTTATGAGCCGCCATCACTAACCAAAGCACCATCTTGAACGTCTAATACGTCGACATCGAAATGCAATGTTTTACCTGCTAATGGATGATTCGCATCAAGTTTAATCGCAGATTCTGATACTTCTGTTACCTGAAAAACAGCGAGCGTACCATCTGGCAATTCAGTCTGTACCTGCATACCAACAAAAAGCTCCATATCATCTGGGAAATTTTCACGTTGTGCTGCCAAAAGCAAGCCAATATTATGCTCACCGTAAGCATCTGCTGGCGCAACAGCAACCTTGCCAGCAAAACCAGCATCTTCACCTTCCAAAAAGGCTTCTAAACCTGGAATAATTTCTCCCTGCCCATGCACATACTCTAAGGGTTCATAACCGATAGACGTATCAATAACCCCACCCGCATCATCGGTTAAGGTGTAATGCATTGAAACAACGCATCCCTTACGAATTTTCATAGCACCACATCCTATAAATCGCTTAAAATAGCGTCCCATTATACCTAAGTAGTCTTTCATTTATGCGACAAATTGTGCTTGATACCGAAACAACAGGCATTGATCCTAAGCAAGGACATCGTATTGTTGAAATTGGTGCAGTTGAAATCGAAAATCGCCGTTCAACAGGACGTACCTACCACCAATACATCAATCCCAACCGTCATATTGACGACGAAGTCATCCATATTCACGGTATTACTAATGAGTTTGTTGCAGACAAACCTTATTTTGAAGCCATTGTCAGTGACTTTATGACTTTTATTGATGGTGCTGAATTACTCATTCATAACGCCCCCTTCGACATTGGACATCTCAATGCCGAACTCAGTCGCCTCAATCATAACCCTTGGGGCAAGATAGAAAATCATGCTAAGGTTACTGATACCCTTGCAATGGCAAAAAAAGAATATCCAGGGCAACGCAACTCACTCGACGCGCTGTGCAAACGTCTTGGCGTTGATAACAGCAGCCGCGAATTTCATGGGGCGTTACTCGATAGTCAAATTCTTGCCGACGTTTATCTTGCCATGACGGGCGGACAAACGGGGTTAAGTTTAAGCGAGGATGATCAGGCTAGCGATAGCAAAAACCAACAAGATCGGCAAATCGCACAGCACTTAATTGCACAGTTACCCTTATTTGTGTTATCTGAAACGCAACAACAAGCACATCTTGCCATGATTACTAAGATGCAGAAAAAAGCCTGTATTTGGCAAATCTGATCGTTAAACTAAGCGGGATAGCCAAAAGGCACAGCAGCTAGTCGCGCTGCTTCATCAACCCGTTCATTTTCAGCATGACCATTATGCCCACGCACCCATTGCCAATCGACACGATGCTGTGCTGCTGCAACTAACAAAGCTTGCCATAAGTCAGGATTTTTAACGCCCTTAAAAGCTTTTTTCTGCCATCCTGCCATCCACTCGGTCATGCCTTTTTGTACATATTGCGAATCGGTATAAAGCGTTACGATACAAGGTGTTTTTAAGGCAGTTAGACCCTCAATTGCACCACGAAGCTCCATTCGGTTATTGGTTGTATTGTGCTCGCCACCACTAATCACTTTCTCTACTTCACCAAAGCGTAATAATGCTGCCCAACCACCAGGACCAGGATTACCAGAACAAGCACCATCAGTAAAAATTTCAACTTGCTTCACGATTCACCTTTTCTGTTATATTTCGACGTGCTAACTGTGGCAATAAGGATTGCCAACGCCAACCATCACGCAAACCGATTAACTTGACACGCGATGTTTTTTTCTGCGCAATTAAGGCATATCCCTGAGAAAAAGGTGTCGCCAACCACGGCAGCCAGCGTTGCCAACCAGACTCTGGATAAAAAGAAACTTGCTGAATTTCAAAACCCAAGGTTTGCAAACCATCCACCACCCGCCCAGGCGCGAATAATGCTACTTGTGATGCAGCATGCTTGTGTCGTCCAAACCACTGACCACGCCATGCGTTCAAGGGTGCAAATCCCATCACCACAACACAACCATCGTTAATTAATAACCGTTCCACTTCACGCAATAAGGCGTAAGGATCATCGACTTGCTCTAAGACATGCTGCAATAAAATCAAGTCGATACTATCACTTTTAATCGCCAGATCACGATAATCACACACCACATCAACACCAGATAAAGGCACATCTGCAAGCACGATTTTATGCCGAATCGGACATTTATCCCATGCTTGCTTTAACGAGTAGGCAACGCCTAATTGCAAGGCATAATAACCAAACTGTTTACTTAATACCCGTTCTGCCCATTCATTTTGATGCCTAACCAACCCATCACACCATGGAGATTGACAAAAAGCACGCAAAAAACGACTTAAATGTTGCATCTCGTCCCCCTAACGATTGACCACAAGACAGTGCTTGACTATCATGCACAGATGACTAAAAAAAATGAACTAACTGAGGCGATGCAAATAACAGGCATACTCGCACTCGAAGACAATTATATCTGGATAATAACACAAGGCAATACGACTTTGATTATTGACCCCAGTGAAGGCTCGCCGATTATTAACTGGCTCGAGAAAGCGCGACGCCTGCCGAGTGCAGTTTTGATCACACATAACCATCACGATCACATTGGCGGCATCGCTGCTTTACAACAGCACTATGATAACCTACTCGTTTATGCACATCAAAAAACAAAATTAGCTTTTACCACTCTCCCTCTCGTCATTGATACCCATGTTAAAATCAATGATATTGAGCTGCAAATTTTAGACTTATCGGGACACACACCCGATCAAATTGGTTACTACCTGCCACAAGCCAAAGCATTATTTTGTGGTGATGCCCTATTTGCTGGCGGTTGTGGACGATTATTTAATGGCGGTACAGCAGCACAAATGACCGCCACCTTAGCTCGTATTGCCAACTTAACAGCCGATACTCATATGTATTGCGCTCATGAATACACCCTTGCCAACCTTCGTTTTGCGCAAATTTGCGAACCTAACAATCATGCGATTCATGAACGTTTACAAAAAACAATCGTATCGCGCCAACAAGGATTGGCTACCGTACCTAGTCTCTTGTGTGACGAACTCGCAACCAATCCTTTTTTAAGAACCGAAACCCCAGCTTTACATCAGGCAATTGATGCGATAGCAGGATTTCAAACAACTTATACAATTGAGCGTTTTACTCAGCTAAGAGCATGGAAAGATCGACTGGATGCCACAGGGATATTGGAAATAGCAGCATGAAACTACAAATCGCAATTGCACTTCTCATCACGGGTAATATCCTCACAGGATGCTCAAGTCCAACGATACAAGAAATTAAGTTAACACCCAATCCAGTTGACCACCTGATACCTAAGACAGACCTTGAAAAAGCATTAACATTAACAGAACCTGTCTTACACTACACTCTAAATGAAGTCAAAGAAATTGACCTAACAGCAAGCATAAAAAATGATGACAATGAAGATATTTGGCAACGCATCATCAACAAATACCAACTCAATCAAGGTGTATCTCCTAGAATTCAGCGCGAAATTGATTTTTATCGCGCACACCAAAGAACCCTACCCGAAGTATTTAGCCGCGCTAAGCCATACCTTTTTATCATTGTTGACGAGCTCGAAAAACGTAATATGCCAATGGAGCTTGCGTTCTTACCTGTTATTGAAAGTGCCTTTCATCCCCGTGCATTATCTGATGCTAATGCAGCTGGCATGTGGCAATTCACGTCTGACACAGCGCGAGTAAGGGGTATTAAAAACAACTGGTGGTTTGATGGCAGACGTGATGTCTACCTGTCAACAATGGCTGCACTCGATTATTTACAAATGTTGCATCAACAATTTGATGGCAATTGGTTATACGCGCTCGCAGCCTATAATTCAGGCTCACTGACAGTAAAAAACGCCATTAATAAAAACAAAAAACGAGGAAAACCAACAGACTATTGGAGTCTCAGCTTGCCTGGTGAAACCATGCGTTATGTGCCTAAATTATTAGCAGTTGCGCATATGGTTAAGGCTCCCGATAGTTATCGCTTGAATTTGCCTAACATTCCTAACATGCCTTATTTAACACGCATTGAAATCGATCAACAAATTGACCTTAGCGCAGCTGCCAAAATGGCAGACATGAGCTGGGAGGAGTTTCATTTATTTAACGCTGGACATAAACGCATCACAACAGATCCTTCTGGTACGAGTCATCTCCTTGTTCCGATCGATAAACTCAATGACTTTGCTGTTAATATTGCTAAATTCGCCCCACAAACCAGTGGCAATTGGATATCTCATACTTGTGGACTCAATGACTCTTTAGAAAGCCTAGCAAAACGCTACGAGACAACACCAGAAGTTATTATGCGTATCAATAAATTAGCAAGTCCCCATATTAAAATAGGACAATCCTTACTCATTGCCAGCAAACAAATCAATCTTGATACGGATACCGAAGAACACGCACAAAGTACATTAAACAGTGCCCTATCACTTGAACATCGCGAACAGCAAAATGCAATCACGCGTAAAGAACAACGCGAGCAGACACACAAAACAAAAACCTTGCACACTCTGGTCAAGGGACAAACGCTCAACAGTGTGGCATCTCGCTATCATATTTCATTACAAGCATTAATTGATGCCAACCACATTAGTGCTAAAACGCAACTTAAAGCTGGACAGCGTTTGATTATTCCAACGAATGGAAATAGCGCGAAAACGCCAACAACTCAAAACCAAAAAACACCTAGCAGCAAAACAACAAAACCAAATAAAGCACAAGCGACTAAAAAAACAACGAAACCTAAACCCATAAAAAAGACAATACCAAACAAAAAGCATTAAGCTATCATGAATGAAACATATTTCCTCGCTATCCACTGGTTAGAAAGGCAATAACTTTGTAGAATAAGCCCGATCACAACACAATCGACAAGGAACAATCGAATGAGCGATAACAATCATATCGAATCCGTATTGAACGAAAACCGTTTATTTTCCCCCTCAGAGCGTGCAAAAAAAGAGGCTACGGTTAATGCTGAGCAGTTAGCTGCACTTCATGCAGAAGCTGGTGCAGATCATGTTGCCTTCTGGTCACGCCTGGCTCAAGAAAAGCTACAATGGTCAAAGCCCTTCACTGTTGGTCTGGATGACAGCAAAGCACCTCATTACCGTTGGTTCACGGATGGTGAATTAAACGTCTCTGTAAACTGTTTAGATCGTCATTTAGATGAACGTGGCGATAAAACAGCCATCATCTTTGAAGGCGAACCTGGTGATGTACAAAAATATACCTACCATGAACTACACGGCGCAGTCTGCCGTTTAGCAAATGCACTCAAGCTGCAAGGTGTCGAAACAGGGGATCGTGTTGTTATTTACATGCCAATGATTCCAGAAGCAGTCATTGCGATGCAGGCTTGCGCCCGTATTGGTGCAATCCACTCCATCGTTTTTGGTGGTTTTTCGGCAGAAGCACTTAAAGACCGTGTTGAAGATGCACAAGCAAAACTTATTATCACTGCCGACGGTGGTCATCGTGGTGGTCGTGTTGTCGAACTAAAAAAATCGGTTGACCTCGCTCTCGAAAAAGGCTGTAACACTGTTCGCAAAGTGCTGGTATGCAAACGCACCGCTCATGATATTTTCATGAAAGAAGGACGTGATTTGTGGTGGCACGAAGCAGAGGCGGGTATGTCTAACTATTGCGAACCCGTTATGGTTAACGCAGAACATCCGTTGTTTTTACTCTACACCTCTGGCTCGACTGGCAAACCTAAGGGGATCGTTCACTCATCAGCAGGCTACTTATTAGGCACGCATATGTCCAATGAGTGGATTTTCGATTTAAAAGACGATGATGTCTTTTGGTGTACTGCCGATGTGGGCTGGATTACGGGTCACTCGTATGTTGCCTACGGCCCACTTTCTTGTGGTGCGACCATTTTGATGTTTGAAGGTGCACCAACGATTCCACATACGGGTCGTTTCTGGGAAGTGTGCCAAAATCATGGCGTAACTGTGTTTTACACAGCACCAACAGCAATCCGTGCGCTGATGAAATTTGGTGATGACGTACCTAAACAGTACGATTTATCTAAATTGCGTCTATTGGGTTCAGTGGGTGAACCGATTAACCCTGAAGCATGGATGTGGTATCACACCGTCATTGGTCAAGAGCGTTGCCCGATTGTCGATACCTGGTGGCAAACCGAAACAGGGGCGCATATGATTGCACCCTTCCCAGGTGCAACAGCATTAAAACCAGGTTCTTGTACACAACCTTTGCCAGGTATTTTTGCCGAAATCGTCGATGAAGAAGGTAATCTGATTACTGCCGATAACCAAGGCGGTTATTTAGTGATTAGTAAGCCTTGGCCGTCGATGCTACGCACCATCTGGGGTGATGATGCTCGTTATGTCTCAACCTATTACGAAAAGTTCAATAATAAATACTATATCGTTGGCGATAGTGCCTTTCGCGATGCTGATGGCTACTATTGGATTTTAGGACGTGTCGATGACGTACTCAACGTTTCTGGTCACCGTTTAGGCACAATGGAAGTAGAATCTGCACTGGTTGCACATCCTAAGGTAGCAGAAGCGGCTGTTGTCGGTCGTCCACACGATGTTAAGGGTGAAGCCATTGTTGCCTTTGTGGTGCTTAATAGCGAGCGTCCGACAGGCGCGGAGCGTGATGCCATCATCACAGAACTTAAAGCGTGGGTTGGTGAGCAGATTGGCCCTATTGCCAAACCCGATGAAATTCGTTTTGGTGATAACCTACCTAAAACACGCTCTGGCAAAATCATGCGTCGCTTATTGCGCACCCTTGCTAAAGGCGAAGAAATCACACAAGATACTTCAACGCTTGAGGATGCAACAATTTTGAAACAATTGGCAGAAAAATAAGTTATACTCACACCTGTACGTAGAAAGCTGAGGGAAACCTCGGCTTTTCGCCTATATACAGTACGAACATATTAACATTTCATTAAATGATGACATGTTAATGGGTCTCAATATAACAAGGGAGAAGCATGATGGATCAATCTACCATAGACAAAATCCAACAAAGCGAAAGCTTTAAGACGCTAGTCGCACATCGCACCAGTTTAGCATTGAAATTAACGATAAGCATGTTAGTCATTTACTTTGGCTTTATTCTGCTCATTGCATTTGATCCGGCATTCTTTAAAGCCATTGTAATCGGTAGCAATATTACGATTGGCGTGCCAATGGGTGTGGCTATCATTCTTGCCGCTTTTGCACTGACAGGTATTTATGTGCGCAAAGCGAACAGCGAGTTTGATGACTTAAGTGAAAAAATCAAAGCGGAGCACCATGTAGCATGAGTAAGTTCTCTTTTATTCTTTATGCGTTAGCAGCATTAATGGTTGGTGGCTCGGCCCTAGCTGGCGAAGGTAATAGCATTAACACGAATGCGATTATTATGTTTAGCGTTTTCGTCTTAGCTACCTTAGGTATTACCTATTGGGCAGCAGCTCGCACACGTTCTGCGAAAGACTTTTATGCGGCTGGTGGTGGTATCACTGGCTTTCAAAATGGTCTCGCTATTGCTGGTGACTATATGTCAGCGGCATCGTTTTTGGGTATTACAGGTATGGTTTATGCCAAGGGTTACGATGGGTTAATTTACTCAATCGGTTTCTTGGTAGGCTGGCCTGTTATTTTGTTCTTAATGTCAGAACAGTTACGTAACCTAGGTAAGTATACTTTTGCTGACGTTGCTGCCTTCCGCTTTAGCCAAAAACCAATTCGTATTTTCTCTGCTATTGCAGCCTTATCTGTTGTGTTGTTTTATCTCACTGCGCAAATGGTCGGAGCTGGTGCATTGATTCAAACCCTATTCGGTTTAGAATTCTTGTGGGCTGTGGTTATCGTTGGTGTACTGATGATGGCCTACGTGATGTTCGGTGGTATGTTGGCAACCACTTGGGTACAAATCGTTAAAGCAGTATTGTTACTATCAGGTGCAACCTTCATGGCTATGGGTACTTTGTACCTAATGGACTTTAGCTTTGAAAAATTATTCGAAACCGCGATTGGTAAACATGCACTTGGTGACAAAATCATGTATGTCGGTGGTTTAGTATCAGATCCGATTTCTGCTATCTCTCTAGGTATGGCATTAATGTTCGGTACTGCTGGCTTACCACATATTCTGATGCGCTTTTTCACCGTACCTGATGCGAAAGAAGCGCGTAAGTCTGTATTCTACGCAACGGGCTTTATCGGTTACTTTTATATTTTAACCTTCATTATTGGTTTTGGTGCAATTGCTTTCGTATTAGGCAACCCAGACTATTTCAAAGATGGTAAGTTAATTGGTGGCGCAAACATGCCAGCGATTCACTTAGCGCACGCCTTGGGTGGTGACTTGTTCCTAGGCTTCATCTCTGCTGTGGCTTTTGCAACAATCTTAGCGGTGGTTTCTGGTTTAACTCTAGCGGGCGCATCAGCAATTTCTCATGATTTGTATGCAAACGTAATCAATAAAGATGCGACTGAACAGCAAGAAATTCGTGTTTCTAAAATCGCAACATTTGTTTTGGCATTAATTGCAATTGCCTTGGGTGTTGCTTTTGAGAAATCAAACGTCGCTTTCTTAGTAGGTTTGGCGTTTACTGTTGCGGCTTCTGCAACTTTCCCGGTGCTGATTATGTCGATGTACTTCCGTGGCATGACGACTAAAGGTGCAATTTGTGGTGGTACGCTTGGTTTAGTATCCGCTGTGGCGTTAATCATTTTGGGTCCAGGTGTATGGAAAGCAATTTTAGGTAATGCGGATGCAATTTTCCCATATAGCAACCCTGCACTATTTACGATGACGTTGGCGTTTGTTGCTATCTATGTCCGTTCTAAAATGGATAATAGCGAACAAGCCGTTAGCGAGCGTGCTTTATTTGATGCACAGTTTGTCCGTGCTCAAACAGGTATTGGTTCAGAAGGTGCTTCAAGTCACTAAATGACAATGAGCATTAACGAAAAAGGCGCGATTGATTCGCGCCTTTTTTGTATCCTGTCATGTCACAAGCGTTGACGAATATCTGCCAACAAACCCTCACTTGCTGCCTGCACCAAATCAAAGACATGCTCAAAGCCATCATCGCCACCATAATAAGGATCGGGAACTTCTTGCTTACCCCACTGTGGTGCAAACTCTAAAAATAAGCGGATTTTATGTTTAACGTCATTCGGAGCCATATCTAGCAAAATATGTCGATTATCTTTATCCATCGCTAACACATAATCGTATTCATATAAATCACCCAAATCGACTTTACGCGCACGCAAATCTGATAAGTCAATGCCCCGCTTTTTAGCAGTTATGGCAGAACGCTTATCTGGCGGATTACCAATATGATAGGCATGTGTACCAGCCGAATCAATTTCAATGCGCTGACTCAAACCTGATTCTTTTACTAAATGACGAAATACGCCATGCGCGGTTGGCGATCGACAAATATTGCCCATGCAGACGAATAACACTTTTACACGTTCATGGCTGTTTATAGCTATCTGATTTTCTTGCATTTTATTTTTTACCTTTCTATGCTTGTTCGTGGTTGTGTGCCAATATTCGCAGCCGATTGGTACACAGATTGGTACACAAAATTTAACCGATATACAAACACTGGCAACTATACCATGAGCGAAAAGACTTTTGACCTAAGCACCGTTAAGGGTGTGCAGAAAATACATCATGACGGCATGGTTTGTGTCCATATGGGGTGTTGCCAGTAGAGTTATGCACCAAAGTCACGTTAAGATAATTCTGGCACAAAGGCTTCAAACACATCGCCTTTGCGCTGTAATATCGTGACACCTTGCGAAAGTGCTTTTGCTTTGAGTTCATCGTATAACGAAAAAGTCGCCAACACCAAATGGTGTGTGTAGTCTTTGTACATAGGGAAAAGTTTTTTGAAGTTGTCGTATTTTTTGGTGAGCAGCTTGGTCAAGTCGTCTTCGTGTGCTTTGTATTTCACTTCGATAATGGCAATATCTTTACCATTGACCATCACAATATCAAATTCGTCTTTAAGGTTGCCGACACGATGCGACCAATGGCGGTCAATAAAGTCGTAATTAATGTTTCCAAGTGTTGGATTGTGCTCAAGAGAGTTATAAAAAAACTCTTCGGCTACTGAACCTTGATTATTACCAATATTGCCCAAAGTAATACCAACACGCTCTAATTTTGCATCGGTACGTTTCATTTGCTCATCGGTTTCTGCAAACATTTTTTCGAGCTTTTCATCGGTACGTTTCATTTGCTCGTCGGTTTTTAAGCTTTCTTCGCGCAACTTGTCTAGCTGCTCATCGAGCTTTGTTGACTTAATCGCCAAACTCGCAACTAGGTCTTTTAATTCTTGATCGGTCATGATGCAATTCCTAATTTCGTTTTATGCCCTTATTTTAGCATAAAAAAACCTACCGCAAGGGTAGGTAAAAAGGGTAAATCCATTCCAGTCCTAAGAAAATCCACCCTAGCCCTCCTTTACAAAAGGAGGGAACTGCGCCCTCACCCTAAGAAAAACCCCCACCTATTGCTAGATGAGGGTCGTTGAGGTTGCTAAAATCCACCCTAGCCCTCCTTTACAAAAGGAGGGAAGGATTCCCCACCCACTTTAGTCAAAGGGGGTCGCACTGAGCTTGTCGAAGTGCGGGGGGATTTGTATCGCCGCAGGGGGGGGGATTGAGCAGTTTTAGCCCGCTACACCCACAGTGTGAATTGCTACCGCATTTTCCATATCGTAGTTGCTGGCAGACAAGGTTAAATCTTCGATATAGCGTGTGCCTGCTGCTGTACCATCGGAATACCATAAC
>DYST01000015.1:25082-27670 GCA_020726325.1 Thiomicrospira cyclica | reverse complement strand
CCCTCCTTTACAAAAGGAGGGAATGATTCCCACCCACTTTTGTAAAGGGGGTCGCCGCAGGCGGGGGGATTTGTATCACTGCAGGCATAGGAATTTATGGCGTGCTTTGTTTCACCTCAATCTTACCGAACTTATTGGCAAAACTTTGTGGACGCTTAACGAGTAATCCACCGACTTGATGGGCTAAGGCACGATAAGCAAGCGCGATCGCGCCTGTAGGGTCAGCCACGACAGTTGGCTTACCACCATCGGCTTGTTCACGAATCAACATATCCAAAGGTAACGAAGCCAATAAAGGCACATGAAAATCGGCTGCCATCTTAGCGCCACCGCCCTGACCAAAAATAGGTTCAACATGACCACAAGCACTACAAACATGCATTGCCATATTTTCGACAATACCCAATACAGGAATATTGACCTTCTCAAACATCTTCAGACCTTTACGCGCATCAATCATGGCCAAATCTTGCGGCGTGGTCACAATCACCGCACCTGCAACAGGAATTTTTTGTGCTAACGTCAGTTGTGTATCACCCGTACCAGGTGGCAAATCGATGATTAAAAAATCCAAACTGCCCCAATTGGTTTCATTAATGAGCTGCATTAAACTCCCCGTCACCACAGGACCTCGCCAGATCATAGGGGAATCAGCTTCTACCAGAAAACCAATCGAGTTTACTTTAACATCGTAAGCGGCTAAAGGCTCCATCGTTTTACCGTCGATGCTATGCGGCATTTTTCCTGTTAAACCAAATAAAGTAGGCATACTCGGACCATAAATATCAGCGTCAAGCACACCAACTTTTGCCCCTTCAGCACTTAAGGCTAATGCCAAATTTGCTGCTGTTGTACTTTTTCCTACCCCGCCCTTACCAGAGCCAACGGCAATAATATTAGTAATCCCTTTAATGGGTTCAATATTTGACTGCGTCTGACGCGCTAAAATACGTGTTGTAAAAGAAATAGAAACAACAACTAAACCTTGTTCAATACAAGCATCTTCCACTAACTTTTGCCAACCAGACCAAAGACTTTTTGCAGGATAAGGCACTTCAAATAGCAACGACATCCCCAATACGCCCTGACGCGCATCTACTAACCACTGCCCGAGCGATTGACCACTATTCGTATCGAGTAAACTTTCCAAAGCTGTTGACAAACTCGATTGTAATTGTGCCGATAAATCTCTAGCGAACAGCTTATTAATCCATGATTTCATGATTTCATTACCTTTAGTTATCGCGTTATTAAGAAGCAACACCAATAAAAAACACCGCCTTAGCGGTGTCTTTTATGTTCAACCTAGCTTAGGCAGTTGGTTGTGGCACATCTTTCATCGTTAGGCGAACCTTACCCATTTTGTCAATTTCTAATGCCAAGACATTAACCATCTGACCTTCGCTCAGATACTTATTCACATCTTCCACACGCTCATGCGCGATTTGAGAAATATGTACTAAGCCATCTTTTCCAGGCAAGACGTTAACAAAAGCACCGAACTCAACAATACGGACAACCTTGCCTGTATAAGTCTTGCCCACTTCGATTTCAGCGGTAATACCTTCAATAATACGACGCGCTTCGTCAGCTGCAGCCTTAGTAACTGACGCGATTTTAATCGTGCCATCATCTTCAAGCTCAATCGTTGTGCCTGTCTGCTCTGTAATGCTACGAATGGTTGCACCACCCTTACCAATCACTTCACGGATTTTATCAGGATTAATTTTGAATACCGTAAAGCGCGGAGCCCATTCAGACACTTCGGCACGCGGACGATCAATTACCGCATTCATAATACCCAAAATGTGTAAACGACCATCTTTCGCTTGATTCAAGGCAACGTCCATAATCTCTGGCGAAACGCCATTGATTTTAATGTCCATTTGCAGTGCTGTTACACCATTCGCCGTACCAGCAACCTTAAAGTCCATATCGCCCAAATGATCTTCATCGCCTAGAATATCAGAAAGCACGGCAAAACGATCACCTTCTTTAATCAAACCCATGGCAATGCCCGCAACAGGTGCTTTTAATGGCACACCAGCGTCCATCATCGACAATGATGAACCACAAACAGAAGCCATTGAGCTAGAACCATTTGATTCAGTAATTTCAGACACGATACGAATCGTGTAAGGCCAAACTTCTTGTGTCGGTACCATTGGGAACACGCTACGACGCGCAAGGTTACCATGACCAATCTCACGACGACCTGGTGCGCCTAAACGACCAGTCTCACCGACTGAATACGGTGGGAAGTTGTAATGCAAAGCAAAACGATCACGATACGCACCCATCGCCAAATCATCAGTGATTTTAGCATCAGTTTCTGTACCCAATGTCGTTACAACCAACGCCTGAGTTTCACCACGCGTAAACAGTGCAGAGCCATGCACGCGCGGTAATACACCCACTTGTACATTAATCGGACGAATGGTTTTCGTATCACGACCATCAATACGTGCTTCGCCCGCTAAAATGCGACCACGAACAATGCGCTCTTCCATTTTACCGAAAGCATTTTCAACAGCACGCGCAACAAAAGCAGGCTCATCGCCGCCTGCTAGGGTTGCAATCGCTTCATC
>DYST01000015.1:0-24982 GCA_020726325.1 Thiomicrospira cyclica | reverse complement strand
CGTGATGGGTTCAGAATATATTGACCGTCGGTGTAGGCAACACGTGCACCACCGATAGGACCATCAAAAGGTACGCCAGACAAAGCCAAAGCAGCAGAAGCACCAATCATTGCAGGAATATCTGCTGGAATTTCTGGATCTAAAGCAACCAAAGTGGCAATAACCTGAACTTCATTAAAGAAGCCTTCTGGGAACAAAGGGCGAATCGGACGGTCAATCAAGCGTGATGTCAGTGTTTCTGCATCAGACAATTTACCTTCGCGCTTACCATAGCCTCCAGGAATTTTACCCGCAGCGTAGCTTTTTTCCTGATAATGAACGGTTAATGGAAAAAAATCCTGTCCCGGAGCTGCTTTTTTAGCAGCAACTACGGTAACTAAGAGCTGAGTGTCGCCCATTTTAACCATAACAGCACCGTCAGCTTGACGTGCGATTTCACCCGTTTCTAAGGTGACATTGTGCTGACCATATGGGAAGGTAATGCTTTTTTTATTAAACACAGGTAATGCCTTTTGCGATAACAATAACAAAGATGAAAAAAAAGCCTATCATTTCTGACAGGCTTTTTATGGGCGTAAAATTACTTACGCAGCCCTAAACGAGCAATCAACGCTTTATAACGTTCATGATCTTTACGGTTCAGATAGTCTAACAGCTTACGACGTTGACTCACTAAACGCAATAAGCCACGACGTGAATGGTGATCTTTTTTATGCATTTTGAAGTGTTCAGTCAACTCGACGATACGTGTTGTCAACAAAGCAACCTGAACTTCAGGAGAGCCAGTGTCGTTAGCAACAGTACCATACTGTTCGATAATGGATGCGGTTTGTTCTTTAGATAAAGACATGTAATAAACTCCTAGGATCGGCTCAATAATAAACCTTCCCCGCAGCCGATAGCAGGGAATAACGGATTATAACTTATTTTTTCTTTTGAAAAAAGTGCAATTCGATCGAACTTGCCGTTATAACGCCCTATTTATCCCATTTTATTTCTGACTATCGATTATCGAAACAAAGTAATCTCAACAGATGACGACCAACGCTAAAAGGCGTAAAATAACCCAAACAACTCATAGAACACAAAAAATGCAACAGCTTACCAATCACCGTCAATGGCTGGCGGATACACAACACAAACCCCCACCATTTATCAGCTGGACTTAATGGACAGTGACACACCCCCTCCATTGGTTAATGAACACATCGACAAAATGAGAAAGCAAATGACCCTAAACAACTTCGATTGGAATGATTTCCTGCAAAACTACTGGCAAAAAAAACCACTGCTGATTAAAAACGCCTTGCCTGCGAATGCGCTCGATGTGCTCACACCCGAAGAACTTGCAGGATTGGCGATGGAAGAAGATGTCGAAAGTCGTATCGTCATTGAAAAGGATGGCTCGACACCTTGGGAGCTAAAGCGCGGACCTTTCACCGAGGAGGACTTTACCAGCACACCTGCAACCCATTGGACATTATTGGTTCAGGGAGTCAATCACTGGCTACCCGAAGCAGCAGAATTATTAACTGCGTTTGATGCGATTCCACGCTGGCGTTTGGATGATGTGATGGTGTCTTACGCTGCAGAAGAAGGCGGTGTTGGTCCACATTACGATAACTACGATGTCTTTTTAATTCAAGGTCGTGGCAAGCGTGAATGGCGACTCACCACAAAAAACTGTACACCAGAAAACCATATTCCGAATATGCAGTTACGCCTAATGCCCGATTTTGCTATCGAAGAAACCTATATCGTGGAAGCTGGAGACCTGCTTTATTTACCAGCTAAGGTCGGACATTGGGGCATTAGTAAATCGCATGATTGTATGACTTGGTCTGTGGGTTATCGTTCGCTATCAGCACGCGAAATGCTAGAGCATTTTGCTGATTTTGCCGCGCGTGAGTCGTTACCCGTGCAATGGTATCAAGACCCAAGTTGGTTAGATCATCAACAACATCCAGCCAGCATTTCCAAAGCAACCGTTGCGCAAGCAAAAGCCGCGTTATTGGCAATGCTTGATGATGAAGCAACGCTACATCGTTGGTTTGGACAATTTATTACCGAACCGCAAGGTCATCAAGGCAGCTTGTTAACACCACCACCAGAGCGCAGCTTACCTGTCGATCGCTTCAAGCGTCGTATTCACCAAGGCGAAGGCTTATCTGCCGACTTAATGAGTCGTTGGGCGCAAGATACACAAGCAGGGCTATTACATATTAATGGTGAGACAACCAGTCTTGATGCTGCTGTCGATGCAAGATTATTAGACCTGCTATGCAGTCAATTTGACCATCCTGCCGAGGTACTTGAACCCTATTTAAGCAATACAGCAAATCTCGATTTATTGCATGGTTTATGGCAAGCAGGAATTTTACATTGGTTAGAAGAAGAATAAGATTGCATCACGACGATGAAATTTCAATTTACCCCCCCCTTTTCTTTGTAAAGGGGGGTGTTAAAGGCGAATGATTTACTCCCTACCCCTGCGTCACACGCAATACTTCTTCTATGGTGGTCATGCCAGCCAACACCTGCGCAAAACCATTATCGCGCAAACTGACCATGCCTTGCGAGCGTACATGCGCCTCTAAGTCTTGCTCACTTGCACCACTATGGATGAGGTGGCGTAAGGTTTCATCGATACCGATCCATTCATAAACAGCCATTCGTCCTGAAAACCCAGATAGACAATCCTCACCGCTGCCAGCGTCAAAGATAGAGACTGGTGGCATAAAAGGCACATTGAGCAGTTTGCATTCGGCTTCATCGGCGATCCGCTCGAGGCGAACACTCGGACACAAACGACGCACCAAACGTTGTGCCATAATGCCAACTAAAGAAGAAGCCAACAAAAATGGCTCTACACCCATATCACGCAAGCGCGTAACTGCGCCAATCGCAGTATTGGTATGTAAAGTCGATAGCACCAGATGCCCTGTTAAAGAAGCCTGCACTGCAATTTGTGCGGTTTCACCATCACGAATTTCACCCACCATCACCACATCAGGGTCTTGACGTAAAATCGCACGTAAACCACGCGCAAAAGTCATATCCGTTTTGAGATTAACTTGAGTCTGACTCACACCATGAAGTTCGTATTCAATCGGATCTTCAACGGTCATGATATTGCGTTGCACATCGTTAAGCTGTGATAGTGCGGCATAAAGCGTCGTAGTCTTACCCGACCCCGTAGGACCTGTGACTAAAATAATACCATGCGCCTTCGCTAAGGCTTGAGTAACGCCTGTATAGACAGCAGGGGGCATACCCAATTGGTCTAAGGCTAATAACCCAGCACTCTTATCCAATAAACGCAACACCACACGCTCACCATAATGCGAAGGCAAAGTAGAAACGCGCAAATCGACCAAGCGCGACCCTAATTGCAAAGCAATCCGCCCATCTTGCGGTAAGCGTTTTTCAGCAATATCCAGTCGCGCCATCACTTTTAGGCGCGAAATCAGCATTGGCGCAAACGCAGCGCGTGGCTCTAAGACGGTCGCTAAAATCCCATCCATACGAAAACGCACCCGCAGATGATCTTCAAAGGGTTCTAAGTGAATATCCGATGCTTTACGTTTAATCGCTTCGCTCAAGGTTGCATTTAAGAAACGAATGATCGGTGCTTCATCGCTCGATGCTAATAAATCTTCTTTTTGCAGACGCATTAAATCAAATGCATCCGACATATCCAAGGCATCCAAGACCGACTCAGTACCACCTAATTCACCCGCACCAGCATACACACGAGACACGGCTTGATTATAAACAGCATCACTGACAGGTTTGATCTGCACTTCATGCCCAGCGCACACACGCAAAGCTTCACCTAAAGCATCTGGCGTTGCATTAGGACGCAACATTAACACCAGCCCTTCGACCTCATTGACAGCTAAAACCCCCTGCCCTTGTGCAAAGTGATAAGGAAATCGGATAACACTCATATCTATTGCTGTCCCATTGGCTCAACACGAATCGCATCCGTATGAATCGTTGGCGCAACTGACATACCTGTTGCTGCGATTGGTGGTTCAAAAGCAGGCGGTAAAATCAAGAGCTGATTAATATCTTCTGGCAAACTTGGTGCATCAATATTACGATCTCGTGTTTGCTTACGCTCCGCTAAACCACGCGATTGATCGAATACCGTTTTATACTTGGCTGCGGCATGAGCAGAAGCCAACCTATCATCACGTAAGATTCGCGGACGTAAAAAAACCATTAAATTACGACGTACTACTTTATTTTCTTTATAAGAAAATAAACCACCAAAAAAAGGAATATCACCCAACCCTGGAACTTTTGATAAAGCCTCTGTTTCACTTTCATCAATCAAGCCGCCTAGCACGACCAAGTTACCATCATTAACCAAAACATTGGTTTTAATTTCGCGTTTTGAGGTGACCAAATCAACCGACCCCAACGACTGACGCGAGTTAGGAACAAGACTCGATACCGATTGCTCAATTTCCAAACGGATACTATCACCTTCATTAATCTGAGGTTTGACTTTCAATTTTAAGCCAACATCTTGTCGCTTAATGGTCTGAAATGGACTACCAATACTACCCGAAGCTGCGCCGCCATAGCCTGTATTTGAATAACTGCCCGTGCTAAATGGCACTTCTTGCCCGACAATCATGCTCGCTTCTTCGTTATCCATCGTCACTAACGTCGGTGTCGATAGAATATTACTATCCGCATTAGACTTCAAAGCACGAATAAACGCCCCCCAACCACTATTGCCTGATGATTGCCCAACAACACCTGCCACACCAGCCCCAGATAAAGCACTGACCGCACCAGCAGGATCCGTTGCTGCAGTTGCAATTTTAGGCATCAGATCATCCAAACTAATAACCCCAGCACCATTAGGACCACTTGCAACCCAGCTTGCGCCAAATTGCTCCTTCTGATCTTCTGAAACCTCGGCAATAATTGCTTCGATGATCACCTGAGCACGACGAACATCGAGCTTACGAATAACATCACGCAAGGTAGCAATTAACTGCGGTGGCGCACTGATAACCAGCGCGTTCATACGCTCATCTGGCTCAATACTAACATCATCTTCTGATTTGCTTTTTGTATTTTTATTCGCTCGTGTAACTGGCTTATTAATTGGTGGAGAACCTGCTTCTGCAGGCGCACTTTCCATCGTTACATTATTTTCAGCGGCAGCCAATGTTGAGCCAGCCCCTGCAATTGCTTGTAAAATAGGTGCCAAATCGACAGCTTTAGCATACTGCAAATAAACAACTTGCACCCTGCCTTGATTTTGCACAGGCGTGTCTAGCTGAGCCAATAAAGCCCGCGCTGACAAACGCTGTGCTTCACCACCCGATAAAATAACGCGATTTGCGCGCGTATCGGGGGCAACAATCAACCCAACTTCCTTATCAATGCCAGAATTCAATGACTTTAATAACGTAACCGCCTCATCAGAACCCAAATAATGTAAGCTGATCACTTCATAACTATGCTGATAAGGCACATCAACGCGTGCAATAACCTCTTTTAAACGTCCGATATTAGCAACGCGATCAGTCACAATTAAACGATTGGAATCGGAATTTGCAACCAAATGCCCCTCATTAGCAATCAAAGGACGCAATAAAGAAACAAGTTTATTTGCAGAAACATGCTTGAGTGAAATCACCTCTGTCACCCATTCATCGGCATCTCCAGCTTGACTCGAGGTAACGCGCTGCGCTCGATCACGCACCACATTGACAGGCACAATTTCAACAATATCACCATTATCTAAGGCAGCAAAACCATGTACTTTTAATAAGGCTAAAAAAGTTTGATAGAGCTTTTCTGGTTGCATACCCTTATTGGTAATAAAACTTACTTTTGCCTTAACACGTGGATCGATAACAAAGTTTTTGCCCGTAATTTCGGCAACGGCATCTGCAACTTGACCAATCTCGACATCTTTTAAGTTAATTTGCATTGCCGCATTGCGCGAACTTGGTTCTAGTGCTTGCACAACAGCACTACTTAAGCAAAGCGCGATCATCAAACTTAATACATATTTTTTCATTACCAATTAACCGTCCATTCTTTTTCTGCACCAGCACGTAAGACCTTAATCTTTGCACCACTTGCATCTAATACCCTAGGCAAATCCGCCATTTTTTTCATCCAAGCACCAACTGGCTCACCATTCAACGCCACCAATACATCTCCTGTTTGCAAACCAAGTTGGGCAAATAACGCTTCTTGTCCCGACTGCGGTGTCAGCGTTAATCCTGATAATTGTCCTTGATTAAAAATTGGATTCATACGCATTAATTGCATCGCGCTCATCGGGTTTTGCTTTAACTTAGCTCTTGCCGCCTGTAAGTCCTGAGTTATAGCTAAAGGCGTTGGCGCTGAAGTAACCGCTTGAGGTGCAAGCACCGTATTTCCCTTATCAAACAATAGCAGTGACTTAATCCCTTGAGCAGTTAATAACTGAACTTCATTAGGTAAAATACGAACTACTTGCAAACCATTGTCTAGTTGCTCGCCCATTTTTAACCAACGTAAACCCATCGTACCCATTTGAACCAAGGCTAAAGCATGTTCACCATCAAGCACCGTCCCAAACAATAACCACGTTTGCAAAGCTTGTACTTGTGCACTGGTCAACACTGCCGCTGAAGAGTGAGCTTGAGCAGAACCAAATAAATCAATATGAATAACAGCTGGCGTATTGGATGATGTGACTCGGCTCATAGACGATGACTGCCATGGTGGTGCAAATACTTGCCAAAAAAATTGTGCCGATTGCCATGCTAAAAGTAGCAATAACACAAACGAAATGATAAAAATGAAGGATTTTTTAATAAGAAGCATTACAACATCTGTTTATTAGCGAATAGCGGCTATTGTAACGAAAAAAAATGCAATTAGTATGAAACATATTGCTCGTTTTTTCGTTTTCTTTTATTTTGCATGTTGTGTTGTTGATTTAGGTATTAAATTATTTAGGTGTTATGGTTAGCGTATGCAAAAAAAACAAACCTTATCAAGGCGGCGCTTCTACAGCAACATCGGCAACAGAAGACGGACTATATGCTTTTACTGACAAACGTGTTTTGGGTAATTCTGGTAAATACGCTGGAGGCGTCTCATTTGGAATCGTAATAACACGAAAAAAAGTCTCGTTCGGAGCAATAAAATGCAGCACTTCGCGTGCTTGCGTTTCAATTGCCGCTGTATGACTTTGTAAATCAATGACGATATTTGTTAGTGCCTCATTACGTGCTTCTAAGTTCGCAATTTTAGCCTGTGCCAGTGCTAACTCATTTTGCAGACGCAACCACTCACTGATGCCACCATCAGGCGACCAGATGCGATATTGCAGCCATACAAGAATCAGAATAAAGACCATAAATAGCTTTTTCATTAAAAAACCACTAACCGTGCGCTAACAAAAAAGCGGCATTACTGCCGCCCTTTTTTGCGCAAAGCATTAACGCTTCACAGAACCAAACGCCGACAAACCTGGGTAGGTTGCCGCAGTCCCTAAGGCTTCTTCGATGCGTAACAATTGGTTATACTTAGCCACACGGTCAGAACGTGACATAGAGCCAGTCTTAATTTGACCAACACCTGTTGCCACAGCCAAATCAGCAATGGTTGTATCTTCTGTTTCACCCGAACGGTGTGACATCACAGCTGTGTAACCTGCTGCTTTTGCCATTGCAATCGCATCAAATGTCTCTGTTAATGAACCGATTTGGTTAACCTTAATCAAAATTGAGTTAGCGATACCTTTATCGATACCTTCTTGCAAAATTTTGCTATTGGTCACAAACAAATCGTCGCCCACTAACTGCACACGTGTGCCCATACGTTCTGTCATCAACTTCCAGCCATCCCAATCTTCTTCTGCCATGCCATCTTCAATCGAGATGATTGGGTATTTATTCACCCAAGCTTCAAAGTAATCAATCATTTCGCTCGATGTCATGCTACGGTTTTCAGATGTCAACACATACTGACCATCGTGGTAGAACTCACTCGCAGCGGCATCAATTGCAATCATGATGTCTTTGCCTGCTTCAAAACCAGCAGCAGCAATCGCTTCTAAAATAACGGTAATCGCTTCTTCATTAGAAGACAAATCTGGCGCAAAACCACCTTCATCACCAACAGCTGTATTTAAGCCTTTATCGTGCAATACTTTTTTCAACGCATGAAATACTTGCGCACCATAACGAATCGCTTCTTTGAAAGAAGGAGCGCCCACTGGCACAATCATGAACTCTTGCATATCGACACTGTTATCGGCATGTGCGCCACCATTGATGATATTCATCATCGGTACAGGCATACGAAAGGTATCTGTTTTAACGTATTCGTACAAAGCGACACCTTCAGACTGAGCAGCAGCATGCGCAACCGCCATAGATACCGCCAAAATAGCGTTAGCACCTAAGTTTGCTTTGTTGGCATCGCCATCTAAAGCAATCATTGTTGCATCAATCGCAGCCTGATTCGTCGCATCAGTACCGACTAAGGCATTAGCAATCGTGGTATTAATGTTGTTAACCGCTGTTAATACGCCCTTACCACCAAAACGGTTTTTATCGTTATCACGTAATTCTAAGGCTTCACGCTTACCAGTAGAAGCACCAGAAGGCACGGCAGCGCGACCAAAAGAACCATCAGCAAGGGTTACATCTACTTCTACCGTTGGGTTACCACGAGAATCAATAATTTCACGTGCCCAAATACGTTGGATATTGCTCATTTACTTCACTCCTAAACTAAAATTTGATCGTAAAAAAAGCAACGCCTTAGCATTGCTTCATTAATTCATGTTCAATAAACCCTGCTTGCTTAACCAGTGCATCAAGGTCGCGCAGAACTTCTAAAACAGGCTTTAATCGCCCTAACGGCCACATATTCGGACCATCTGATAAAGCACAAGCTGGATCAGGATGGGTTTCCATAAAGATACCAGCAACCCCTGTTGCAATCGCAGCACGCGCTAAGGGTGCGACAAACTCACGCTGTCCGCCCGATGTCGTGCCCTGCCCACCTGGTTGTTGTACCGAATGGGTGGCGTCATACACCACAGGACAACCTGTGTTACGCATAATCACCAACGAGCGCATATCGGACACGAGGGTATTGTAACCAAAAGACACACCACGCTCGCAAACCATAATCTGGTCATTGCCCGCTTCGCGACATTTATCAACCACATTACCCATGTCCCAAGGAGCCATAAACTGCCCTTTTTTGACATTCACAGGTTTTCCTGCACGCGCTACGGCTTGGATAAAGTTAGTCTGACGTGCTAAAAACGCTGGCGTTTGCAAGACATCAACAATCTCAGCAACTTCATCAAAAGGGGTATCTTCATGTACATCGGTTAAAATTGGCACACCAATTTCACGCTTGACCTTGTCAAGAATACGCAGACCTTCTGCTAATCCTAAGCCACGAAAACTACCTGTCGATGAACGATTGGCTTTATCAAAAGAGGACTTAAAAATAAAGTTGATGCCTAATTCTTCCGTCATTCTTTTAAGGGTTTCAGCCGTATTCATTGCTAAGGCTTCGTTTTCGATGACACAAGGACCTGCAATCAAGAAAAACGGTTGGTCGATACCAACATCAAATCCGCAAAGCTTCATGCGTTTGCTCCTGAATGGGTAATCGCCGCTTTCACAAACGCCGTAAATAAAGGATGACCTGTACGTGGTGTCGAGGTAAATTCGGGATGGAACTGACAGGCAAAAAACCACGGATGCACACTACTCGGCAACTCAATCGTTTCGACCAAGCCACCCTCTGCCGAGCGACCACCAATAATTAAGCCCGCTGCATTCAAACGTGGAATATAGTGATCATTGACTTCATAACGATGACGGTGACGCTCAAACACAATGGCTTTACCATAAATTCTTTGTGCCAGACTGCCATCGGCAAGCACTGCAGCTTGCGAACCCAAGCGCATCGTACCGCCTAAGTCAATATTTTCGTGACGTGCTTGCACCTGACCATCAGGATCAACCCATTCGGTAATCATGGCGACCACGGGATGACGTGACTGCGGACGGAACTCGGTACTATGTGCTTCGGTTAGCCCTGCCATGTTACGAGCCGCTTCGATGACAGCAACCTGCATCCCCAAACAAATACCCAGGTAAGGAATTTTATGCTCGCGCGCATAGCGCACCGCTAAAATCTTACCTTCAACACCACGCTCACCAAAACCACCGGGTACTAAAATGGCATCATGATTATCGAGTAAATGCAGCCCTTCGGTTTCTAAACGCTCAGAGTCGATATAGGTAATATCGACCTTAGCACTGCTGTGAATACCAGCGTGCAACAAGGATTCGTTTACCGACTTATAGGCTTCTGTTAATTCGACATATTTACCAACCAAAGCAATACGAACTCGATATGCTGGCGATGCAATGGCTTTAACGACCGCATCCCAATCAGATAAATCAGCTGGTGGAACATCTAAGCGCAATTGATTAACCACGACATCATCAAAGCCTTGATCATGTAACATGCGAGGAACAGCGTAAATACTCGGTGCATCGAGCGAGTTAATCACTGCTTTTTCACTGACGCTCGTAAACAAGGAAATTTTGCGCTTATCGCTATCCGAAATCGGACGATCCGAACGGCACAGCAATACATCTGGCTGAATACCAATCGAGCGCAATTGTTGTACAGAATGTTGTGTGGGTTTTGTTTTTAACTCGCCAGCAGTGGCAATATAAGGCAATAGCGTCAAATGAACGAATAAGGCATTTTCACGCCCCAGTTCAACACCAATTTGACGAATAGCCTCCATAAACGGCAAAGACTCGATATCACCAACAGTGCCACCGACTTCAACAATGGCAATGTCAATTTCCTGCGCTGCCAAGTAAATACGACGCTTGATTTCATCTGTAATATGCGGAATGACTTGCACTGTGCCGCCAAGATAGTCGCCACGACGTTCTTTGCGAATGACGCTATCATAAACCTGACCTGTCGAAAAGCTATTATTACGCCCCATACGACGGTCGATAAAACGCTCGTAGTGCCCTAAATCAAGGTCGGTTTCTGCACCATCATCAGTAACGAAGACTTCACCATGCTGCATTGGACTCATGGTACCAGGATCGACGTTAATATAAGGATCCATTTTAAGCATGGTTACTTTTAAGCCACGAGCCGCTAAGGCCGCGCCTAAAGAAGCCGCCGCAATACCCTTACCCAAGGAAGAAACCACACCACCAGTTACGAAAATAAACTTAGCCATGAACCCACTTTACCGTTAAACGCACACAAATTCTCTGCATTATAGCAGAAAACAAGTCATTTCTTAACGGTGTTCCTCCCTTGCAAAGGCATTTTATCGTCTTAAATTATCTGCTAACAGACCTTTGAAAGCGCAAACGCATCAAAACTAATGCCAAAATAAATGACAATAAAGCTAATAAAGGCATATCATGCCAACGCACATATGGTGTACTGCCCGTATAAGGCTGTACACTGACAAGATGACCCGCAAGCTCATCATCGGGCAAGGCGGCAATTGTGCCCGAACCATCGGTATGAGCAACTCCAGTATAACCCTGATTGGTAACGCGCACAATTTCTCGTCCTAGCTCACGCGCACGCAAACGTGTCATTTGCCAGTGTTGCCCCGCCATCGCACTGGGGTGAAACCAGCCATCATCACTGACAATGAGCCACCAATCAACATCCTGACTGACTTGTGCCATTTCAAAACCAAAATCGGCTTCGTAACAGACACCAAAACCAACGTGATGCTTGCCAAGTGTTTGCACTTTTGCCGTTTCACCAAATGAAAACTGTGCCATTGGCATATTAATCAATTTTGCAAATGCCGATAAAAGCGCGAATCCTGGATAGTATTCACTAAAAGGGACAAGATGACGTTTGTCGTAACGTAAGGAACCATCTAAGCTGGCAATACTATTAAAATACTGACGACCCGCGATCGTCTCTTCACGCAAGGCAGTACCTGTAATAATCATGGTATTACTGGCAGTTGCTTGTTCGATAATGGGCTGCAGTTGCGCTAAGGCAATATCTAAAAAAGTTGGTACAGCCGTTTCAGACCAAACAATCAATGGTGCTTGCGATAACAAGGGATAACTTGCACGCTGATAGGCTTCAAGCAATGCAGGTAATGCTTGTCTATCCCACTTTATCGCTTCTGATACTTGACCATGAACCAAAGCAATGGGTTGTTTATCATCTTTAGGGGTTACCCACTCGATCAAACCAATCTGACCAGAAAACCCCAAAAAAAGACCATAAAACAGAACACCTTTAAACACGTTTTTAGTTGAAATTGCCCACCACATTAAGCCCGCGCTCATCGCAACAGCGAAACTCACCCCTAACGTACCAGCAATCGGAGCCCAACCAGCTAACCATGTATCGGTATGCGAATAACCAACCAATAGCCAAGGAAAACCAGCCCAAATAATCACACGCAACCATTCACTCATGACCCATAATGCAGGCAGGAAAAATACAGCCCAAACAAAAGGTGGCAGGCTATCGCGCGCAACAACAGAAATCAGAGCAGAAACAGCAACAAAACTTGCAAGCAACAACACAAATGCTAGCACAATCAGCCACGTAAAGCCTAAGGGAACACCACCATAGATGCCAAGACTAACACCCATCCAGCTAATGCCAAAGCCAAAAAACCCAATACCAAATGCTAACCCTTCACGCAACCCCTGCCGCCAATCGATTGCATGAGCTAATAACCACCAAAAACCCACCAAAGCCAATAAGGTTGCTGGCGCAAAGTCGTAAGGTGCAAACCCTAATACCGCCAAACTGCCCAAACAAACAGCGACGATTAAACGTCCCATCGGTTGTGCAATCAGTTTTTGCCAAAGCGATTCACTGTATTCTGATTGCTCACTCGCCATGACCAATCTCATCTTCATTAATTAAGGTGACTTTGAATAATTGCACCCGACGACGGTCGGCACGTAAGACCTTAAATAACAAGCCAGACAAAGCAAGACTTTCTCCCGTCTGCGGTACGCGCCCAAAACGAGAAACAACCAAACCGCCTAGCGTATCTGCCGCTTCTGTATCGAGTTTAACATCAAAAAAAGCATTGACTTCATCGACACCAGCGACGGCTTTAACCGTAAACCTATGCTCATCTATTTGTAAAATATGGACATCGGTTTTGTCATACTCATCTTCAATTTCACCGACAATCCCCTCGATGATATCTTCGATGGTAACCAAGCCCGTGATACTGCCATATTCATCGACGGCAACGGCAATATGCAAACGTCGGCTTTGAAACTCGCGCAACAGCTCAGCGGCACGCTTACCTTCTGGCACATAAAAAACGGGACGCAATAATGGGGTAAGACTTTCAAGCGCATCTACTTGATTACGGATATAAGCAATGAGTAAATCTTTACTCATTAAAATACCAACCAAGTTATCTTTCGTATCGCCTGTGACAGGGTAGCGTGAATGCTCCGTTTCTAAAATCATGGCAAGATTATCAGCAAGACTATCACGCTCATTCAGCATCACCATTTGTGCACGCGGAACCATAATATCGCGTACCCGTTGCGCCGATAACGACATCACCCCCTGCAACATGCGTAAAGCCTCAACATCAATAATTTGCCGATTAAACGCATCTTTAATCTGAGCTAATAAATCATCTCGATTATTCGGTTCCGTATCAAATAAGTCTTTTAGCTTTGCTAACCAAGTCATTGGTTTTTCTCGCGTATCACTCATGCAAACTCTATCCTATTCAATCGACAAATACGGATTCTTCATCCCAACCTGAGCCAATAATGCAGCTTCTAATGCTTCCATTTCCTGAGCTTCAGCTTCATTCTCATGGTCATAACCTTGCAAATGCAATAGACCATGCACCACCAAATGTGCGGCGTGTTCTGCTAAAGATTTTCCTTGCTCACGCGCCTCTGAAATGAGAACAGCAGGACAAATTACCAAATCACCGAGTAGTTGCTCTCGCGACTCCCAACCTTCTGGTAATTCAAACGGAAAAGAAAGCACATTGGTTGGCTTGTCTTTTTCACGCCATTCTTTATTCAGCTGCTGACTTTCATCACTGCTGACAAAAGTAATATTAACGACAGCCCTACCCTCACCCAACCACGCCAAAGCAGCAGCGTGTTTCAATAAAGGGGTAACAATAGCGACAACAGGTTCATCTTGCCAGTGAATATTTAATGACAAACGCGCCCGTTGACGATTACGACGCTGTGCTTGACGTGCTTGCTTTTGTTTTCTCAAAGCGCTCATATGCTTCTACTACTCTTTGTACTAAGGGGTGACGCACCACATCTTTGGCGGTGAACATGGTAAAACCAATACCATCAATATCTTTTAAGATATCGACTGCTTGACGTAAACCTGACGATTGTTTGTTCGGTAAATCAACTTGACTCATATCACCAGTAATGATGACTTTAGAACCAAAACCAACCCGCGTTAAGAACATTTTCATTTGTTCAAGGGTGGTATTTTGCGCTTCATCCAACAGGATACAGCTTTCGTTTAAGGTACGACCGCGCATAAAAGCCAAGGGAGCGACCTCGATCACATTACGTTCCATTAAGCGTTCTACTTTTTCAAAGCCCAATAACTCGTAGAGGGCATCGTAAAGCGGACGCAAATAAGGATCGACCTTTTGCGCTAAATCTCCCGGTAAAAAGCCGAGCTTTTCGCCCGCCTCTACTGCTGGGCGGGTCAAGATTAGGCGACGTACTTGCTCTGTTTCAAGTAATTCTACCGCTCGCGCTACTGCCATATAGGTTTTACCTGTACCTGCAGGACCAATACCAAAGGTAATATCGTTAGCGAGCATGGTGCGAATATAAGCATCTTGATTGGCAGTTCTGGCACGAATCAGCTTTTTGTGCGGACGCAAGACTGCATAACCTGTTACCGTTAAGGCATCGCCTGTATGCGTTAATGCAGGCACATCGGCAATGGGACTACGCGCCCCCAATTCTGTTAAGTAAAGGTGAACCGTTTCCGTATCCATTAGCCCAGTAAAGGCACGATGATATAACTCACGCAAACACTGTTCAGCAGCAATTAACTGCTTCGCAGGACCTTTAACTTGAAAATCAAAACTGAGATGATGAATTTCAACGCCAAGACGCGCTTCGATTTGCGCGAGGTGTTCTTCATGCCAACCACACAAATTTTGTAACGCGCCATTATCTTCTGGCGTGAGTTTTACACGCAAACTATCGAAGTCATGACTCATGATAGGGCATACATTTGAAAGAATTTTTGACGCGGACGATTTGCATAAAACGCTGCCTCTGGCGTGGCAACCAACTCACCACGTAATGAATTATTCGATGCCGATGTGATTTTAACATCAACAAACTGACCTAAAATATCGTGACTGCCTTCAAAGTTAACGACACGATTATTTTCCGTTCGTCCTGCCATTTCTTTCGGATTTTTACGTGATGGACGCTCGACCAAAATGCGTTGCACGCTGCCCAACATCTCCGTTGAGATGTCCATCGTTAACTGATTAAGACGATCTTGCAACCGTGCTAAACGTTGCTTTTTGGTTTCAAGGGCAACATCATCAGGCAAGTAAGCTGCTGGTGTACCAGGGCGAGCACTGTAAATAAAGCTGAACGAACGGTCATACTTGAGTTCGGCAATCAGGTTCATGGTATCTTGATAATCTTGGTCGGTTTCACCTGGGAAACCAATAATAAAGTCGCCTGATAGTGACAAATCGGGACGAATGGCACGAATTTTACGAATGGTCGATTTATATTCCAACACCATATGCCCACGTTTCATTTGCGTTAGGATGCGATCCGAACCCGACTGAATCGGCAAATGTAAGTGACTGACTAATTGAGGGATGGTAGCGTAACAATCAATTAACGATTGCGACATCTCATTTGGATGAGAAGTAGTATAACGCAAGCGTCCGATACCAGGAATACGCACCAAAGCGTGCATGAGCAACGCCAAGTCAGCAATACTACCGTCTTCCATCAGTCCACGATAGGCATTGACGTTTTGACCAAGCAAGTTCACTTCACGCACGCCCTGCTCTGCCAAACGCGTCACTTCGACAATGACATCATCAAACGGACGACTGACCTCTTCGCCACGTGTGTAAGGCACGACACAAAAAGTACAATATTTAGAACAGCCTTCCATCACCGATACAAAAGCACTCACCCCTTCGGCACGCGGTTCTGGCAAACTATCGAACTTTTCGATTTCAGGAAAACTAACATCAATCACCGATGGCTTTTTGCCATCGCCCGACAATTGCGAAGCTTCATCAATCATTTGCGGCAAACGATGCAGGGTTTGCGGACCAAAAATCATATCAACGTAGGGCGCACGAGTACGGATCGCCTCGCCTTCTTGCGAAGCCACACAACCGCCGACACCAATTAAGCGCCCTGCTTTGCGTGCTTTCCAACCACGCCACACCCCCAAGGCATCAAAGACTTTTTCTTGTGCTTTTTCACGAATCGAACAGGTGTTCAGCAATACCAAATCTGCTTGATTTGGATCTTCTACTTGCTTAAAACCATGAGTTTTTTCAATTAATTGCAGCATTTTATCAGAATCATACTCATTCATCTGACAACCGTAAGTTTTAATAAATACGCCACGTATTGGGGTCTGTGTCTCTTTACTTTGGGACATAATGTTTGCTGGTTTCCTATTTGTTTTTATATGAGTTTTACCTATTTTACCAGAGACTGAACAACTTATACGCAGGATAAATTAAACATCTTAATAAACAGCAGGCTATAATAGAAGAAAAATTGCTAACTGTAAGGAGTCACCCATGAGTTTTCTAGCCAATAAACGCGCCCTCGTCGTTGGGGTTGCTAATGATCGTTCAATCGCTTGGGGTATTGCCAAGCAACTTCATGCCTTTGGTGCAGAGGTTATTTTGACCTATCAAAATGACAAGCTCAAAAGCCGTGTCGAATCAGCAGCAGCTGAATTGAACAGCCCTGCTATTTTCCCATTAGATGCTACCAGCGATGAGCAAATTGCTGCTTGCATGGAAGGAATTAAAGGCGTGTGGGCAGATGGTTTCGATATTCTTGTTCACAGTATTGCCTACGCACCCAAAAATGAACTCGAAGGCAAGTATATCGAAAATGGTACGCGCGAAGGCTTTCATACTGCAATGGAAGTGAGCGTTTACAGCCTGACGGCTCTAACCAAAGCCGCCTACCCGCTGATGCAAGGTCGTCAAGGCAGCATCATCAACTTAACCTACTTGGGTGCCGTTCGTGCCGTACCTAACTACAATACGATGGGTATTGCTAAGGCCGCTTTAGAAGCAACAACGCGCTACTTAGCAGTTGATTTGGGCAAGGAAGGCATTCGCGTTAATAGCATTTCTGCAGGTCCGATTCGTACGCTTGCTGCCAGTGGCATTAAGGATTTCCGTAGTCTGTTAGATAAAGCAGCAGAAATGACGCCAACGGGTAAAAATGTCACCATCGAAGAAGTCGGTAATACTGCTGCTTTCTTAGCTTCTGACTTGTCGAGCGGTATTACAGGTCACGTCATTTATGTCGATGGTGGCTTTAATATCACTGCAGCCGTTTAAAAGATAAGCACAATAAAACGCGCTGCGACCTGTTGCGCGTTTTATGAATTGTCACTGAGTATGAAGCAATATCAATTTCGTCATCTGCTTAAATATATCATTGCGACCCTGATAGGTGTCCTGTTCATTAGCCAATCTATCGGATTATTAGAGTGGTCGGGTCTCGACTGATTGGGATGGCTTGTTTACCTTTACAACAAAATAATAAAAACTGTATTTTCACACTTACTTTTTGCTTATTTTAAAAGACACTAAAAAATACGCTTAAAAATAGACACTCGAGAAAACATAATCATGCAAAAGACCTTTTTAGCACTGTGCGCTTTCTGTGTATTATCACTGCCAATATCAGCGATTGCGCTTGAATATACGGTACAAATTGCAGCCTATGACCGCGTTGTACCTGCTGCAGACGCACAATATCGTCTACGCGAAAAAGTCCCCGAAAGTCGTCTTGTTGAAGAAAACGGCATGACGAAGCTTCATGCTGGACGATTTACCAATCAAGCTGAAGCAAATCGTTATTCTGAGCAACTTAAAGCCATGGGTATAGATAGCATGGTTCGACCCTATACAGAGGGAAACTCACTGCCACGCCCACCAAAACCAACGCCATCACCAGCGACTCCTGTAGAAAAATCAGCCGTGATACAAACAGAAGCAGCAACAACAATGTCAGGTATCGCTTCAGTGAGCACAAACGACGAACATAAAGTACAAAGCTGCAAAATAGAATAATGGGACAAAAAGTTACTTTTTTTACCTTCTCACAGTGCAACAACAAGAACAAAGCGAATGCTATGCGTTATACTGTAAAGAGAATTAATGTATATTACGAGCTATCTCTAGCCGTGTTGGTAGGGAAGTTATTTTTGTGACAAGATAGGTTGAGTTTTGGTTTATGCGCCTTCGAGTATTAGGTTGTAGTGGTGGTATTGGTTTAGGATTTCATACCAGTAGTTATTTGGTGAATCACAATATTTTGATTGATGCTGGTACAGGCGTTGGACAATTAACCGTTGAAGAAATGGCTCAAATCGACCACATTTTTATCACCCACGCGCATATGGATCATATTGCTTGTCTACCCTTACTGATTGATACTACCATCACACATCGCAAAAACCCTGTCACTATTTTTGCCAGTAAAGTAACCATTGACCTCTTAAAAGCACACATTTTTAACAATGCCATTTGGCCAGATTTTAGTGTCATTCCCTCGGTACAACACCCATTTATTTGTTATCGTGAATTAGAACACAATGAATCCGTTCTGTTACATGATAATTATTTTACCACCATTCCTGTCTTACATACCATTCCAACGGTTGCTTACCAGCTGACCAGTAGCGCGGGCAATAATTTTGTCCTCTGTGGTGACACCACCATTCAAGATGATTTTTGGCATACCATTAATGCCATCCCCAATCTAAAAGGCTTAGCAATTGAAACGGCATTTAGCGATGAAGAAAGTAATCTTGCACGCTTAGCAAAACACCTTTCACCACAAATGCTCATTAACGAACTCAAAAAACTTAGCCAAGACATCCCCATTCATGTCATGCATCTCAAGCCAGGGCAGGCTGAAATTATTATTCGAGAACTGATCATCAATAACAGTTCATTTAAGATAAACTTACTGTTTAATAATCAATTTATTGAAATATAAATAATTTATTTAAACATCAACGCTACGCGCAAAATTCACGTTCAAAGAAATAACATAAGATACGAATCAAAAATAGGTCTATACGTGAGTTAAAAAAAGCCACTCAAATTGAGTGGCTTTTTTGCTTCAGAAAACCGAGCGTTTAAGCACGCTTACGGAATTCTGCCGTGCGTGTATCAATTTCAATCATTTCATCTGTTTCGATGAAAGCAGGAACCATTAATTCCAAACCACTTGCTAACTTCCCAGGTTTCATTACTTTACCAGAAGTATCACCACGAACCGCCATTTCAGTGTAAATCACTTTACGCACGATAATTGTTGGGAACTCTACGGTGATTGGCTTACCATCATAGAAGGTCACTTCGACAGTATCTGTCATGCCTTCTTCGATGTAGTTTAAGGCATCGCCCAAGTTTTCTTTTTCAACTTCATATGGATTGTAATCAGCATCCATGAACACATATAAAGGATCTGCAAAATAGCTGTAAGTACATTCTTTCTTTTCGAGAATAACCTGTTCAAAACGGTCATCCGCCTTAACAACTGTTTCTGTACCAGCACCAGAAAGTAAATTCTTTAGCTTCATTTTCACAACGGCAGAGTTACGACCTGATTTACTAAATTCTGCTTTTAAGACGATCATTGGTTGACCATCTAACATCATGACATTACCAGCGCGGAATTCTTGTGCATTTTTCATTATAGAGTCTCAAAAAATTAAATTAAACTCAACCATTATAACCGATTATTTACTTTGCACAAAGGCAATTAATTGCTTACAGAGATCATCTTGTTGACTGAGAAGCGAAGTAAGCTCTGCACTCATTTGTTTCAGTGTCGTTAATTCTGTTAAGAGCTTTTGCATGCTATCTGTACTTAATTGCTGCTGATTCCATTCACGATTCAGTTGCGTCAATATAGATGGCATGGAATATGCCGACATAAAAGCATTAAGCTTATCCCAATGCGCCCCATCTTCTGTCGGGTAAATATGCCAAATAAAAGGCTTCCCAGCCCATATTGCCCGTACCAGCGATTCTTCACCACGCACAAAATTAAAATCGCACAACCAAAGCAACCGATCAAAAACAGCTTGCGGTAAAAAAGGAATAAGATGCAGTTTTAGACTGCCAAGACTAAGTGTTTTTCCTGTTGTTAAATCATCATTAGGGAATCGTAATTGCGCACTGCTGCGAAGCTTACCAGCTGGCAAATAAGCATCAATAGGCATATTTTGCTGACTCAGTTGTTGTAGCAAATCAGGAAGCGCTGTATTTTCATAACCAAACAACGATAACTTGACGCTGTTTTCTTGTGGTAACGGAATCTGCCACGGTTGACACCATTCTATTTGCTGCTGAGAATGAGCACAAAAAGCATCTCTTTCTTGCAAGAGTGATTTTTCACGCAACAAACCACCAGACTTAGTGCTAATACCAGGGAAAAAGAACCATTTTTTTAAACCCTCATGCTGATACGATGGCAAACCATGACAGCCAGCAACCCAATCCTCACAACTAAAATACTCTAAATTAATCCAAATGCTTTTTCTTGCTTTCATCGCCAAACGATAGTTACTGGGTATGGTGCAAGCAAAAGCTTCAATAACCAAGTCGCTTGGTTCTATATCAAGAAAATCACTTTTCCACTGGTGAATAGTAACGCCCAACAGCGTTTGCGTATCAGCCAAGATATCTGTTTCTGGTACAAGCTGTGCTAATACCTTGATGTCATCAACAAAAAGCGTCACATTTTGTTGATACTCTTGTTGTAATTGCAGTGCCAAACGCCAAGTTGTACCAATATCACCATAATTATCAATGACTGTGCAAAAAATATGCGTGCTCATGATAGATGAATCACTTGAGAGATTCATTACTGAGCATCACTCAAAAAAACGAATTGCATAATCTCACAACAGGCAAAGCTCAACGCAATCACGCCTCATCCAATGCATCCACACCCATCGCTTGCTCAAGGTAAAATTGCTCTGCAAAAGCATCAAAACGATTTTCATCTAACGCTGTGCGAATATCTTGCATCAACTGCTGATAGTAGTGCAAATTATGAATACTTGCTAAACGCGCCCCCAACATCTCACCGATTTTGTCGAGGTGATGCAAATAACCACGCGAAAAACTTTGACAAGCTGCACAACTGCAATGCGGATCAATCGGACGCGTATCTTTTTTATAGCGCGTATTGCGCAGTTTAATCACGCCACGACGGGTAAATAAATGACCATTACGTGCATTACGTGTTGGCATCACGCAATCGAACATATCCGCTCCACGACGCACAGCCTCGACCAAGTCCTGCGGCTTACCAATACCCATCACATAACGCGGCTTATCGCTTGGCAACTGATGTGCGGTATGATCTAAAATCCGAATCATGTCCTCTTTTGGTTCGCCGACCGACAAACCACCAATGGCATAACCATCAAAACCAATATCAACCAACCCTTTTAACGACACATCACGTAAATCTTCGTACATACCACCCTGCACGATGCCAAACAATGCGCCAGAGCCTTTGTAGGACTCACGCGAACGCTCCGCCCAACGCAAGGATAATTCCATCGAAAACTTGGCTTCTGCATGCGTAGCAGGATAAGGAGTACATTCATCGAAAATCATCACAATATCTGAACCCAAAACGGTTTGAATATGCATCGACTCTTCAGGGCCAATAAACACCTTAGCACCATCGACAGGCGATTGAAACTTAACGCCCTGTTCGGTAATTTTGCGCAACTCGCCCAAACTAAATACCTGAAAACCACCCGAATCGGTCAAAATAGGACCTTGCCAACCCATAAAATTATGCAGTCCACCAAACTCGCTAATCACTTCTAATCCAGGGCGCAAAAACAAATGGAAGGTATTGCCTAATAAAATTTGCGCACCCAAGGTTTTCACCTCCTCGGGATCTAAGCCTTTAACAGCACCATATGTACCGACGGGCATAAAAGCAGGCGTTTCCACCACACCACGATCAAACACCATGCGCCCACGACGCGCTTTACCTTGCTGAGCTAATAATTCAAATTTCATGGATTCGCTGATTCTTTTGTTACTAATTCAATACGCGCTAAATCACCTAAAATAGCATTCATCTCTGACACATTTGGCGACTCAACAAACGGCGACCAACCCGTAGCACTAAAACAAACGAGTTGATAAATGAGTGGCTGACGCTCAGAAACAAGGCGTAACATGGTTGCCGCTTGAACCAAGCGCGGGTGTTCGCCAATGTGACTAAGTCTTGAAGGATACACAGGTGAACCAAAACCTCCTAATCCGAAGGTTACGCCCATACCAATACCCGTGCCCCCATAAATCCCAAATCCGCTCCCGACATCACCACCACGTTGACTTCTGTCAGCCACACGAAAAGCATCTGCTAAAATTGACTGCGATGACTCACTCACTTGCCATGACTCAAACACACACACAGGATCGCGACTATCTGGCTGAGTCACCTGTTGACCTGCTTGAATAAAGGCACGCGCCGACCCTGAAGCAATCGTCAATTGCTTCGATAAAATGACCTTGCCTAAATTCGTATCTGACGCTTGCGGCGGAAATGGTGCGGTACTACATCCAACCAAAGGAAGCGCGAGCACGCCCAACAACAAAAACTTTAACACCCTTCACTCCTCACGCTAGTCTCCTCACACCGAGTCAACAACATCGCATCACCATAACTAAAAAACCGATACTCCGCCGCAATCGCATGCTGATAGGCGGCACGAATCCGATCATAGCCTGCAAAAGCACTCACTAACATTAACAAGGTCGATTGTGGTAAATGAAAATTCGTCACCAACGCATCGACAACCTTAAATTGAAATCCAGGGGTAATAAAAATATCCGTCTCACCCGAAAATGGCATTAACCTGCCCGATAAAGCAGCCGTCTCTAATGCTCGAACAACGGTCGTTCCAACAGCAACCACGCGCCCACCAGCAGCCTTCGTTTGTGCAATTTTTTCTACCAATTCCGCTAACACATAAAGGCGCTCAAAGTGCATTTTATGCTCACGAATCCTAGCGACCTTAACTGGCTGAAAAGTACCAGCACCCACATGCAAGGTTAGTGTTGCGGTTTGTACGCCTTTAGCTCGAATCGCGTCGAGTAGCGCATCACTAAAATGCAGTCCTGCTGTTGGCGCAGCTACCGCACCTACTTCTTGTGCAAAAACCGTCTGATAACGTGTTTTATCACTCAGTTCATCGCTGCGTTCGATATAAGGCGGCAAAGGCAAATGCCCGACGCGCTCTAAAAATAGCAATGGCGACTCATCCGTCAGCCACTCAACTAAAAATAACGCACCCTCACGTCCAATCACGCGCACTCGAATATCGCCGTCCAGCAACAAAACACTATCTGCCGCGGGCTTCTTACTCACCCGCAAATGAACCAAAGCGCGCTGATTGTCGAGTAACCGCTCAATCAGCATCTCGAAGCGACCACCACTCAACTTTTGACCAAATAAACGTGCTGGAATGACGCGCGTATTATTCAGTACCAATAAATCATTAGCCTGCAATTGATCTAACAACGCATCAAAAGTCATATCCTGACGCGCGATATGACAGGGTACGAGTAATAAACGACTTGCTGTTCTGTTTTCTAAAGGATATTGAGCAATTAACGCATCGGGCAAATCATAATCAAAATCACTAACAGCCCACTCACGCACGAAAACAAACTCCCGACGATAATGTCATTTTGCGCACTGCTTCGTGCCATAAACCGTCAAACTATGCCACGACAAGTCATAGCCTTTTGCTTGTGCAATCACTTTAATGCGATCTTCAATGATTGGATCAACAAATTCTTCTACAAACCCTGAACTCAGACAGACGATATGATCGTGATTATCACCTGTATCTAGCTCAAAGGTAGAAATATTGTTCTCAAAATTCAAACGACGCACGATGCCAGCCGCTTCAAACTGTGTTAGCACGCGATAGACCGTTGCCAAACCAACTTCTTCATTCTGTTCAATCAAAACACGGTAGATATCCTCTGCCGTCAGATGATGGTGATCGCCAGCACTTTCCAAAATTTCTAAAATTTTAAGCCTTGGCAAGGTTACCTTTAGCCCAACTTTTCTCAGATCTGCTGTCTGCTTCATGCAAATATCCTTATTTTTATATAGCCATCGATTAGCAATATTATGGGCTTTATTGTATAGTTTAGCTCAAGATTAACGACTAGACTACCCAATACTTCGAATAGGCACTTTTTCAATGATTCGTTTACTACTTACCGCATCCTTACTCATCTCTTTAGCAGCTTGCAGCAACGCACATCGCGTCCGTGTTGATCAAGGTGTTTTAATTGAGCCTGAAACCTTGCAATACTTACAAAGTGGTCTGACTCAAGATCAGGTACGCAAACTTATTGGTCCGCCTGCTAATGTTTCATCTTTCAAACCGAATCGTTGGGAATATATTTTTCATTCTAGCGATGTTAACTTTCAGACAGACAAGATTAAAAAGTTAATTGTTGAATTTGATACCAATGGCTACTTAAGAAGTTGGTCTCAATCTTAAAGGGCACTTCTAAAAACCTCACTTCGTGGTGTTTTTAGCGTCCCTAACTTATTTTACCTCTGGTGAAAGGGCTTAAATCAAGTGGTTACATGCAATATTGGTG
>DYST01000086.1:3398-7170 GCA_020726325.1 Thiomicrospira cyclica | reverse complement strand
AGCGTAAGCTGATTTCATCTTAATTTTCCTGAAGCACGACAAACATTATAGAATAGCGTTAAAACCATTCACAAGGAAAAACCATGACGACCCTACATATCGCAACTCGTAAAAGTCCACTAGCGATGTGGCAAAGCGAATTTGTTAAAGCGCAACTTCTTGCACAGCATCCACAGCTTAGTGTTGAACTCATGGGTATGAGTACACAAGGTGATATTTTACTCGATGTTCCTTTGGCTAAAATTGGCGGCAAGGGTTTGTTTGTTAAAGAATTAGAAGAGCAGATGCTGGCAGGTAATGCCCAGCTTGCTGTGCATAGCATGAAAGACTTGCCTGCTTTTTTACCCGAAGGCTTTGCCATTGGGGCGGTGTTGGCGCGTCATAATCCATTAGATGCTTTTGTGTCCAATACTTACGATAATCTTGATGCTTTGCCACAAGGGGCAATTGTGGGGACATCGAGTTTACGCCGTAAAAGTCAGTTGTTGGCGGTTCGTCCCGATTTACAGCTACATGATTTGCGTGGCAATATTCATACGCGCATGCGTAAGCTAGACGAAGGTCAGTTTGATGCCATTATTTTGGCAGCAGCAGGCTTGGAACGCATGGATATGCCAGATCGTATTCGTAGTTTAATTCCAGCTGAAGTGAGTTTGCCCGCTGTTGCACAGGGGGCATTGGCCATTGAAGTATTGGCTGCTGATACGCAGACGCAAGGTTACGTTGATTTTTTCAATGATGCCGATACCCTTGCTTGTATCACTGCCGAGCGGGCAATGAATGCAGCATTGGAAGGCGGTTGTCAGGTACCGATAGGGTCTTTCGCGCTGCTAGAAAATGGGCAACTTTGGTTGCGTGGTTTGGTTGCCAGTTTAGATGGTACGCATATTATTAAAGGCGAACGTCGTGGCACAGTTAGCGATGCGGCAGCGATGGGACAGGATTTAGCACAAGAATTACTATCGCGTGGCGCGAAGCAAATCTTAGACGTTGTTTATGGGCGTGCATGAGTAATAGCTGTAATATATGGATTACTCGTCCTGCTATGGATGGGGAGAAGATGGCAAAACTTGCGCGCGAGCAGGGTTTAGTGCCGTGGCAAATGCCCGTTATGGATATATTTTGGTTGATGCCAGACAAGGTAGGGTTGCGTGCTTTAACGAATGCGAGCGTGATGATTGTGACCAGTCGTCACGCGCTAACCAGTTTAGACAAGGCAAATGTTGCTTTGCCACAGAATGCGACTTGGTTTGCGATTGGCAAAGCAACGGCAGAAGCCTTAACCGAACGTGGTATTCAGGCTCACTCGCCCAAGCAGACGGATTCTGAGGGTTTGTTGCATGAACTTGAACCCAAATTAGCCAATGGTCAACAAGCCGTTATCCTTAAAGGCGAGGGTGGGCGCACCTTGTTGAGCGAACGATTACAGGTTAGGGGGTTGTTGGTCGCTGAAATTGTACTCTATCGACGTATTTGTAAACCCGTTGATGGGGGCATGCTCGCCACATTTTTAATGCAAAACAATCCTGTTTTATCGGTCGCTAGTGGTGAGACGCTCACTTGTCTCATCAAAAGTGCCTCTGTAGAGCATGCTCGACAGCTCGTATCATTGCCGCTTATTGTTATGAGTGAGCGCGTGGCGCAATTCGCACAAGATAAGGGCTGGCGCGGCAAAGTTGTTGTCGCGCAAGAGGCTTCTTCGGCAGGGTTGATTGAGGCGGTAAAATTCATATTTTAAATCTATTTTCGGGTCATTGCCGCTAGCCGTTCGCACTGTTTTATTGTCTATGTTAAAATTAGACCCCTTTTTTCAGGTTTAGCTGCGAGGCACACCCACTATGCAACCCCAAGATCGCATTCGAGAAATCCCTTATAACTATACGTCTTTTTCCGATAAAGAGATTGTTGCGCGTTTATTAGGTCAGGATTCGTGGCAGATCGTTGAGCAATTGCGAGAAGGTCGCACCACAGGACGCTCGGCACGGATGTTGTTCGAGGTGCTGGGCGATATTTGGGTGGTTAATCGAAACCCCTATTTGCAAGACGACTTATTAGAAAATCCTAAGCGTCGGCAAAAGCTGGTCGATGCTATGCATCACCGCCTCAAACAGGTCGAAGCTCGATTGAATGGTAATGAATTAGCGCGTCAACTGCTCGACCGTGTGACCCATGCCGTCACGCATTTTGACCGCTGGTTCGATGAGCAAAAAGCCTTGCGAGCACAGGTGCTCAAGCGTTTAAGCAAAGTTACGCATCCTGATAATATCGACTTTTCGGGCTTGGCGCGTGTCAGTCATGCCACCGATGCCACCGATTGGCGTGTCGAGTTGCCCTTAGTGGTGGTTTCTCCTGATAGCGAAGCGGAAGTGCTGGATATTGTGAAGGGCTGTATCGAGTTAGAACTGACCATGATTCCTCGTGGCGGCGGTACAGGCTACACGGGTGGCGCGATTCCGCTCGAATCAACATCGGTGGTGATTAACACTGAAAAGCTCGAATTTTTATCGGGCGTTGAGCAGTTTGAATTGCCTGCGTCTGATGGTAAAAAAGTTGCGACAGTGCGTACAGGTGCTGGGGTGGTTACCCGTCGCGTTGCCGATTTGGCAGACAAAAACAAGCTGATTTTTGCCGTTGATCCCACCTCGATTGATGCCTCGACCATCGGTGGTAATATTTCGATGAATGCAGGTGGTAAAAAAGCGGTGCGTTGGGGTACAACGCTCGATAACCTCGTGTCGTGGAAAATGGTTACCCCTCGTGCTACGTGGTTAGAAGTGACCCGTCATAATCACAACCTTGGCAAAATTCACGAACAAGAAACGGTGACCTTTATTGCGCAAGAAATCTCTAGCGATGGTCATACGCCATTAGGTGCGCCACGCACCATCGAGATGAAAGGCGCATTGTTACGTAAAGATGGGCTAGGTAAAGATGTAACCGATAAGTTTTTATCTGGCTTACCGGGTATTCAAAAAGAAGGCTGCGATGGTTTAATCACTTCTGCGCGTTTTGTCCTGTATCCCGATAGCAAGTACATTCGTACCCTGTGTATGGAGTTTTTCGGTTCAGATTTAAGCATGGCTGTGCCTGCGATTGATGAAATCACGCAATATATGGATGCCACGGCTAAAACAGGTGTGTTGCTCACGGGTTTAGAACATCTCGATGAGCGTTATATTAAAGCAGTGAAATACGCCACTAAAGCGAACTCTCGTCAGCGTCCGAAGATGATTTTATTAGCCGATATTGTCAGTAACGACGAAGCTGCTTTGTTGGCGGTGTGTAATCAAGTCATCGAAATGGCGAGTAGGCGTGGGGCGCAAACCTTTATGGCAACCTCGCCCGAAGCGCGTAAGCGTTTCTGGCTCGATCGCTCACGCACAGCAGCCATTTCTGCCCATACCAATGCTTTTAAGATTAACGAAGATGTGGTGATTCCAATTCCACGTTTGAACGATTACAACAGAGGGATTGAACGCTTAAACATCGAACAGTCGATTAAAAATAAAATCCAAACATTAACGCTGTTTACTGAGTTTTTACAAGAGCAAGCGGATAGCTTAGTTGTTGCCGAAGAACTGAGTAGTGATGATGATGCGCAAGCATTTTGGCTGGGCGAGAAGGGGAAAAAAGCACAAGCACTCGCCCATATTGCACTTGTGCAAGCTCGCTGGCAAGGGCTGATCGATAATATCGATGCGCCGATCAATCAGCATACCACTTTGTTGCTCGAGCAAGATGCGCCTTTAGCCTCACGCCAAGAATCGTTATT
>DYST01000086.1:0-3298 GCA_020726325.1 Thiomicrospira cyclica | reverse complement strand
AAGGTGCAAGCCTTCGCTAAGTACAAGCACAAGGTTGATCCTGACGGTTGGTTTAACCGTGGCAAGCTGATGGCAGGATCTGGGCTGCACAATGCCTACACGCCATCTTTAGACTTGGTGAAGCAAGAAGCCCTGATTTTAGAAGCGTCAGAATTGGACGCACTTAACGATGACATCAAAGACTGTTTGCGTTGCGGTAAGTGTAAACCTGTCTGTCAGACGCATATTCCGCGCGCTAACTTACTCTACTCGCCACGCAACAAAATTTTAGCAACAGGCATGATGATCGAAGCCTTTTTATACGAAGAGCAAACGCGTCGTGGCGTTTCGGTGCATCATTTCGATGCCATGAATGACGTGTCCGATCACTGTACCGTTTGTCATCATTGTGCCAGTCCTTGCCCTGTGAATATCGACTTTGGTGATGTGACTATTCGTATGCGTAAAATCCTCACCGAAAAAGGACAAAAGCGTACTGCATGGGCTGCAAAGGCAGCTTTCTTGTACCTCAATAGCAAGAATCCCTTCCCTGTGCGCTTAATGCGCAAAACCTTAATTGGCTGGGCATCGACAGCGCAAAAGTTAGGGCATTACACCTTTAAAATATTAGGCTTATTGGGTAAGCCCAGCGATATCCCACGTTCGACCAACAAGCCGCAACCTGTGGTGCAGCAGGTGGTGCATTTTGTGCGCAAACCACTGAATACAGGTGGCAACAAGCCACCTATGCGCGCATTGCTCGATCTTGAAGATCCGAATTACATTCCGATTATCCGTGCTAATAATAATGTCACCGAAGAGTCGGAAGCAGTATTCTATTTCCCAGGTTGCGGCTCTGAGCGTCTATTTAACCAAATCAGTATGGCGACACTGGCAATGGTATCGGAAGCGGGTGCGCAAACTATTTTGCCACCAGGTTACTTGTGTTGTGGTTATCCACAAACGGCTGCTGGGAATGCTGTCAAGGGCACACAAATCACCACCGAAAACCGCGCTTTGTTCCATCGTGTCGCCAATACCCTTAATTATTTAGACGTTAGAACGGTCTTGGTTTCTTGTGGGACTTGCTTAGATCAGCTCATGAAGTACGAGTTTGATCAGATTTTTCCAGGTTGTCGCATTATGGATATTCATGAATATCTGATGGAAAAAGGGTTGAAATTGAATCAAGCAACAGGCGTGCAGTACATGTATCACGATCCTTGTCACTCGCCGATGAAAATTCATAATCCGCTCAAAGTTGCCTCTGCCTTGATGGGCGCTGAAGTCATCGACTCCGACCGTTGTTGTAGCGAAGCGGGGACGATGGCTGTTTCTCGTCCCGATATTGCCACTCAGTTACGTTTTCGTAAAGAAGAAGAGATTCTGGCAGGCGTGAAGGACTTAACAGGCGTGGAAGGTAAGGCAGAAAAAGGGAAGGTTAAAATGCTCACTTCTTGTCCTGCCTGTCAGCAAGGATTAAACCGCTATGCCGACAGTACTGGTGTCGATACCGACTACATTGTCGTCGAAATGGCGGCTAATTGGTTAGGCGTGAGCTGGCAAGAAGACTTTATCCAGCGCATTCAAAATGGTGGGGTAGAGAAGGTGTTGTTGTAATGTTAAGTTATGTTATGTTTGAATTTAGAGTGTAATGGTTATTTTTATATATGATTAAAAAAAAAGTATTAGATTTATTTTGTGGTTGTGGTGGTTTTTCTTTTGGTTTTTCTGAGGCAGGTTATGATGTTGTCTTAGGAATAGACTACTGGAAAGATGCACTTGTGACCTATCAAAGAAATCATGATTCTGCAAAAATGCTTCTAGCTGATCTGTATACTGAAAGCCCAGATGAGATAAAGATAAAAACAGGGATAACAGATATAGATGTTGTGATTGGAGGTCCCCCATGTCAAGGTTTTTCTATTGCAGGGAAAAGAATTGTAGACGATGAAAGAAATAAATTATATAAATCATTTGTAAAGTTTGTAGATAATTATCAACCCGAAGCGTTTATGTTAGAGAATGTACCAAATATAATTTCGATGAATAATGGGCTCATAAAAGATAGTATTATTAAAGACTTTGAAGGTTTAGGATATGCAGTAGTCTGTAAAGTTTTGGTTGCGTCGGAGTTTGGAGTTCCTCAAAATAGGAAAAGAGCATTTTTTATTGGAATTAAAGGGAGTAAAAAATTTACTTTTCCAAACTCAACAATAAATAAATTACTTACATCTGAGGAAGCAATCTCGGATTTACCCGAAAATAGTTTATTTGATGGATGTGAATACCCAGTAGAAGCTAAATCTGAATATCAAGAACAATTAAGAAGAAAATCAGCTGGTATTTATAATCATCAAATCACCATGCATAATCAAAAAACCATAGAAATAATTTCAATGGTTCCTGATGGCGGTAATTATAAAAACTTACCAGTTGAATTACATCAGACAAGAAAGGTAAATATTGCTTGGACTAGGCTTAATAGTCAAAAACCAAGCTTTACAATAGATACGGGGCATAACCATCATTTCCATTACAAATTTGATCGCGTACCGACAGTGCGAGAAAGTGCACGTTTGCAATCATTTCCTGATAACTTTGTATTTTTAGGAACGAAAACAAGTCAATTAAAGCAGGTTGGTAATGCTGTTCCTCCATTATTATCAAAAGTATTAGCAACTGAACTATTAAAACAACTTAAAAGGAATGTTCATGTTTAACTCTGACCTTCAATATAGATGTACAATAATAAGGGGTAAGGCTCAAAAGGAGTTGGATAACCTTTTGCCTGCTTATGCTAATATAATTGCAGAAACATGTCCTTGTACAAAAGAATATTTTGATAATAATTTCAACGATAAATTATCAAACATAATTTATAAAGAAAACTTTGACTTATTAGATGAAAACAATCAAAAAACAATTCGTAATCATATAACTGAAATTGCAGGTAAACTTTTTGGGCTGTATTATTTTAATCAGAGCTTTATTTGTGAAAGTGAAAGCAACAAAAAGCTTTTAGAAGACAATGATCAGCCAGCATTCTTCAAAAACTTGTGTTTAAATTTTCAATTTCCTAATGGAACTCAAAAAATACAAACAATAGTTGAGCGAATTGAAGAGAACATAAAATTCAAACCCTTTCATTTTTTGTTGGCATTGAGTTTATTGGCAAAAAAGAGTGATGTAATTTTGACTAAAGGTGAAGTTGCTTATTATGTCTTAAACGCAAAACAAGTATTGCAGGGCTGTGTAAGCATTAACGAAGTTTTAAACGTAATTTTAAAAGACAGAAAAAACAATACTTCAAAAAAAT
>DYST01000085.1 GCA_020726325.1 Thiomicrospira cyclica | reverse complement strand
CATTATTTTTTTAATTTTGTTACGCCTGCCATCTACCGATTAAAAGCGGTTGCACAATATAAATATGAGCGTTACCATCTATGCACGTTAAGCATCATGATTAGGATGCAAGCGTGTACTTTCATTACTCCTATTAGATAAAGATCATGTCAACATCACACAGCACAACCCATATTGATGATTACGTCAACGATTTTCGTGGACTTGCTCCCTTTGCCCGAATTAATTTAGAGGGCGGCAACCTATTAGCACTTGGGCAAGCACTACTCACCCGCATGGGAGAAGATGCAAACAATCCTGTGTTACTCATGAATCTATCCCTGGCACTACAATCATTAGGGCAGCATGATATTGGTGTCGCCATACAAGGCGAAGCCTTAGCATTACAGCGCGTTTATACCCTTAAAGCGAGCAAACAACCCGCCCGATTTCGCCTGCTATTGCTTTGTGTTGAAGGCGATATTGCTGAAAATACGCCCATTGACTGTTTGTTAGAAGGAATGGATATTGACATTATTTTTTACTACATTACGCCAAATAATCCGCTAGCAGAGCCAATACCAGAACATGATGTCCTTATGGTTGGTATTTGTGATGCGGACGAACATACCAATCGTCTGTTAGCTTTGATTCCCTTGCTTGAACACTGGTCAAAACCTGTTATTAATCAAGCACCCTATATTGCCAATACGGGTAGAAAGGTTGCCAGTTTGCTCTTACAAGCCGTACCTGGTTTGCTGATGCCGCCGACATTACGCGCCCAACCCAGCCAATTACGCTCGATTGCGCAAGGGCAAAAGCAGCTTTCTGATTATTTTAGAAATCTTAACTTTCCGATTATTGTCCGTCCTGTTGGTTCTCATGCGGGGCATGATTTAGAGCGGATCGAACAAGCACAACAGCTCAATACCTATCTCAATCATGTTCACGCTGATGCTTTCTTTATTTCAAGTTTTATTGATTACAGTGCTGATGATGGCTTATTTCGCAAATTACGTGTCGTGCTGATTGATGGCAAGCCTTATATTGCTCACTTGGCAGTATCGTCACATTGGATGATTCACTATGTGAATGCTGGCATGTATGAAGATGCGCAAAAGCGAGAAGAAGAAAAAACCATGATGGCAAATTTTGATGCCTTTATTGCGCGACATTTGCAGTCATTAAACGCAATTTACCAACGCACGAAACTAGACTATCTTGGACTCGATTGCGCCGAAACCAAAGAGGGCAAACTGCTTATTTTTGAAATTGATCATGTTATGGTTGTTCACGACATGGATCCTGTTGCACACTTTGCTTATAAACATGAAACCGTTATGAAAGCCAAAAATGCATTTCGTGACATGTTAATTCGAGTCACAGAAGGAAATAAAATATGAACTTACGCAATCAATTAAACTTTTCTGGTGGACCCGGTGCCTTGCCAGAAACGGTATTGCAACAGGTACAAGAAGCCATTATATCTGTCCCAGAAGTAGGCTTGTCTGTTTTGGGCATTAGCCATCGCTCCGATTGGTTTGCTCAAGTCGTCACGGAAACAGAAAATAACATGCGCACGTTACTTGGGTTGGGTAAAAACTATCACGTTTTATTATTACAGGGTGGCGCGACACAACAGTTTTCAATGATTCCTATGACCTTACTACAAGGAAAAAATGCCCCTGCTGACTATTTGCATACAGGCTATTGGAGTGGAAAATCCATTCATGAAGCACAAAAAGAAGGTAAAATTCGCATTCTTTGGAGCGGTGAAGATACTGGTTTTACCCAATTACCCAGCAATGAGACATTAGACTTCTCTGCCGACGCACCTTACTTGCACTATGTATCCAATGAAACAGTCGAAGGACTACAATTTCACGAGTTGCTTGGGCGTGATGATGTGCCACGTATTTGTGATATGTCATCTGATTTTTTATCGCGTCCCATCGCAGCTGACAAATTTGCCTTAATTTATGCCCATGCGCAAAAAAATATTGGACCTGCTGGTGTCACGATTGTTGTCATGCGTGATGATTTGCTCGATGGTATTCCGACCGACCAATTCGCTGGCATGTTTAACTATCGCAATCACATCAACGCGCATTCTAATTTTAATACGCCGCCCGTTTTTGCGATTTACGTCGTACTTTTAGTGACACGTTGGTTATTAAAAGATATTGGTGGACTGAACAATATGGCTCGCATTAACCAAGAAAAAGCCGCATTACTTTACACGAAATTAGACCAAAGCAATGGATTCTATCGTGGACGCGCAGCAAGCACTGATCGCTCACTAATGAATGTTGCGTTTAGCTTGAGTACAAAAGAAAAAGAACAGCACTTTTTAGCTGAAGCAGCATCGGCAGGATTTTCAGGATTAGCAGGACATCGCTCAATGGGCGGTATGCGGGCTTCGATTTATAATGGTTTGAGTTTATCTTCCGTTGAGCAATTGGTTGATTTTATGTTTGATTTTCAAACGAGGGGGCAATAATTACTTTGCCCCCCTGCCCAATAAGTAGGCAAAAGACGTTAAAACACCTAAGCTTTAACGTCTGTCATGAGTCCTGAAAGTTTCCCCACCGCATCTTCCTTCGGATTTTGCGTTTTTAGTCCCTCTAGGTAATCATTAATTTGTTGACTGATACGCAATGCTTCTTTATCTGGAATTTGGCGCAAGGTTTCCCCTGTCTTTGCATCTTTTAAATAAAGCACCATCCTGCCAGCATCTTGGTCCATCTGAAACTGCATCTCGCTACCATTCGCTTTGATAACATCGTTCATCTTCTCCACCATCATCTGAGTCGATTCTTGCGTCATCTGTTTGGTCTGAGATGTTTTTTCTTCGACTGCTGCCTCTGTTGCTGCTATTTTTGCTTGCTCGTCAACTTGCGTTGATTGAGCACTTTTCGCAGCCGTTAAGGCAGCATCTTTTCCCACAAAAGAAAACGACTGCGCGGTCAGTGCTTGTGCATGATCAATTTTCATATCAATACCCCCCTTTACCACACAGAAAATCAAGATGACATTTATTATGTATATTAAACACCATCTTCCACGCTTATCTCAAGAGAGACAAGACGTTCTGACCACTTTGGTTCGACTGACCCAACATCGACATACCAGCCTGTTGCAGCACTTGTGTACGCGCTAGGTTAGCAGACTCACGAGCATAGTCTGTATCTTCGATACGGCTACGTGCGGCTTTAATGTTTTCGTTGACGTTACCCAAGTTGGAAGTAGTGTACTCCAAACGGTTTTGCAACGCACCCCATTTTGCACGAAGCGTACCAATATTCGACAAGGCACTATCAATTTTCATCACAGCTTGCGATGCTGCTGCTACCGTAGCAATACTTGCTTTACTAAAAGCTGAGTTAACCACTGCTTTTGAGCCGTTGGCAGCGGTAATGGTTGCTTGACCAAAAACACCCGTTGCACCAGAAGCTCCCGTCCAAAAGTTACCCATAGATACCTTAATCTTGTCTCGTCCAGAACCACCATTACCCGTTTCCCAACCAACCTGCATAATGCGGTCACTGGCAACAGCCGACAACATCGAACCTTTCGTACCCATCTGCGCCATAATTGGCAATTCATTGAACTTAGTGGTGGCAGCCACACGGTCAATTTCAGAAGTTAACTGTTGGAATTCAGTGTCCATTTGCGAACGGTTTTCTGCGTTATAAGTACCGTTCAAAGATTGTACCGCTAATTCACGCTGACGTTGCAACATGTTGACAACTTCTTCAGAAGCACCATCAGCTGTTTGAATCAGTGACATTGCATCGTTCGCATTTTTAACCGCTTGGTCAGTACCACGCGCTTGCGCAGTCATACCCGTTGCAATGGCTAAACCAGCTGCGTTATCTTTTGCATGGTTAATCGATTTACCAGAGGTCAACCGTTCCATACTAGTCGCTTGACTGCGACCACTTTTATCTAACAAACGGATGGCGTTTTCAGAACCCATGTTTGTATTAATGACCATAGCCATGATCGTCTCTCCTTACACTGATTTTTCAGGTTCCCTTTTTACAAGGGTTTTATGCTCTCACAGGCGTTAGCGGCTGAGTCATTTATTTCTTTAATCTTTTTAAGGGTTTTTTTGAGGGTTTTTGTATTTTTTTATTTTAGATGAGACTATCCGTTGAATCTTGCAACAATTGACCGCCCGCCTCTAATAAAAGACGCTGAATTAAGGGGTTTGTTGGTGATTGCTGATAGAGCTTTTCGAGACCACCTCGTGCTTCATCCTTTTTATCTAGAGCAAGTAGCAACTGTGCTAATTGTAAACTGGCGGCGATATCATCGGGCATTTTTTGCAAATAAGTCTGTAAAACCGTTACGGCTAACGCCTGCTGACCAATGCTCATTAAAATATTAGCATAGACAGTTAAGTAGCCATGTTGCTTCACACACAGCAATTCGAGCACACTTAAAGCACGCGAATAATCGCGTTGTGATAATGCCAGCGTAAGAATCGAAATGTGCGCTTGTTCGCGTACCTTCTCATGCTCAACCATTGACCACGTCTGATAAGCTGGTTCAAAATTAGCACGCAAACTATCGAAGTAACCCAGAATAAACAGCCCGACATCACGATAAAAAGTATCTTTTTCTGCCTGTTCTTCACAAAAAGCAAGCACCTCTTCTAGCTTATCAATACTCGCTTCATCAATTTGTTGCATAGATTTAAGCACTTCATCTAAGGTGTTATCATAAACACTGGCTTTGAACTTTTTCATAATCCCCATTTCAGACACCTTAAAGATGGCATAAAAAGCACGAATCAGGGGATAAGCGAGCTTGTTTTCATCTTCAGATAACTCAGAGATGTCTCGATGATGCATGTCTAGCCAGACATAAAGCCTACCAGGTTGACCAAAACGAATCCAACCCCGAACCAACTCCATAGATAACGTCTTTTCTTGATGTTCACGTTGACGCAAGTCTATGATTTCTTGAGAACTTGAAATCACATCAATGAGTTGCTGTGACGATTTTTCGATGGCAATAAAATAATCTTGTAATGCTTTTTGAATGGCATCTTTATCTTGTTCTTGTGTCGTATCTATCGTTAGCGCGTCATGAAAAGCGGCTGGTGCATAGTCAATTAACATGGCTGCGTCATCGTCCAAAGCCTTATCAATGCGATGACGTGCTTGTACTAACTTATCGCTTACTTTGAGCGTTTTATTATCGTTAGCAAATAAGCTTTTACTTGCTTTAATCCCAGCCGCTGCGGCTTTTTTGGCTTCCGTTAGACGGCGACGAATACGTAATACTTCTTTTTTCGTGGTGTTTAGAAATTTTTCAGGATTAAACTTGAGCTGATCAATGACCGTTTGCACCAGCTCTGGTGCTTCATTATGCCACTCTGGCAGTTCTAACTCCTGCCAAGGTATAAAACTGACGCCGTCAATAACAGCCGAATCGGCACTTGGATTGTAAAAACGCAATTGCGGGAAATGCATACACAAGGCTTTTACTTGGAAGGAAAGCACTTGATGTGCAGTAAATAAGTCGGGGGTTGTCGAAGCTAAACGCCCACCATTAGTCGTTAAAAACTGTGTCGCACGATAAGTACCAACAAAACGCCCTACTTGGCTTTCAAGACTACCCGACTCGTGCGATTGACCATCGCTTTTATGACACATATCAACACCTGCAAAGACGATATGTTCAAAACCAAAATGAACCATAAAGGAAAGTAAGGTATTGGTAATGGTCGGACCTGGTGCTGTGTACTGCTCATTTACGTCTGGTTCAATTTTGAACCAAGGATAGCGTTTACCTTGATAAAAGCAATGCCCTCTAAACTGTGATCGTAAGCGCGGATTCACATGATAAGAATACAAAAAAGCACTTTTTTCGTAGTGCAATAACAGTTGTTTAGAATTATCAAAACTGATTTCATTGGGGTCAACCGCACCAATAAAATCAGGGTCTATGCCCTCTTTTTTAAGACGCGCACAGACACGCCCTACCGCAAACAACGTAATACGGTCGCGATTTTCTTTTACCCAATCAATCGCCTGATCGAGTGAAGGACCACCCGCTAATAAGACACCAACACCACCATCGAATTTGTGATACAAGTGGTGAATCGAGTGTTGGTTATCTGCTAAATTCAGCAGCTGCGCATTAACAAAACCAGAAGATCCATGAATTTCGATCATATTGGCAAAGAAAAAACGATGGATGAGTTTTTCGTATTCGACCCATAAACGCTCGTAGGCGGGGTGAAATTGATCTAAGGTTGCCAAGGAGCGATGAATACCAATCGCATTCCGATAAAGATAACCATTATATTTTTCGTTTTTTAATAACGATAAGTCACCATCTGCGGGAATCAGCTCTATAAAATCATGATCGTATTCAATATGCGCTTCTAACCAAGTAATCATTTCTGGTAGTTCAACGACCAACGCCCGTCGCCCATCGCCTTTTGCGCGATGTTCGAGGTATTGCAACATCAAACCGCCATCGCAGCCAATCATCAATAATAAACGGTGTGGTTTGTTGTACCATTCATCACCAAAAGTACGCGCATAGAGTCCAGCTGAACCCGTTTTATCAAACACCCGTAGATTAATCGCCGAAAACACACGCTCCCCTAAAGGGGTCTCATACAAAGAAGCGAAAATATCGGGATCATCTGCTTCTATAAAAGATTGAAGCACTGGCGTCTCTGCATCGCGTGCGGCATCAAGACAAGAAGAAACTGAAGACGAAGGCATGGTGCGTTCCTTAAGAATAAAAGGGTCAGACCCTTATTTGCTTTTATTTTTTACAATCTGTTGAGACCAGACAACCATCTGCGTCTCGACACTTCAAACTGATCAACTCGCTACTGGATAACGATATTGTTTTTTTCGATATCAGATACTGAAATACAGGCAACATAATGCTTAATCCAAATGTTTCATGAAATTCGTCAGAAACTCAATCACTTTCCACCTCAAACCCAACCACACCCTTAGCTTCTTTGCTAAATTCCACACCCATGAGGTGAATTGGTTGCCCTTTATCGCGGTATTTAGCGGCATAGTTTTTGGCTTTAATTTGTGCCATTGCCTCACCTGTTGCTTTGTCGGCGACAACCTTAAACTCGATGACGTAGATATTATTGTTAAATAATACCGTCATATCAACGCGCCCTTTATTGGTCGCATCCTCGACCCGAATATCTAGACCAATACTGGCAAAGTAGCTATAAAAAACACTGGCGTAATAGC
>DYST01000084.1:2529-7304 GCA_020726325.1 Thiomicrospira cyclica | reverse complement strand
TGGTAGTTGCGTTTGTCGATGACCAACTGCCCAAACTGGCAAATGGGTCAATTCTTGTAAGTCAGCAATATTATCTTCATCAATGACGCAATCAATGCTATTGGCGACAATGCCGATGCAGGTTAGCTGCCTTGTTTTCATCGCTTCTAAGGTAAGCAGAGTGTGGTTAATACAGCCAATTCTATTAGCGACAATTAATAAAACGGGTAAGGCTAAGGCATGAGCTAAGTCAGCATTATTGGCATCGTTTGTTAAGGGAGTGAGTAAGCCACCAGCTCCTTCAACTAAGGTAAAATTAGGGCTATTGGTGCAGGTATTGACTAAATCGCTCAGTGTTAGCTCTTTACCTTCTAATCGTATGGCACGTTCGGGCGATACGGCTGCCTTGAACCGATGTGGGCAGACGAGCCATTCATCTTCGCCCGTTGCTTGTGCTAAGCGTTGTGCATCGTTGCACGAGACATCACAACCACTGGCAATGGGTTTTCGTGCCGAAACAGCCAAACCCTGCTGACGCAAGTGTTGCGCCAGCAGGGCTGTTATGGTCGTTTTGCCGACATCTGTATCCGTGCCAGCAATGAATAAGCCGTGCATTGTTGTTTTGGTAGCCTTGAATAGTTTTTTTATTGCGTTATCTTATGTCTTTCGTTGTGATCTGTCTATAATCAATCAATCAATCGATTGAGCTGGGTGTAGGGTTAGTATGTCGATGGCTGCAAAGCATCGAAGAGCAGGCATTAGGTGGATGTGGGTTTTTACTATGGTCAGTTAAAAATTAGTTTACTATGGGCAAATATGATAGATTTTAGCTTCTTTATGGTTTAAAATTTTTATAAATTTATTTAATTCGTAAACCAAAACACGGGAGACTAGTGTGTTTAGTGAACGATTGTTGTGTGCAAGATCTGCAGCTGGTCTTTCTATGCAGGCATTGGCGAAAGCTGTTGGGCTTAGTGCCAACATGATTAAAAAGTACGAGCATGGTGATAGTCTGCCATCATCTGATTCGTTGCTTAAGCTGGCTAAGGCACTAAGTGTTCGTGTTGAGTATTTTTTTAGACCTGTCACTGTAGAGCTTAGTCAAATTGAATACCGAAAACGAGCTAATGCTACTAAAAGTGTTCTTGGTCAAGTGCAAGCAGATGTGCTGGAACAGGTTGAGCGGTGGATTGATTTAGAGAATCAATGGCCTGTTTTCCCAGTGCCAAACTTTAAAATTCCTGCATGTGTACCGTCTGAGATTCAATCTCTGGATGATGTTGATCTGTTGGCTTATGCTTTGCGCAATGAATGGGATCTTGGCTTTGATCGCATCTCTGACTTAATCGACTTATTAGAATCTCATGGGATATTAGTGGTTGTTACTAATGCTGTCCAAGACGGCACTATTGATGGGTTGCAAGCTCATGCTAATGAGAAGCCTATTCTGGTTGTTTCAGCACATGCATCTGGCGATCGTCAGCGATTTACTCTTGCACATGAGTTAGGACATTTATTGGTGCATAATCGATTAGCAGAAGGTATTGATGAGGAAAAAGCATGTAATCGCTTTGCATCATGTTTTTTGCTACCCGAAGCATCTTTGCGCAAACAGTTTGGTGATCGTCGAAATAATATTGAACTGCAAGAGCTATATTTGCTTAAAAATGAGTTTGGTATTAGCATGGCAGCTTGTTTATATCGTGCTAAAGAAGTTGGCATTATTAAAGAAAGTTTGTATAAAAGTTGGCAGATACGATTTAGCAAGAGGGGTTGGAAAAAGCTAGAACCAGGTGAGCCATACCCAGTTGAAAAAACCAGTTTGTTTGAGCAACTCGTTTATCATGCTTTGGCTGAAAATATCATTAGTGATTCTAAAGCGGCAGAATTGTTGGGTATGTCTTTAATCCGTTTTCGACAAACACGAAAATTGGAGCTGTTAGATGCAGCTTCTCATCAGTGACGCCAATATTTTGATTGATATGGATGACGGTGATTTACTGTCATCCTTATTTAGGCTGCCTTACGAATTTGTTACGCCAGACGTACTTTTTGATGAAGAGCTGAAAGACAATCATCCTAATTTACTTGAGCTTGGATTACGCATTAAAACTATCGAAAGCGATTTTATGGCTTACGCTTTTTCGTTAAAATCATCTCATGGCATAGTAAGCGTGCATGACTGTTTAGCACTTTCGTTAGCAAAACAAGAGAAATGTCCATTATTAACAGGTGATCGCAGGCTGAGAAATCTAGCCGAAAAAGAAGCCGTCATCGTTAAAGGAGCGATTTGGGTTGTTGAACAAATGGTTATTCATGAAGTTATTACTGTCGATGAAGCCAAAGATGCTTACCAAAAAATGAAAGAAGCTGGCAGCCGATTACCTTTTGAGGAGGCGATTAAGCGGTTGGATGGTTTAAATTAAGATGGGCATAAGTAGATGATTGATTTATCGCATCAAATAATCCTAAGCCAGACAATCGTGCCATATTGACATAGCGGACAATGCATTAATCGCCTTATCCGCTAGGGTGCATTACGCCGTCAACAAGCGTTCTGCTTCCTGATATTTCGCTAACGTCTGCTCAACGACCTTGGCAGGCAATTCAGGTCCTGGTGCGACCTTGCCCCAATCCAAGGTTTCTAAATAGTCACGAATATATTGCTTATCAAAGCTGGGTGGGTTGCTGCCAACGGCATATTGGTCTGCTGGCCAGAAACGAGAAGAGTCGGGCGTTAAGACTTCATCAATTAAATGCATGACACCATTTTCATCCTCACCAAACTCAAACTTGGTATCGGCAATAATAATGCCACGCGGTAGCGCGTAGTCAGCAGCAAATTGATAAATGGCTAACGCCAGCTTTTCTACCTGTGCCGTTTTGTCTTCGCCCATGATAGAGACAAGCTGTTCGCGAGAGATGTTTTCATCATGATCGCCAACGGCTGCTTTTGTTGAGGGGGTGAAAATCGGTGTCGGCAGTTTCGCTGCCTGTTGCAGTCCTGCAGGTAGCGCATGACCACAAACTGTACCCGTTTGTTGATAATCTTTCCAGCCAGAACCGACCAAATAGCCACGAACAATGGCTTCAACGGGCAATGGCTTAAATTTGCGCACCACCATCACACGGTCGCCCAATGTCGCCAGCTCATTAGCCGATAAGACATCGCTTGGTTTAATGTTAGTAAGCTGATTGGGCAAAATATGCGTTGTTTTAGCCATCCAGAAGCGCGTCATGCGTGACAGCAGCTCACCCTTCGTTGGGATTGGTGTTGGCATGACCACATCAAAAGCAGAGACGCGGTCAGTCGTGATAATCAGCAAATGCTGTGCATCGACATCATAAATATCGCGTACTTTGCCTGTATGAATCAGCGGTAGACTGGTTAGGTTGCTCGTATGTAACGCACTCATATTTATTCCTTTGTTGTCGCGTTTTGATGGTGCTGACGTGGGCTACGACGACCATCACCCGTTGAATAAGGATATTTAGTATGACCATAACGGAGCACCAACACAGTAACCGCAAGTACCCCAATGGCGATGGATATGCCTAAAATTTTCATTTCGCTCATTTCTTTCATATCTATAATCACATAACGCGCCAAAGCGACAATGGCAATATAGAGTGGAATACGAATCGGTAAGCGTCCAGACTCTAAGTAAATAATGACCATTGACAAAACTTCAAGGTAAATGAAAAGCATCAATAAATCGGACAGTGAGACCATGGCTCGCTCAATCATGCCCATCACTTCTTGAATACCAGCTAAAATAGTGACAATGGCGATAAGGACTAAGCCAATCACTTCAACAGTATGAAAAATAGGATGCAAAATGCGCATTTCTGGGCTTTGTTTATGTGTCGAAGCCGATGCTTCGCTAACTTCTCTCGGATCCATTATTGTGTCCTTTATGCGGTAAGTAAGAATAATTTCATTATTTTTTGGTAGAATAGCAAAAGTTTAGCTAATTTTAGGAGATTTATGACCATGAAACATGAAAATTGGATTGCCCCCTCAATTCTTTCTGCTGATTTTGCCCGTTTGGGTGACGATGTCAAGGACGTTTTACTGTCAGGTGCAGATATTGTGCATTTTGACGTAATGGACAACCATTATGTACCTAACCTAACCATTGGTCCTTTGGTATGTGATAGCCTAAAAAACTACATGACCAAAAACGGTTTGACGCAGCCGATTGACGTTCATTTAATGGTTAAGCCTGTTGACCGTATTATTCCCGATTTTGCCAAAGCTGGTGCGAATTATATCACTTTCCACCCAGAAGCATCTGAACACGTTGATCGTAGCCTAGGCTTGATTAAAGATTCTGGTTGTAAAGCGGGATTGGTATTCAATCCAGCAACATCGTTAGACTACTTAGAATACGTGATGGATAAAGTGGACATGATTTTGATTATGTCGGTTAACCCTGGTTTTGGTGGTCAGAGTTTTATCCCACAGGCATTAAATAAACTACGTGCTGTGCGTAAGATGATCGATGCTTCTGGTTATGACATCCGTTTAGAAATCGATGGTGGCGTTAAAGTCGAAAACATCCGTGAAGTTGCGGAAGCTGGTTGTAACACTTTTGTTTCTGGTTCTGGTATTTTCGGTAAAGCAAATGCAACCGATGAGAACCGTTACAACACAATTATCCGCCAAATGCGTGACGAACTAGCGAAGGCTTAAATCCCCCCTAGCCCCCCTTTAAAAAAGGGGGGAGTATATTGTGCGCCCCTTTAAAAAAGGGGGGAGTATATTGTGCGCCCCTTTAAAAAAGGGGGGAGTA
>DYST01000084.1:0-2429 GCA_020726325.1 Thiomicrospira cyclica | reverse complement strand
CCCCTTTAAAAAAGGGGGGAGTATATTGTGCGCCCCTTTAAAAAAGGGGGGAGTATATTGTGCTCCTTTGCAACAGGTGGTGTGTATGTTGCTTAATGATTAAGCACTACGCTAGGTTTTGAGTATTCATTTCCCCCTTTTGTAAAGGGGGACTTAAGGGGGATTTAATGACAAAAATACAACCGGGCTTCATTCTCTGTGATTTAGACGGTACGCTGATTGATAGCGTGCCAGATTTGGCTTATTGCGTCGATGAAATGATGCAAGAACTGGGTTTGCCTGTACGTGGCGAAGTTGCTATCCGTGATTGGGTGGGTAATGGTGTCGAGCGTTTGGTTGAGCGTGCTTTAATTAATGCGATTGATGGCAAACCTGATGCAGCATTGTTTAAAAAAGCAATGCCCATTTTTGCACGTTTATATCTGGTCGATAATTCTAAACGTTCATATGTTTATGATGGTGTATTTGAAGGGCTTGCTTGGTTAAAAGCGCAAGGTTATCGTTTGGCTTGCGTGACCAATAAAGCAGAAGCCTATACGATGCCGTTGTTGCGTGATAAAAAACTGCTCGATTTATTTGAGTTGGTTGTCAGTGGTGACACCTGTTCTGCTAAAAAGCCAAGCCCGATTCCGTTGCTTTATGCAGCCGAAAAAATGGGTATTTCGCCTGAAAATGCATTGATGATTGGTGATTCCGTTTCCGATGTTAAGGCTGCACGTGCAGCGCATTTTCATATTATTTGTATGAGTTATGGCTACAATCATGGCGTTGATATTCGTTTAGAAAATCCCGACGCTGTCATTGATAGCATGACTGAGCTTCCTAATTTAATTGCCTCCTTAAAGTAACTTCATGATGCTCGATATTCGTCCCCGTCGTGTGCTAACACGAACCCTTTTGACCGACTGTGATACCGCATTAGGGCTTTATGCGCGTGTGGCATCTGGCTCTGGTTCTTTTTTGCTTGAATCGGTGCAAGGCGGTGAAAAATGGGGGCGTTACTCGATTATTGGCTTGCCAGCTTACAAACGTATTCGCGTCGAGGGTGAGATAGTTACCATCGAGACGGGTGAAGTGCGAGAATCTTTTACTTGTGCTGACCCACTCGTTTGGTTGACGAGCGTTCATGAAGCCTACGCTGCAGCCAGTGAGTCGGCTGGTTTGCCGCGTTTTGCCGGTGGTTTGGTCGGTTATTGGGGCTATGATGCGGTGCGTTGGATGGAGCCACGTTTGCAAGGCAAAGCACCACCCGATACACTCAATGTGCCCGATATTTACCTCTTTGTTGCCGATGAAGTCTTGGTTGTCGATAACTTGTCGGGTTTGACGCAAATCATTGTTCATGTCGATGATACCGCCGACAGTCTTGCAGCAGGCGAGCAGCGTTTGAACCATATTGCGACCGCACTCACACAAGCGGCTCACTTACCACTCGTCACTGCTTCAGAAGCGGTTGATGAAAGTACCTTTGTTTCTGGTTTTGGCGAACAAGCCTTTGAGGATGCAGTAGCTCGTATTCAGGAATATATTTTATCGGGCGATGTCATGCAAGTGGTGTTATCACAACGCATGACGATTCCTTACACTCAATCGTCGTTGGCGTTGTATCGTGCCTTGCGTCATCTTAATCCTTCGCCTTATTTGTTCTATTTCGATTTTGGTGACTTTCAGATTGTGGGTTCGTCGCCAGAAATTTTGGTGCGTGTAGCAGAAGGCGATGTGACTGTGCGACCGATTGCGGGGACACGTAAACGCGGTTTAACACCAGCACAAGATTTAGCGAATGAAGAAGATTTATTAGCTGACCCAAAAGAAGTCGCTGAGCATCTGATGCTCATTGATTTGGGGCGTAACGATGTCGGTCGTATTAGTGAAAATGGAACAGTACGTTTAACCGAAAAAATGATCATTGAAAAATACTCGCATGTGATGCACATTGTGTCGAACGTCACAGGTAAGTTGCGTGATGGTATTACCGCTATGGACGCGCTTAAAGCTGCTTTTCCAGCAGGTACGTTATCAGGTGCGCCGAAGATTCGTGCGATGGAAATCATCGACGAGTTAGAGCCTGTTAAGCGCGGCATCTATGGTGGTGCGGTTGGTTACTGGAGTTGGAATGGTGATATGGACGTTGCCATTGCCATTCGTACTGCTGTGGTTAAAGATGGTATCTTGAATATGCAAGCAGGGGCGGGTATTGTTGCCGACTCTGTGCCGCAGTCGGAGTGGCAAGAGACCATGAGCAAATCGCGTGCGATTTTTAAGGCAGCACAGTTGGTTTCTGAAGGGCTTTATGGTCAAACAGAAGCGGTTAAGCATCGTTAACGCTTCAATATCGCTTATAATTGTTATCTTTGGTGCTTTGAGTTTAGTTGGTTATGAAGCTAAAGTTATTTGGTATTTACTTTGTTATTGCTATTTTAGTCGCA
>DYST01000083.1 GCA_020726325.1 Thiomicrospira cyclica | reverse complement strand
TGTCGGGTCTCGACTGATTAATCAAAGTAGTTTTAAATAGCACGGATATAGCGCATGAGCAAGTTTGCTTGCGCGGGGCTGCGTTTAGCAATTTGTTGATGCTTTTTCTCAATCATTGTCGGTGTGATTTCAAATAATGAAGGATTTAACCAATCCGCAGCATAACGCTTAATAACGTCGTTATAGTCTTTGCGAGTTCGTTCTTTTAGATTGTTATTGCTTGCAAGGTAATCATTTAGCGCTTGATCGAGTGTATTGATGTATGTTGTCAATAATCGAGTCTCATAAATTAATCCAGTTCGAATGTCGATCAAATCGACGTATGAAGCAATAGGAAGTCGTTAAGCATTGCTGTGACGCTCAGGCTGGTGCTAGCAGGCGTTGTGTGATGCTATCGGGAACAAGTGAAGGTGAGTCAATCGCGATATGCTTGTGTCGACTGGTTTGACCATTAACCAAGGTAATGGCTGATTTACGTACCTTGCACCACTTGGCAAAGGCTTCGATAAGTGCCGTGTTAGCCGCACCATCGACAGGTGGTGCAGCAAGACGTACTTTTAGCTCATCTTCTTGCCAGTCAACAATCGCGCTTTTACTGGCTTTGGGTTGGGCGATGATATGGATATGCAATACATCGCCTTTATAATAAGCGCCAGCCATGCTACTCATCCCAAGGGTTTATGAGTGTTAATCCTTGTATATCAACAAAGTCTTTAGTATTTCGTGTTACTAATACGAGTTGGTTGTGTAGTGCAATAGCAGCAATTTGAGCATCTTCAACACTAATCGGTTTTCCAATAGACATACGTTGAGCGACTAAGGTTGCATAAATAACAGCGGATGCCCCATCAAATGATAAACAACGATGCGCAAAATCCTCTATAAACATCGCATTTGCGTGTGCTTTAAGTTGGCTTTTTTTATGTCCAGATGGCAATCTGGCAATCCCTAACGCAATTTCTGCGCGTGTAATAGCACTAGTCAATAACCTTGCAATTGGTTGTGCATCTAACCAATCAATGACAGTCGGACTAGGACTGGGTCGCATAATCTCAGAAAGCACGTTGGTGTCTAGCAAGTACATGTAAGATTATGCCACATCACGTGGTAGTGCGCGTGTCGGTAATGCCAATTCACTGCCAATGTTACGAAATCGAGCACTGAGCTTTTTGCCAGCAGGCACTTCTTTTTTTTGCATTTCGTTGGCAATTTTTGCTAAGGTTTTTTCTAAAATATCACGGACTTCTTCTTCAATTGAGTGACCGTGGCGATTCGCCACGATTTGCAATCGTTGATTGAGGTGATCATCGAAATTTTGTATCGTTAATATTGCCATAACAAAGAATTCCTTTTATCAAACCAACTGCTTCCCAATTTGAGTCAACCAGCCAACCAATAAAATTTCACTGATTTTAATCAAAAACAGCGCTGCAATTGGTGATAAATCCAAACCTCCCATTTGCGGCATAACACGACGGATTGGCTCTAATATCGGGCGGTTTAAGTCGCTGATAAAGCTTAAATTGGGGTCGTATTGTACAGGACGAATGAAACTCAAAATTGCTTCAGCGATAATGCTCAAAAACCACAGGTTCAAAAAAGCAGCCAGTAAATCCGATAGTGTTAGTATAACTAAACCAGTAATGGCATAGTCTTTGCCCAACATTAACGCCATGATGCCATAGTAAACCGCTTGCAACACAAACGCCCACAACAGTGCAGCGAAATCCCAACGTGGATGATAGGGAATAAATTTCGCCAACGGACGACAGACAGGATTCGTTAAGGTTGCTACGCCATGCACAAAAGGACTGCGCGGGTTTGCCATCGACAAGCGCAATGCGACACGGAGCACAAAGAAAAAAACAACAATATCAACAATGAATTGCAGGGCAAAAAAACCTGCTTGACCAGTAGGACTCATGCTTGTGCTCCCAATTGCGTTGCTAACTCAACAGCACGATCTCGCGCTGCTTGCATGGCGTTATGCACAATGCCGACGAAATCACTCTGTTCAAAAGACTGAATGGCTTTTTCGGTTGTGCCATTTGGCGAGGTGACTTGAGCACGAAGTTCAGCAGGTGACGCTTGGCTTTCGATTGCCATTTTTGCCGCACCTAACGCCGTTTGAACCGTGAGCAGTGTTGCCGTTTTAGCATCAAGCCCGAGCGTTTCGCCAGCAGCAATCATGGCTTCCATCATATGGAAGTAGTAAGCAGGTCCAGAGCCTGACAATGCCGTAACGGCATCAATGTGTGCTTCATCGCCCACCCAAATGCTTAAACCCACAGCACGCATGAGCGATTCTGCTTGCCCTTTTTGATCTTTGGTTACCAAATTGTTGGCGTAAAGCCCCGTCGCGCCAGAACCAACCAAGGCAGGGGTGTTGGGCATCGTGCGTACAATGGCAGCATCACCACCCAACCAGCGTGCTAAGTCATTGCAACGGATACCTGCAGCGACTGAGACAATTAAGGGTTTGTATTGCTGTGTAAATTGAGCTAAAGAATGAGCCACTGTTGCCATCATTTGTGGTTTTACTGCCAAAACAATGACATCACTACCCATCAATGCTTCTTCTTGGGTCGCGTAGGCAGCAACACCTAAATTTGCCAATAACTGGCGTTGTGATTCATTCGGATCAACCACACGCATACGACTGGCGGCAACACCATTTGACAACAAACCACCAATAAGGCTGCGTGCCATATTGCCGCCGCCGATAAATGTGAGGGTATTTGCAAGCATAACCAAAACTCCGTTAGAGGTTTATTTTACAGGACGAGAAGCAAAGATATCCGTACTAAGGCTGACTATTGTAGCACTTTTCGAGTTTAACACCATGTGGGCTCGTTTTTGTAAATAATCGCTTAACATGTGCTTGTTTCCACTGTTCATGATCGGTGGGTGTCAGTTGTGATAACAAACTTGGTAACGAAGCAAAATCTTGTGCAAGTTGTTCTAAAAAAAGTTTTAATAGGCTAGGATAAAGCGTTTTATTTCCGCCCAATTGTTCGATTCCTAATGTTGGATTGAGCATTGCCGTGGGCTCCCGTTTGTGCAGTTAATCCGTATTTTAGAAGTTTCATTTGCTTAATATTGAGTATGTTAACAATAAATGATTGATACAGAACGTACAAGTTTTTTAATTATACATGCCGATGGGTTAGCTTATCGATCATCTGTTAAAATTTAACCGAAATTTTATTTATTTTTGACTGCTCGCTGACCAAAGATATCTGTACCAACACGTACGATTGTCGCCCCTTCGGCAATGGCTGCTTCAAGATCGGCTGACATCCCCATCGATAACTCAGGTAGTGCCATGCCTAATGTTTGTTCAAGCTGGTCGCGTAACTGGCGTAATTGGGCAAAGGGTTTGCGTTGCGCGTTAAGGTCTGTACTGGGGGCGGGAATGGTCATTAGTCCAGACAAAGTTAGATTTTCCTGTACGAGCACTGCTTGCGCTAAGGCTAATAACTCAGCGAATCCCTTTACCCCAGATTTGCTTTGCTCATCGTCGATATTCACTTGTAGCAACACCTTAAGTGGCGGCATGCTTGCAGGACGATAACACGACAAAGGCTCAACCAATTTAATACGATCTAAACTGTGCATCATGTCAGCCGTCGTGGCGACTTCTTTACACTTATTCGATTGTAATGGGCCAATAAAATGCCAAGCAATCGCTAAGGACTTTAGCGTATTTGCTTTATCGAGCATTTCTTGCACATAGTTTTCACCAAAAGCAAGTTGTCCCACTTGTGTTAAGGCGGCAATGGCATCGCTCGGATGTAATTTACTGACCGCTAAGAGGTGAATAGCGTCAGGATTACGCTGATAGGTGCGCGCTGTTTGCTCAATATGTGTTTTGACACTTTGCCAACGAGACAATAGCTCATCTGTATTCATGCTGCTTTCTCTTTTTTTGCTTGCTTTTAAGGGGATAGCGTTGCGGTGAGGACTTTCTTATTTTAACCGAAAACGCAGGCTTAAAAATGATCACTTTTCTCCTCCTTTTGCTTGACAGTGAAACAGCATTAGTTAACAATAAGAACAATCGTTCTATAAGAAAGCAGTCATGAAAAAAGATTTCATCTATCTCGCTAAGTTGCAAGACTACTATCGAGATCATCGCGTCTTACCTTCGTATCGCACCATGACTGAGGTTTTGGGGCTAGCATCTAAGTCGGCAGTGCATGCGCTGATTGCACGCTTGATAGATGAGGGATTCGTTTCTAAAACACCCGATAGACGCATCGCACCAAGTGATCGTTTTTTTGAACGTCCACTGGCGCAATCGGCAGTGCGAGCGGGTATGCCAAGTTTTGTTGAAGATAGTGTCTCCGATAGTATGGCGGTCGATCATTATTTAATCGATAACCCGACACACAGTCTGCTTGTTCCTGTGCAGGGAGACTCGATGATTAATGCTGGTATTCATGACGGTGATATTGCAATTATCGATACCATGCTCAGTTATAAAGCTGGCGATATTGTGATTGCTGATATTGCTGGTGAAGTGACCTTAAAAACGCTTGTTAGAGATGAGGGGTTATGGGCATTAAAACCCGAAAACCCAGATTATCCCCTTATCCAGCCCAAAGACGAGTGGCGTGTGGTGGGGGTGTTAGTTGGTTTAATGCGAAAATACCGTTAAACCGTCATAAGCAGCCATCTTGCGTTGTTGCTGCGGTGCTCGAACAGCGTCATGTAGTTGTCTACACTCCTTGTTCTGTGCGCCTTGCGCCTAGCAATCTTGGCTGCTTATGACGGTTTAATTAGTTTTGCAGCAGCCATTTTGTTAAATCCCCCCGCTTGCGGCGACCCCCTTTACAAAGGGGGTGAATAATTCCCTCCTTTTGTAAAGGAGGGTTAGGGTGGATTTTTTAACCTGTTTCAATTTTATTGATCATCCCCTTTTCAAGTGGCGGGCTTAGGTGTCTGCCACTTGAATTTTTTACTTTTCGACCCCATAAGCACTTCAATAGAAATTTATTGAGGAAAAGGTTATGACAATCGACAAGTTTACCTCCGCCTTTCAACAAGCACTACAAGCAGCACAGTCTTTAGCGTCTGAAAATAACCACCAATTTATTGAACCCATTCATATTTTATCGGCACTCATTCAACCGAGTGGTTCGTCCTTATTGCCCTTGCTACGTCTGTCTGGTGTCGCTATTACGCCATTGCAGCAAGCCTTATCACAACAGTTGGCGAAGATGTCGCAGGTGCAAGGCACTGCTGATATTCATTTATCACAAGCGTCAGCGCGTGTGCTGAATCAGATGGAAAAGCTCGCTACGAAACATGGCGATGTTTATATTGCCAGCGAGCTATTCATTGCAGCCTTGCTCGAAAATAAAGACAGTCTTGCCGATATGTTGCGTCAGGCTGGTTTAACCGATGAAAAATTTGCTCAAGCCCTAACTCAAATCCGTGGAGGCGAAACCGTGAAAGATCAAAATGCCGAAGAAAGCCGTCAAGCATTAGACAAATATACCTTAGATTTAACTGCTCGTGCTGAAGCGGGCAAACTCGATCCTGTGATTGGGCGTGATGGCGAAATTCGTCGTGCCATTCAGGTATTGCAGCGTCGTACCAAAAATAATCCCGTATTAATCGGTGAACCCGGGGTGGGTAAAACGGCGATTGTCGAAGGATTAGCGCAACGTATTGTCAATGGTGAAGTGCCAGAAGGGTTGCGTAATAAACGTGTGTTGTCGCTCGATTTGGGTGCATTGCTTGCGGGTGCAAAATTCCGTGGTGATTTTGAAGAACGCTTAAAAGCGGTATTAAAAGAAGTGGGTAAGGCAGAAGGACAGATTATTCTGTTCATCGACGAAATTCATACCATGGTGGGTGCTGGTAAAGCCGATGGTGCGATGGATGCTGGCAATATGCTCAAGCCAGCCCTCGCGCGTGGTGAATTGCATTGTATCGGTGCAACGACATTAGATGAATACCGTCAGTACATCGAAAAAGATGCTGCTTTAGAGCGTCGTTTTCAGAAAGTTCAGGTCGATGAGCCAACTGTTGAAGACACGATTGCGATTTTGCGCGGCTTAAAAGAAAAATACGAAGTACATCATGGGGTGCAAATTACTGACCCTGCCATTGTGGCAGCGGCAACTTTATCGCACCGTTATATCAGTGGTCGCCAATTACCCGATAAAGCGATTGATTTGATTGATGAAGCAGCGAGCCTGATTCGTATGGAAATTGACTCTAAGCCAGAGTCGATGGATAAGCTGGATCGTCGCTTAATTCAACTAAAAATTGAACGTGAAGCACTGAAAAAAGAAAAAGATGAAGCCTCTAAAAAGCGTCGTGCCATTTTGGAAGAAGAAATTGGCAAATTAGAGCAGCAATACTCTGATTTAGAAACGATCTGGAAAAAAGAAAAAGCGGCACTCGCTGGCGCGAAACACATTAAAGAAGCCTTAGAGCAAGCACGTACCGACTTAGAGGCAGCGCGTCGTAGCAGTGATTTAGGCAGAATGTCCGAGTTACAATATGGCAAAATCCCTGAACTGGAAAAACAGCTCAAAGAAGCCGAAGCGGAAGAGTTGCAAGAGGGTGGCGTGCCACATCAGTTATTGCGTAATAAAGTGACTGACGAAGAAGTATCTGAAGTCGTATCGCGCTGGACAGGGATTCCTGTGGCACGCATGATGGAAGGTGAGCGAGATCGTTTGCTGCGTATGGAAGATGAGTTGCGTGCATCGGTTGTTGGGCAAGAAGAGGCAGTCAGTGCCGTTGCCAATGCCATTCGTCGTACTCGTGCAGGCTTGTCCGACCCAAATAAACCGAGCGGTTCTTTCTTGTTCTTAGGTCCTACTGGTGTGGGTAAAACAGAGCTAACCAAAGCCTTGGCGCGTTTTATGTTCGATACCGACGAAGCCTTGGTGCGTCTGGATATGTCTGAATTCATGGAAAAACATTCGGTTGCACGGTTAATCGGTGCACCTCCTGGATATGTCGGTTATGAAGAGGGCGGTTATTTAACAGAAGCAGTGCGTCGCAAGCCTTATTCCGTTATTTTAATGGATGAAGTCGAAAAGGCACATCCTGATGTCTTTAATATTTTATTGCAGGTGTTGGATGATGGACGTTTAACAGACGGGCAGGGCAGAACAGTTGATTTTCGTAATTGTGTGATTGTCATGACTTCAAATTTAGGCTCGCACATTATTACTGAATTGTCTGGTAAGTCGAATTACGAAAGCATGAAAGCAGCGGTGATGGAAGTTGTCGGTGGACACTTCCGCCCAGAATTTATTAACCGTATCGATGAAAGCATTGTCTTCCATCCGTTAGGACGCGAACAAA
>DYST01000014.1:26058-28481 GCA_020726325.1 Thiomicrospira cyclica | reverse complement strand
GGCTGCGTAAAAGGAATCCCCTTCCTTCCCGCTCAAAAGAGCGGCAGCCGTTAGGATGAGGGGGGGGGAGGATGTCAAGCGTTGCTCAGCATCTACAAACGCAAACACGATTTAGCTGTCAAACCAAAACAAAACTAATCGCTCGAATCTGCCTGCCAATGTCCCGACTTGCCGCCTTTCTTTTCGAGGAGTTTAACGCCTGAGATGGTCATGCCACGATCAATGGCTTTTGCCATATCGTACACTGTTAACGCTGCGACGCTAGCAGCCGTTAAGGCTTCCATTTCAATCCCTGTCTGACCATTAACCCGACAGGTTGCTAAAATTTCAATTGCCGATTTGTCTGTATGCGGAATCAGATCAACGGTTACCTTAGTAATCATCAACGGATGACATAAGGGAATCAGTTCCCATGTACGCTTTGCTGCCTGAATACCTGCAATACGCGCTGTCGCTAAGACATCGCCTTTTTTCAGGTGCGCCGATAAAATCGCTTCTAAGGTGCTTGGCAGCATACTAATCCACGCTTGTGCCGTTGCTTCGCGCTGGGTGATGGCTTTATCACCAACATCGACCATATGCGCTTCGCCTGTGGCTGTAAGATGGGTGAGTTCTGAGTTATCTAGTGTCATTGTATGTTACTTTTTCGTTAATTTATTGTCGGAATTGACTAAACGGAATAAAGGCAACGCGATCACCCGGTTTAATGCTTGTCCCTTCCTGTACTTGGATAAAGCCTTCTGCCCATACGGTCGATGCCAAAACAGCCGAGCCTTGATTAGGATAGATTTGTGCCACACGTTGACCTAATTGGGTCATCAGACGGGCGCGTAAATATTCACGTCTCTCGCCTGCGGTAAAAGAAAAATCAGCCGTCACAGGTTCTGCCATAATCTCCATATCGGGTAAACCTTGCAAACGACGCAATGCCGCCAAGACAAATAAATGAAAGGTTGTAAAGGCGGCAACAGGATTTCCTGGTAAACCAAAGAAAGGGGTAGTGCCAACACGACCAAAAGCAAAAGGTTTTCCCGGTTTCATGCGTACGCGCCACGAGTCAATCTGACCGAGCTGTTCTACGGCAGCACGAACATGATCTTCTTCACCAACCGAAACGCCACCAGTAGTGATAATGGCATCAAAGGCAGAAGCATCTTTCAAGCGAGCAACCGTATCTGCTAGGGTGTCGGCAACCGCGCCCATATTAACCACATTAAACCCATGCGCACGCAATAAAGACTCTAATAGGTACATATTGGCGTTGTATATTTTTCCTGCTGTTAGTGCTTGACCAGGTTCGATCAGCTCGCTTCCTGTAACCAATAAGGCGACCGTGAGTGTTTGATAGACAGGGAGTTGTGCCATACCAATGCTCGCACATAAGCCAATAGATGCAGGTGTCAGACGCATGCCTGCTTTGAGAATGGTTTGATCGATCTTAATTTCTTCGCCCTGAAAGCGAATGTGGTGCTTGTCTTTGATGGGGCTTAAGACCGTCAGTTGATCGCTTTCAAGTCTTGTATATTCTTGCATCACAACCGTTGTCGCGCCAGCGGGTAGCATCGCACCTGTAAAAATACGCGCAGATTCACCTGCTTGTAGTGGCTGACTGTTACCACTTCCAGCGACAATACGTTGTGTCACCTTAAACTGCTGGTTATCAGGGTCGGTGGTTAGTGCGAGGGCATAGCCATCCATCATGGATAAATCGCAGGGTGGCGATTCTATCGTGCTAACAATATCTTCGGATAAGACTCGCCAACTGGCAACGGGTAAGGAGCAATAATCTAAGGGGGCGTTGGGTGTGAGTTGTGAGAGCAACTTTTCTTGTGCTTGTTCGACCGTAAGTAATTGACTGTACATAAAGCTTACCCTTAGCGTTATAAATGATGATTTTGGATTATAAGATAAGTACGCAGTGAATGTAATAGTCGTTATTAACTACTTATACCTATTGCCAACGTGCCAACGCTGTTTCATCGCTTTCACGAGCATCAACCCAACGCGCCCCTTCGGGGGTGGCTTCCTTTTTCCAGAAAGGTGCTTGAGACTTTAAATAATCCATAATAAACATTGCCGACTCAAAGGCAGCATGACGATGCGCACTGGCAGTGAGCACCAGTACAATTTGTTCTGTCGGATTAAGCTCACCCACACGATGAATAATCGTGATACCCTGCAATGGCCAACGATTTTGTGCTTGCGAGGCAATATCGATCAGTGATTTCTCGGTCATACCAGCATAGTGTTCTAGGGTCATGGTTGACACGGTGCTGCCTTCGTTAAGATCACGTACCAGACCAACAAAGGCAGCAATTGCACCAATGCTCGCATTACCTTGACGTAGTTGTAGCATCTGAGCATTAACATCAAAATCGTCGGTTTGCACAGAAATAGAAACAGAAATAGAAACAGGAATAGAA
>DYST01000014.1:0-25958 GCA_020726325.1 Thiomicrospira cyclica | reverse complement strand
AATAGAAACAGGAATAGAAGACATGTTCAAATCAGCCACCTGTTACAGGTGGGAAAAAGGCAATTTCATCACCTGTTGTGATGGCTGCTTCACGTTTTGTCATGGTTTGATTGACCGCAATCTGTAAACGCGTATTCTGACGCAACTGCTCATCCCACAGTTGACCACGTTGCGCGAGCAAATCGAGTAATTCTGCTACCGTCGTTACTGGCTCGTTAATAGACTCATCTGCAAGCCCCAAGTTTTCGCGTAATGATGCAAAATAAAGAATGCGCACCATTAACCCCCTAAACTAACCATTTGACGAAACTGGATATTGTGGCGGTTTTCATTAAAGTGATGACGTTCAGGCTTGCGTGCAATGGCAGCAATAATGATGTTTTTTAATTCGTCGTCACTAACGCCAGCACGTAACGGGGTGCGCAAATCGACCATATCTTCTTGCCCTAAGCATAATGCCAACTCACCACGAGCAGTTAAACGCACACGATTACAGGTTTCACAAAAATGTTGTGAAACAGCAGAAATAACGCCAATTTTGGCTTTGCTACCACTAATACGATACACGCGTGCTGGACCTGCCTCTTGTTTATCGAGCATCGGTAATAAGTCACTGCCAACATGATGTTTAATGATTTCTAAAATCTGATCTGCACTGACATATTCGTCCATAACACTAATGCCTGCCGTACCAATGGGCATGGTTTCGATAAATCGCAGGTTAATGCCTTTGTCGAGCGCATAATCGAGCATGGTTGGAATTTCATCAAAGTTAGTTTGCTTCATAACAACCATATTTACTTTTACAGGGGTCATGCCGACAGCAAAAGCACGATCAATGCCCGCAAGCACCTTGTTTAGGTTGCCACCACGCGTAATGCGCTCGAACTTAACAGGGTCGAGCGAATCAAGGGAAATGTTCGTTCGTGTTACGCCCGCTTCTTTAAGTGCGAGTGCCTGTTCTGCAAGATGCTCGGCATTCGTCGAAAGCGCAATATCGGTTACCAGCGGCAGTGCACTGATCTGTTGTACTAATTGGGGTAGGTTTTTACGAATGAGCGGCTCACCACCAGTCAGACGAATTTTCCAGACTCCCAATTCAGAGAATGCCTTAATAATGCGCGTTATTTCATCGTAATCAAGGTATTCAGTGTACCGACCTTCGGGGTGAGCACCTTCTTCTGGCATACAATAGCTACAGCGATAATTACATTTATCGGTCACGGAAACGCGAAGATATTCAATTTTTCGTTGGAAAGGATCAATTAGTGCGGTCATTATCGCTTACCCCCAAGAGATAGCAAAGAATCAGAATCGTTATAGAATAACATCATAAAACAATCATGACGCTAGTATATAAGGAAAAGATGATATCGATTAATAACAAAAATGCCTGCAAGTTTCCTTGCAGGCATTTAGTGCAGACACTTACATGTCTAGCTTACCAACACCAGCTGCGACATCTTCGCCATCTGGACGCTGCAGTACGTTGTACTGAGGCTTGCCATCTGGACCCATAATCACAGTTGTATACTTGTTGATGTTACCTGTACCGTCACCAACTAGGGCAGCGTCACAGTTGCTCATGCAACGAATGTTCTGAACAGCAGGACGGTCATCACAGAAGAATTTATCTGCGTTAGGCATGTCCTTGTTAATTTTCAATAACATTTCACTATCAATGAATGTGCTTTCAGTAATTGCTTTACCTTGATCGTATGTCAAGCCTTCAGCAAAAGCCAAGAAGCCAGTGATCCCTAAGTAGCCAGCATCACCAATTGTTTCGCTAACAGGACCAAAGAAAGGCATAGCGCGCTTCAAGTAGTCATGTAATGATGTGATGAAAGGCCAGTAGTTACCTAAAGTACGGAATTTGTTTGGCTCTGTTGGATCGGCAGCAGCTAAGTCCATTGAACCACCAATCAATGGTAAGTAGCCCTTAGCACCTTCCGCAAACTCACCGTGACACATACCACAATAAGCCAAGTACATCTTTTCGCCTTCAGCAACAGTCATGCCGACACCCTTAGGTGGCAAGCCTTCACCGTCGTTATAGACGTTGATGTCCCACTTCTTCATTGCTCCTTCGCTAACCGGTGTACCGTAGCCAAAAGTTGCATGATCAGATGTTAGGTTGCGCTTTGCATTTTCCCATACTGTATTGAACGCTGTGGGTGTTTTACATTCCGCTTTACCACGGTTACCACCATCAATCTTATCGTCCACTTCTGAAGAATAAGGATGTGTACCGTCTTTGGCGTGACGTTGTTCAAATGTACCGAATTCTTTGCCGTGTAATTCAGCGTCTAAGTAACGGTGCGCAGCGTCACCCTTACCATAACCGCCATATACATCAACAATGATGTCTTCCATTGATTTCGTTGGTGCAGCCGCTGTTGTCGTCGTGCTTGTTGTAGCAGCAGGCACTGCCGCTTTTTTAGCATCATCGTTACAACCAGCTAAACCAAACAAGGTGGTGGCAATCGCCACGCTCAGCAATGTTTTATTAGTACTGAACATTTTCAATCTCCCCTGCACGATCGCTCTTCCAAGCGTGTACGCGCCACGTAACCATAGCGGTACGGTGGTATACGCCGTTAGTACCAATAGCATTACGCATTTGTACCATTGGTGGCTGAACATAACCTGACTCATCTGTTGCACGACTCATCAAGAAAATTTCAGAACCATCCCAATCAAACTCTAACTCAAAACGAGTCCATGCTTTAGGTAAAGCGACAGAAGTGAATTTCGCTTCTTTCCAGTTTTTACCACCGTCGATAGAAATATCAACGTGTGTGATACGACCGCGACCAGACCAAGCAATACCCTTAGCCACATAACGACCTGGACCTGACATTTTGAAGTCTGGAGAAGGATAGGTAATAACCGAGTTAGCTTCCATCGTCCAAGAGAAACGTTGAATGCTACCGTTAGGCATCAATTCAGAATACTTAGAGGATTCTTCACGGTGGTGAAGTGGCTTATCTGTTACTTTGATGCGACGTAGGTATTTAACCCACATGTTACCTTCACAACCTGGTACGACCAAGCGGATTGGGTAACCTTGACCTGGACGTAAGGCTTCACCGTTCATGGCATATACAACCATACAGTCATCTAGTGCAATTTCCATTGGGATTGAACGGATTAGACCAGATGCGTCAGCACCCTCTGGTAGTAACCAACGACCTTCTGGCTTAACACCAGCTTCTTTTAGTAACACAGATAAAGGCACACCTGTCCATTCAGAACAAGACATCATACCGTGCGACCACTGTACAGAGTTAACCTGCACGCCTTTCCATTCCAATGCACCGTTTGCAGGACATTCGAGGAAGTAAACGCGAGAAACAGCTGGTAAACGCTTTAAATCGTCCATGGTGAACATCAAAGGACGCTCAACCAAGCCATGAATCACAAGCTTATGTGTTGCTGGATCAATATCAGGTGCACCACCGTGGAAACGGTCAAAATGCAAGCCGTTAGGTACAATCGTACCGTACATGCTTTGAATTGGTGTCATAGAAATAGAAGCCAAAGTATCTGGTGTTAACCACTCCAGCGTACGCTTACGGACTTCTTTTTCGAACGGAGACGGCATGCTGTAAGTTGTAGACATAACGCCTTTACCCAACATACGACGCTCAGCACCGTCTTCTAATACTTCTGTAATTTCTTTTTTAGCAGCATATGGTTTTACTGCTGTTTTGGGATCGTAGGCAGCTTCTGCTGCTTTGGTGAACATCACCGTACCCGCTACCGCCAAACCGCCTTTAATGAAAGCACGACGCGATTGCGTACGGCTTTCTTCGGTCTGGACAGCGACTTTTTCTATCGTCTCAGACATGAATTGCTCCTTAATTAGATGCCTTCTGCACCACGCCAATTGCCAAACTGACGACAATCTGCACAGCAGACCGTTTGCGAATATTACTCGCACACCTACATATTAGCAACCGCTAAAGCGATTTAATCTTTGAGGGGGGCACTAAGATAATCTTATGACCCGATGCTTTAATCTAAGTTTTCCCAATTACCAATAGCTAAAACGCCAATCTTTTCGCTATTACTACAGGCTTGCTGACAGGCTCTTGTTGATTGTTCAAACGTGGTTTCTGCGCTAGTACCACCAATCAGCGGAATAACACCAGCACAAACTTGCCATTCTGGTAGGTTTGTATCTGGGTAATCTTCGTGATAACTATTGATTTCTGCCATGAGCTTAAGTGCGATTGCTTTCGCATGTTCTAGGTCACAGCCGCGAAGGAGTAACATAAAACAATCTCTATCTGAGCGGGATAATAGATCGCGTTGACGAATATAAGGCGATAACAGGGCTGCAATGTCGGTCATGAGGCTTTCAAGCTGTTCAGCAGGAACATCGCCAAGCGGCTCTCCTGTTTCTCGAGCCAATTGAATTTTAATCAAACTGTGTGGGTTTGTAAGATTGATTTGGTTGAGTAGTGCGCAGAGCTGCTGTGCAAGCATGTCGCGATCAGGTAATCCTGTGTTCTTATCGCGGCTATTCAATAACTTTGTGATGGGCGACCAGATTAAGGCAAAACCATTTGGCTCTGGCAATTTTATTTTACGGACATTGTCGCCACAAATAAATGTACTTTTAACCGTATCATCGTCAATTGGTCTAAGGCAAATAGCTTGCGTATTTTCTAACTGTTCATCGAGTGCGATGTGTTCGTCTATTTTCTGATTGCGCACGACATCAAGCGGATGTCCTAGCATTTTGCAAGCGATGAGATTAGCGTACTGAATAACGCCGTTGGCATCGAGTAAGACAACGGCTTCATTGAGGGCATCAACGAGTAATCTTTCACGCTGTTGGTTGTATTCCATGAGTGTGCTCCGTTTTGTTTTAATTTGTTATCATAGTCTACACCAATATGGGGATATGGGTGCAAGTGGTATGTGTTTATAATGCTTTATAATGAAAAATTAATGGCAGTAAAAATGAGGCAATTGTGAAAAAAATTAGGACAGCAATCGGGCAGTTGCCCCAGCCGAGCGACGCGCAAACAGCATTAAGTTTGGCACTGACACAGCGTATTAAGCGTAGTCTGCATCACGATTTTGGTTTAAGTTTTGCTCAATTTATGGAGCAGGTCTTATATACCCCAGAGTTAGGTTATTATGCTAATGGGCTAGAAAAATTTGGTGCTAAGGGTGATTTTATCACTGCACCAGAAGTATCGCCCTTGTTTGGGCGTTGTATTGGGCGACAGGTTGCTGAAGTGTTAATGCGTTTAACCGATGCGTCGGTGCTGGAGTTAGGGGCTGGTTCTGGTGCTTTAGCAGAGGCTATGTTGTTAGAGTTGGCAGCATTGGATTGTTTGCCTGTTGCTTATTTTATTTTAGAGCCAAGCGCGGCATTGCAACAACGACAGAAAGAACGACTTGCTGCGGTTTTGTCAGATCAGCTCATGCAGCGTGTGCATTGGTTGCATCATTTGCCCGAAGATTTTACGGGTGTTATCGTTGGCAATGAAGTGGTAGATGCGTTGCCAGTTGAGGTGATTCGTTTAATGCCTGATGATGCACAGCAAGCCTTTGTCTGCTGGGATGAAGCGCATTCAGCATTTGATTGGGATTGGCAGCATATTACAGACCCTAATATGCAATCAGTGGTGAATCGGATGCGTAGTGTGGTTGGTGAGGTGAGCTTGCGCGGCTATATCACTGAGTTGCGTCCTGTGCTTCCTGCATGGATGGCATCCTTGTCTGATACTTTGTCTGCTGGTGCGATTTTATTCATTGATTATGGTTATTCTCGTCATGAATACTTAACGCCAATCCGTTGGATGGGTAGTTTGCGTGCGCATTATCAACAGCGCGCACACAACGATCCTTTTTGTTTGGTGGGGTTGCAAGACTTGACGGCGCATGTCGATTTTACTGCATTGGCAGAGGCTGGTTTTTCGGCTGGTTTGACGGTTGCAGGTTACACCACCCAGTCCAATTTTTTATTGGCATTGGGTTTAATTGATTTAATTGATCCAAAAGCGGATGTGGTTACGCATTTAAAATTAGCGCAGCAAATCAAAACGCTAACCATGCCTGATGAAATGGGTGAAAACTTTAAGGCAATGGCATTTACGAAGGGAATCGATGGGCATTTGAGCGGTTTTTCATTGCGTGATCTGCGCACAAGTTTGTAATGTTTTTTAAAAAACAATAATCGGCACAGTCTTTGCTTTATGGTAGCAATCATTGCTATTTTGAGGCTAAGACCATGAATTTATATGGCATATCACAAACACGAGAGATTGAGCGCTTGGCGATTGAAAGTGGTTTGTCGGCTTTATTGCTGATCAAACGGGCTGGATTTCGCGCTTTTAATTCGGCGCAATCATGGTTTCCTGTCGTGAAGCGTGTTTATGTGCTTTGTGGTGCTGGTAACAACGGTGGTGACGGTTTCGCGTTTGCTCAATATGCGCATCTGGCAGGTTGGCAAGTTGATGTTGGTTTGGTGGTATCGCCTGCGCAAATCAAAACCAGTGAGTCGGTAAGCCTGTTATCCGAGTTAGCTGCCTTAAGTATTTTACCTAAGCCTTACGATGTACAAATTTGTGCGCAAGCAGATTTAATTGTCGATGCCTTGCTCGGTATTGGTTTGAAAGCACATTTGTCTGCCGATATGATGGCATTGATTGCTAGTATCAATGCTTTTGCGAAGCCCGTACTGGCATTGGACATTCCCTCTGGTTTGAGTGCGGATACGGGTATGTCGCATGGCGATGCCATTGTGGCAAAACGCACCATTACATTCTTGACTCATAAACCGGGTTTGGTCAGTGCTGATGGTTCTGATATGGCTGGCGAAGTACAGGTTGAGACCTTGGGGGTGTCAGAGGCTATTTTTGAGCAGGTTCGTCCTGTTTCTAAACTGATGCACATTGAGCAAACTGAAACAGGATTAGAGCCGCGTAAAAAGAATGTCCATAAAGGGATGTTTGGTCAGGCATTGGTTGTTGGTGGTGATATGGGTATGTTGGGTGCTGTGATGCTGGCAGGGCAGGCGTGTGCGCATGCGGGTGCTGGCGTGGTGCGTGTGGTGACACGTGCTGCTTCAGCACCTTGGGTAACGATGAAGTGCCCTGAAGTGATGGCTTACGGTGAGCGTCAGCTCGTTGATTTTCTAGAACGGGCAACGGTGGTTGCGATAGGTCCTGGTATGAGCAAAAATGCTTGGGCAAAGCAGCTCTGGCAACAAGTATTGCTGTCGGATAAACCCAAAATTGTCGATGCGGGTGCGTTGCGTTTATTAGCGGAGCAGCCTGTGCATCGTGATGACTGGATTTTAACGCCACATCCAGGAGAGGCAGCAGCCTTGCTTGGTGTGACTGCAGAAGATGTACAAAAAGACCGTTTGGCAGCAGTCGTCGCCCTGCATGAGCAGTTTGGCGGGGTGATTGTGCTTAAAGGAAATGGTACATTGGTTTATGATGGTACAGAAGCGCATATTTGTGATTTTGGTGATGGTGCATTAAGTTCTGCGGGTATGGGTGATGTCCTCTCGGGTATTATCACGGCATTGGTTGCTCAGGGGGCATCATTAGTACAGGCTGCAATTGAGGGGGTGATGATGCATGCGCGTGCAGGTGAGTCTTTGGCAGAGGGGGCGCGCGTTGTCGTTGCCTCGGAATTGGTCGAGCATATTAGTCGCCATAATTTGAAGGGCTAACCAAAAAAACTTAATGGCAAAATGATGTTTTTTCAGGTGCATTTTTATCAAGACTAGGCAATACTATTAATCGGTGAATGGGCGTTCGCGTTCATGGTAACGATAATAGGAGATATACAAATATGAAAAAATGGATGGCAATTGCTACAGCGGCTTTAACATTGGGTTTGGCTCAATCAGCATCGGCAGGTTGGAATGATAGTTGGGGTAATGGCAACGGTTATAATGACTATCCAACATGGACGCCAATGTACTGGATGGAGGAGATGTTTGATACCTTTGATAGTAATGACTTTGGTAATAATACCCCTTGGGGCTGGAATCGGAATAACCGTAGTTATAACAATTCTAATAATGGTTACTATCCACAACAGGGTTATGGTTATCCGCAGGCTGGTTACCCTCAGCAGGGTTATTATGGCGGTTATCCACAGCAAGGTTATGGGTATAGTCCTTATACTTATGCACAGCAGTATGCGCCACAGCCACAAGTGCCAATGTATCAGCAAAGCCCTTACGGTTACGCGCCATATGCATACGGACAGCAGCAAGGACAACAAGCAGTTCCGCCAGCAGTGCCTGCTAATCGTTAATGGTTCTGTATTAGGATGTGTGAACGCACATCCTGTTATGCAAAAAGCCTTATCAATTCGATAAGGCTTTTTTATTGTTCTGGTGGAGGCGGGGGGCACGTCCTAACACCATTGAATCACGACGCACGACGCCAAAAAGTTTCCAATACCTCGAGCATATGCTGATGTCAGGTCTCGACTTATTTGTTGTGGGTCAATCATTGCTTAATCAGTACATAAAGTTATCTGTCTGAATTATTAATCATGAATTGTTTTTTGTCCAGTGAACTACTCACGCTAGAGTTGATAATCGGACTTGGTGGGGGGAGTTTAATGCCCCATTATTTTAGGCAGAATCGTTATCATCAATGCCGTTTGCCCTAAGATCAAAGCAACAAGCCACTTAACCATTGTTAGGCTTGCTGATGATATGTCTGATTTTAGCTCACGCTTAGTTATCTCAATATCGGCTCTCAAAATTGCTAAGTCTGTTTTTGATTCCTCTTTTGTCGTTAAGTGGTCATCTTTTGACACTTCTTTTAGTGCCTTTGATAAACCCTTAGCCTGTCTTTCGTCAAAGCCTGCTGCTGTTAGCATTTCAACAAACGCCATTGTGTCGAATGTTACCGTTGCCATATCCGACCCCCTACTTATTCAATCAATCATGCCCTAATTGTACCACCTGAAACGATATGAAACTGTATATGGCTCAATCTATACACAAAAAAATTTGTGTCCTATTTTTCATCTACCAAATAACATCAACATCATAGTGCTTAAAAAAGCCGTCACCACTTAACAGCGTCATCGTTTCAATCTTTCCTAAGCCTTGCTTAATCTGTAACTCCCAAATACTTGCCACGCTCAAATAAAGCTCATTGCCCTTGTCTTTGCATAATGCCAAAACATGAGGGGGCAATTTTTCGGGATTTCTGTCCCACCATAAAAAGGCGTGCGTATCTAACAATAATTTCATACTTGACCTAACCAAAAGCTATCTGGCAATGGTTCGTTAAAGTCATCACTGATAACTAGGTTGCCCGTATGCAGTCCAGCCGTTCGCTCATTTGACTTGATAGGGCTAGCTTCATTGTCATTCTTTGCAAATAGCGAATCAATAAAAGCCAACACGTCACGCTGCATAGTCTCAGGTAATGCGCTGGTACGCTGTGCGATCAAATCTAGTGTTGCCATACAAAGACCTCGTGAAATCCTATTAGTAGGTGAAATAATAACCCAACGCACCAATTGGTGACACCTACTTAATGAGCTGTAAAGTGCTTTACTGAAACGACAACGAACGCCATAAAACGATAACTCATTGATATTTATGCTTTTAAGGTAATAAAAAACCCGCGTGAAACGGGTTGATTTTGGTGTTTGGTGGAGGCGGGGGGAGTTGAACCCCCGTCCGAAGACGCTTAATTCTCGGTTCTACATGTGTAGTCTGTTTATTATTCTCGGCGACACTAAACCCAACAGACAGGGAAAGTATCGACACAGCCTAATAAGTTTAACCAATGCTTATCGGCATTACATTGGCGATCTGATGTGCATTACCTCGGTAACTCAACCCATCAGCGAATTGAGACCAAGGACTCACGCCTTAAGCGGCGAGAGCGAAAGTTTCGTCGTTTGCGACTATATTTTGACAAATGGATTTACGAGGTATCTGACACCCTCGACATGCCCCTAAAACCTTACTATCCCCGTCGAAGCCAGTACGCCCCCGAAAGTTCTGTAATGATACAGGTAGACACTCCATTCTAGGACTAAGCTTAGCAAAGAGCAACTATAATTCAAATTTTTTTTCTAAGTTGGTAATAATAGACAATAGAGTGGGATCATTTGCAATTGTTTTACTGTGTTGACTTGTTATGATTGCTTATATTTGGGATACTAGTAGTAAAATAATTACTTAGAAAATAAGCGATGTCAACTTCAGCGTATAAATTCAAACAAGCACTGCCTCATCTCATTTTAGTTGTATCGTTACTGCTAACCGTAATCGCTTCTTGGTGGTTGGGAGAAGAGCAAAAAAAACGAGAAATCATTCGCTTTGATACGGTTAGTAAACAAGTTGCTTTACTTATTCAAAATCGGATGGATACCTACCAACAGGTTTTGCGAGCAGGAGCGAGTTTATTTGATGCTTCTGATCGTGTCACGCGTGATGAGTGGCATCGTTTTATTCAGAATCAGAAGATTGCCGACACCTTTCCTGGTATTCAGGGTGTTGGTTATGCGCAAGTCATTAAGTCCAAAGAAAAGGCAGCGCATGTTGATGCCGTGCGTGCAGAAGGTTTTGCTTATTATGACATTAGACCAAATTTTGAGCGTAGTTTATATACAAGCATTGTTTATCTAGAGCCTTTCGATGAACGTAATCAACGCGCTTTTGGTTACGATATGTTCACGGAAAACGTCAGACATGAAGCCATGACGCGAGCCATTGAAACAGGCGAGCCTGCATTGTCGGGGAAAGTCAGGTTAGTGCAAGAAAATCATAGTGATGAGCAGGCTGGATTTTTAATGTATGTGCCTGTTTATCATAAGAATATGCCACTTAACTCTGTGCAAGCACGCTGGGCTGCAATACAAGGTTTTGTTTATGCACCCTTTCGGGTAAAAAACTTAATGCGCGGTGTGGCGGGTAATCGTTTTGATTCGATTGATTTCACCATTTATGACAGCAGTAATATGGATAGTGGTGAAGCGATTAAGTTATTTAGAGCGCATCCAGAGTGGGATGAGCATAAAGATACAGCATCACAACAAATCATGCTAACCATTGCGGGGCGAGACTGGTTGTTATGCTTTAGAGCCTTAGATCGTTTTGCAGAAGAGCATTCGATTGGTATTTTTTGGTTGGTATTATTGACTGGCTTGTTACTCAATATCAGCATCTTTGCACTGCTGCGCTCTTTTTGGAAAACGAAAGAAAAAGCACAAGCCTTAGCAGACGAAATGACACGCAAATTATCTCGTTCAGAAGAACGTCAGCGTTTCGCACTAGAAGGGGTGGGCGATGGTTTATGGGATTGGCAAATTAAAACAGGTGAAGTTTTCTTTTCTAAACGTTGGAAAGAAATGCTTGGTTTTGCCGAGGACGAAATTAGCGGCGATCTGAATGAATGGAAAAAACGTATTCATCCCGATGACTTGGCACAAGTTTATGCTGATGTTAAGGCGCATTTAGCGGGAGATACGCCTTTATATAATAACGAACATCGTGTTTTGTGTAAAAACGGCTCTTATAAATGGATATTAGATAGAGGCATGGTTGTTGAGCGTGATACGGATGGTTTGCCCATGCGTATGGTTGGTTCGCATAGTGATATTAGCGAGCAAAAAGCGGTACAGGTTTCATTACAACACGCCAAAGAACAAGCAGAGGCTGCGAATAGAGCAAAAAGTAGTTTTGTTGCCAATATGAGTCATGAAATCAGAACACCGATGAATGCTGTGCTGGGCTTAACAAAACTCGTATTAGACTCAGAGTTAGCGCCACAACAGCGTGACTACTTAGAAAAGGTACAAGATGCATCAACCGCATTGCTCAGTATTTTGAATGATAGTCTCGATTACTCAAAAATAGAAGCTGGCAAACTGAGGTTAGAGTTAACCGATTACGCCTTAGAAGGTGTGTTGCGTAGTGTTGTTGGTTTGTTTGCTGCGAAAGCAGAAGAAAAAAATATTAACTTTTACTATGTTGTGGCAGAGAATGTGCCGACCGTTTTAAGTGGCGATCCCTTACGCTTATCTCAAGTGCTCAATAACCTCGTCGGTAATGCAATTAAATTCACCGATCAAGGCGAAGTGAGTATTCATGTTGAGCTGAATATACGAGAAACAGGTAAATCAGCGTTAGTTGTTTCAGTGTTGGATACAGGCATTGGTATGTCGAGTGAGCAAAGCGATCGTGTGTTTCATTCATTTACGCAGGCTGATGATTCGATTACCCGTAAATACGGTGGTACAGGCTTAGGTTTGACCATTTCTAAGCAGTTAGTAGAGCTTATGAGTGGGGATATTGGTGTCGAAAGCGAGCTTGGTAAAGGGAGTCGCTTCTTCTTTTCTGTTCCGTTAGACGAAGAGAAGCTTGCTATTGCACAAACAGAAACAAGGCTTACTGTTTTGGATACGCCCGATGTATTAAGTATGCAACCAGAAGGTGACGGCACGTGTATTGATTTACATGGTGCTAGCATTTTACTCGTTGACGATAATCGTATTAATTGCATTGTGGCACAAGGTTTTCTTAAAAAGTTCAATGCGAACGTCGCGATTGTTGAAAATGGCTTGCAAGCGGTTGAAGCAATGGCAGCGGATACGCCATTTGATTTGATTTTAATGGATTTGCATATGCCTGTGATGGATGGATTGGAAGCAGCGCGTCGTATTCGTGCCTTGCCACAAGGTAAATCGATTCCAATTATTGCCATGACTGCTGCGGTGATGAAAGAAGATATTGATCATGCACTGGCGGTTGGTATGAATGCCCATCTTGCCAAACCGATTGATTCTGTTGAGCTAGCGCGTAAATTACAATCGTTATTAAGTGCGAACATAGATGTGCCTACAAATGTGATGATTAATAATATAGCAGATGATCAGGATGAGATACAATTAGCTCCTAGTGCGCATTCAATTGGAGCTGCATTGCAGTCGCTGGAGTCCTTGCGTTTGTTAGTGGCGCAGGACGTTTTCATATCGTATCAGCTTCTGAGTGATCTTAAAGAGAAACTAGATGGTTTGATTGATAATAGGACATTGCAGGGTTTAAGTGCCCAAATTGATAAGATGGATTATGCTCAGGCACTAATGAGCATAGATAAAATTAGAAAATACCTTGAGACGCAGCATGCAAACGAATAAACCTACGCTGCTGATTGTTGATGATGTCGTCACAAATATCCAGTTATTGGCTGGTTTTTTAGAGCAGGACTATCGCATTCAGGTTGCAACCAATGGCGCAAAGGCACTAGAAATTGTAGCTTCGGCAACACAGCCAGACTTGATTTTATTGGATGTGATGATGCCTGTTATGGATGGTTATACGGTCTGTAAAAAGCTCAAAGAAAATCCTAAAACAGCACAAATCCCCGTTATTTTTGTTACCGCCAAGGGTGAGTTGCAAGATCAATTATTAGGGTTTAATTTGGGTGCTGTTGACTACATTATTAAGCCATTTGAGCCAGCTATTGTCAAAGCACGGGTAAAAACACACATTACCTTAAAGCAAAAAACAGAGGCTTTGGAGCGTTTAACGCTGATTGATGGGCTAACAGGTGTTGCTAATCGACGTCGATTCGATGAAATATTACATACCCAGATACTAAAAGCGCAACAGTTAAAAGAGCCTGTGGCATTAATTATGGTCGATATTGATCATTTCAAAGCTTATAACGATGGCTATGGTCATGGTTCTGGTGACGTGTGTTTAATCATGATTGCACAACATTTACAGCGTTCGCTGAGTGAAATGATGCAAGATGAATCTGTGGTCTGCCGCTATGGTGGTGAAGAGTTTGCCATCGTAATGGCTGGGTTAAATGCAGACGAGGTTTATCGTATTGCAGAGCAGCTTAAATATAACATTGAGAAACTCGCCATTAAACATGAGTATTCTCTCGTTGCAGGATATGTAACCTTGAGTATTGGTTGTGCTTCTTTTGTACCCAAAGATGAAGATGCTGCTGCAAGTCTGCTTAAAATGGCGGATGATATGCTTTATGTTGCCAAAGATTCGGGGCGTAATCATGTTTCCTGCTATTGTGACGGTCTAACATTCGGTCTTGCGCATTAATCTTGCTGCTTTAGTTGTTTTTTATTTACCAGAGCCGTTACCATTGCGCCTTAAATTTAAATTCGTAATGGAGCACAGGCGTGACCTGCCAAGTATCACCAGAAAATTACCAGCAACAATTAGATGAAAAAGTAAGCCGAGTAGGTGCGCTTTTAGCGTTAACAACAGCGCAAACCATCACGATTGCCGCTTCCTCGACAGAACACTATCGTATGCGTGCCGAGTTTCGTGTCTGGCATCAAGCGGGCGATTGGCATTATGCCATGTTTGATGTGCAAAACAAGCGTCCTGTTTTTATTGAATACTGCCCGATGGTGGATAAGCGTATTGCGGACTTAATGCAGCCTTTGCGTGCGCAACTCAAAGCCAATACGGTGTTATCGAACCGACTCTATGCCATCGACTTCTTAGCCAGTAGTCAGGGCGAAATTCTCGTTACGCTGATTTATAAAGAGCCTTTAACCGCTGACTGGGAAAGTTTGGCGCGTAGCTTAGATTTACCTGCTGGTGTGATGCTCATGGGGCGCTCTCGCGGTAAAAAACGCGTCTTGGTACGAGATTATGTCAATGAAACGCTGTCATTGCCTAATGGTGATTCTTTTACCTTGCGTCACGTCGAAAATGCGTTTAGTCAACCCAATGCAGCCGTTAATGCACAAATGTTGGCATGGGTAGATACTCAGTTAGGTGCAGAAACTCAGTATCCTGCAATATTAGAGCTTTACGGTGGTGCAGGTAATTTTACGTGGGTATTAGCGCGTCATGCCCATAAACTCCTAATGACAGAATTATCACCGCATGCGGTCAGTGCGGCGCAAGATGCTTTCGCACAGGCCGCTATTCATCATGTCACCATTGCAGCCATGAATAGCGAGCAAGTATCACAGCAACTGTCATCAACTGGCGAGGGGACGCAGCTATTATGGCAGGGTCAAGATTATGACTTTAAGCTGGTCATGGTCGATCCACCGCGTGCAGGTTTGGATGATACAACCCGTGCTTTAGTGCAACGCTTCGATCAAATTTTATATGTTTCTTGTAATCCAGAAACCCTTGCACGTGATATGCAGGCATGGCAGGATTCGCATGACTTGCGTTCTGTTGCTGTTTTTGATCAATTCCCTTACACCCATCATATTGAAGTTGGTGTGATGCTGGTTAAGAAATGATGTGGCAATGATACAATAGCGGTTTTGTAGATAATCAAAAGAGCGTGTCATGGTTATTTGGGCTTGGATTGGTGCAATATTGGTGGGTGTTAGCTTAGGGTTGATGGGCTCTGGCGGTGCTTTTCTAACAATTCCGATTTTAGTGTATTGGGTCGGATTAGAGGAAAAAGTTGCCTTTGCGAGCGCATTAGCGATTGTTGGTATTATTAGTGCCGTCAGTGCGACTGGTTATGCCAAACGTAGTCAAATCGATTGGCGCACTGTGGCGTGGTTTGGCTTGCCTAGTATGCTCGGTGCTGTGTTTGGTGCTTATTCCGCTCGCTATGTACCTTCTTGGGTGCAGTTGGTGTTGTTTGGTGGGGTATTATTAGTCGCTGCCGTTTTAATGCTGCGTCCTTTAAAGCTTAATGATGCGCCATCAGTGCCGCGCGCTTTTTGGCAAATCGGTTTAGATGGTTTGCTGGTCGGTGTCGTTACAGGATTGGTCGGTATTGGTGGTGGGTTCTTAATTATCCCAGCATTGGTGTTATTAGGTGGGTTGTCCATGACTTTGGCGGTGGGGACATCGTTGATGATTATTACAATGAACTGCGTCAGTGGTTTTTGGGAATACTTGCATGTATTAGATGATTTGCAGTTATCGCTCGATTGGGGCTTAATTGGCGTTTTTTCGTTGTTGGGCATTGTTGGTAGTTTGATTGGACAAAAACTAAGCGATTATTTACCCCAACAATTACTGCGTCGTTTATTTGCGGTATTTTTATTACTCATGGGTGCGTTTATTTTGTGGCGCAACCTACCAAAACTAATGGGAGTTTTCGGATGAAACAGAGATTAAGCTTGGCTGCTTTTATTTTTATGGTGACCAGTCTTTCAGCACAAGCGGATACAACAAGCGATGTTAATGCGATGTCTGCCGTTGTATTTGCACAAACAACAGGATTGAATGATGCGTTTAAGCAAGCAGTGAGCGAGCAGCTCGTTGCGAAAAAATGGCAAGTGAAAGCGGGCAAGGTAGCTGATGCACGTTGTGGTGTTATTCCTCATGCAACAACACTGACCGATTTAAATCATGACGGTAAAAAGGAAGTGATTGTGTTGTTGGGTAACGAATGTACATCGGGCAAAATTGGTGGCACAGTTTATTTGTTTACACTAGAAGCCGATAACAAAGTGCAGCGTCAGCTCGGTTTTTCAGCAACAGGATTTAAAGCTTACAAACGAGAAGGTTCTGCTTGGGATGATTTGCTCTTTACAGGTACGGGCGATTGCCAACCTGTCTGGCGTAATAAAGACGGACGTTATAACTTCAGTCATTTGTATGAAGTAAAACCAAATGCCTGCTCTGTCCCCTCGAGTCATGTCGGTGGCTGATACCCTAATCAAGCCACCCAAAGCATTAATGCGTCCGATTGGACGCGCCATTGTGCAACACCAGATGATTCAAGAAGGGGATCGGGTGTTGCTGGGGTTGTCTGGCGGTAAGGACTCCTTAGCCTTATTGCAGGTGTTAAAGCATTTACAGCGTCACGCGCCAGTGTCTTTTGAACTGGGCGCGTGTACCGTTGACCCTGAAATTCCGGGGTTTGATCCGTCGCCGCTCAAAGCCTATCTTGCTGAATTAGACGTGCCTTACTTTTACGAAAGCCAAGGTATTATGGCTCAGGCAGAAGCTTCAATGCAGGGGGATTCGTTTTGTTCTTTTTGCTCGCGCATGAAGCGTGGTATTTTATATTCACGCGCTAGAAGTGAAGGCTATAATGTTTTGGCACTAGGGCAGCATCTCGATGATGTGGCAGAAAGTTTATTGATGTCGTTGATGTATCAAGGTAAATTGCATACCATGAAAGCACACTATGTCATTGATGCGGGTGATTTGCGTGTTATTCGTCCACTGATTCGCGTGCGTGAACGTCAAACACGCGCTTTTGCGCAAGCAGCTAATTTGCCAGTCATTAGCGATAATTGTCCTGCTTGCTACAGCAAGCCGCAACAACGCGAGCGTATTAAAGCCTTGCTTGCCGATGAAGAGATGCATAACAAACAACTCTTTTCTAACCTACTATCGGCAATGGCTCCTCTGATTGCTGATAAGGGAGCGGTATCATTATGACTGAAGCAGGTAAAGCTAGCTTATTTTTAGGTTTTCTGCGTTTTTGCAGTAAGTTACCCTTACCCGTTAATCACGCGTTAGGAGTGATGTTGGGCTATCTTTATGTGCTTTTCCCCAGTCGTGATCGCCGTGTTGTGTGGACAAATTTGCGCATTGCTTTTCCTCGACAAACTTTCTGGCAGAGACTTCTGTTACTGGTTTCTTTTTTCAAAGAGCTGGGTAAAACCTTTACTGAGTTAGGGATAATTTGGCTTAGTGAACGCGATCATTTATTTGGCTATATCAAAGATGTTGTTGGGCAGTCCGATATGGATGCAGCCTTAGCGCGTGGTAAAGGGGTATTGTTGTTAACGCCTCATTTTGGTGCATGGGAGATGTTAGGGCTTTATTGGTCAGCAAAAATGCAAATGACTACCTTGTATCAGCCACCAGAGCAAACGGCACTAGCCCCTTTTGTGCAACAGGCACGCGAGCGCATGGGAGCACATCTCGTACCGACAGATATGAGTGGCGTAAGGGCGTTGCTCGCAGCCCTGAAAAAGAACCAACTTGCGGGTATTTTACCTGACCAAGACCCCGGTGAAACTGGCGGTGTCTTTGCGCCATTTTTTACGAAAACAGCCAATACGATGGTATTGGCAGGTCGTTTAGCGAATAAAAGCAATGCCAGTGTGCTCTTTACGCTGTGTGAGCGTTTATCTTGGGGGCGTGGTTATCGTATTCATATTTTGCCTTGTGATACCGCCATTCACGAGCAAGACTCGTTAACCTCGGCAACAGCGATGAATCTTGGTTTAGAATCTTGCGTACGCATTGCGCCAGAGCAGTATATTTGGAATTACAAACGCTGGCGCAGACAGCCAGACGAGATTGAACCCTATTGTTCGTCATGAACAATAAGATGAGTGCTTGACGCAAACCATTAACTTTATTAATCTAATTATTAGTTTGTCTTTTGATTTTACGGATAGGAATTGCTTCTGTGTTGCGTTTTTTTGCTTTTGTTTTTGGTTTGCTTCTGTCGTTCATTAATGTGATTGGTTTAACGACAGGGGTTCGCAGTAGTGAGCTAATGAATGAAACAGCGACTTATTTTGTCGATGATTTAAGTCTGAGCGAAGACGAGTTTTATGCTCAGCTTGCTGCTTTAGATGCTAATGACCGTAGTACTTATTTGGTCGCGCTAACCAAGTTGATTAGTCAAGCGGTGTTGCATTATTGGCAGCCAGAAGGCATAGATCGTTATAACATTCGCCTACCTTGGTCAGAAAATTATTTGTTACGTGCATGGTCGTATCTTGATCCTAAATTTTTTGCTATGTACGAGTTTCAAGACCACCGTCGTGCTTTAGCGCGTGGTATTGGTTTATGTTCGCAACATGCTATTATTGAAACAGGCATTTTGCAGGAAAAAGGAATTCCAGCACGGTTAATCGAGTTGCATGGTCATGTGGTATTAACTGCTGAAGTCGAAGATGGGCATTGGTGGATATTAGATCCTGATTATGGTTTGGTCATACCCATGTCGCTTGATGCTGCCGAAGAACATGCCACCGAGGTTGCACAGCTTTATGGTGAGGCAGGCTTTAGTGATTATGATGTTGATAAAGTTGAAGAATGGTTTGCGACCCGAGATAACATTGTTTATGATGGTGGTGCACAGACTTATATGCCAGCAATCTGGCTGGCGGAGCAAGTGAGCTATGTTGCTAAATGGATGCTACCCCCATTATTGATCTTACCGTGGTTATTTGTCGGCAGTTTGTCTCGATTTGTGTGGCAGTTGCGACGTTTGCGCTTTGTTTATCGTCGAAGTTTACGTACTTTCTCTTCTCAGCGCTTGACGTAGTTTCCTACTACCGCTAGTCTAGTTACCCCAATGTGTGAGGCTATCTGATGCGTATTATTAACTGGTTAGTGTTGATTGCTAGTCTAAGTTTATGTTCTTTTTCTTTTGCTCAAGATGATGTTGTCCATGCGCAGCCAATAGAGCAATGGGACATGCAAGCATTGCCAGCAGATTGGTGGCGACAATTGCAGCTTCAAGATATGCTTTTACTGAAAAAAAACCTTGAGCAATTACAAAGCAAACTACTTGTCGTACACGTAAACTTGAGTACTGAGCAGCAAGCGGACACAGCCAATTTAAATGAATCTATTGCCACGAGTGCGAGAGCTTATCTTGATTTAAAAAGTAAAGTTAGCTCTGTTGCGATCCCTAAACCGATTAATGTTGGTGATCGTTACACCGTAGCGGTATGGTTAGATGCGATTCGTGACTTGCGACGTGCTAATAATGATAAGCTCACCTCATCTGATCGTGCTGCACAAATGACAGATCAGTTGACGGCAATTACTGCTGATGCCGATAATGCTTCTGCTGCTTATTATGCTACAAACAGTAGCGAGGTACGCAACCTTCGTTTATTGGATATGATCGAACGACGGTTAGCATGGTTTGTTGCTCATGAATCCTTACGTCTGCAACGTGCTAACGTTGACGCTGCGCAAGCAATGTTAGCGCAAATAGATGACCATTGGCATCGTGCAACTGACAGACTGGTCGTGACAGAAAGTGATCTTCTTACCATTAAGACACAAGGCGATAATGACCGAAAAGTATTAGAAAAAGCAACAGACGATCTGCGTTCCGCTAAAGCAAATGCGGTTCTGATTTGGGGTGATGATGAGATCAGTCGTGCTAAAAGTCGATTGCAGCAAGTGATTGCTTTACAGGCAAGCATTAATGAAGCAACAGCCAAAGCAAAAAGTCAATGGAATGAGCGTTTGCTTGTTTATTTGCGTGCGCGTACCGATAAAGCCTTTGACTGGGATAGCGAATTACGTGCACAGATGCCGCGCTGGCATGATGAAGCCGAAAAAATCGAACAACACCGTAAAAAATGGCGTGCACAACTGGAAAGCAGTCGCGATCAAGCGAATGCCGCCTTATTGGTGCTTGTTGAAAATGCACCCGAGAGCCTCGTTGCGAAGCAATTAAGTCAAATTAAACAGGTATACCAACAATCGATTAAGCGACTCCTTGATAGCCAGTCAAGCTTAAACTTATTGCATGCGCAACTTGATGATAGTAAAACACTTTCCAGCTTACAAGATCAGCTGCTGTTAGCGCGTGATGGTATCTGGGGTAATCGTTGGCTGAACACAACGCAGATGATGTTGGCAGCAGGGCAAGAGTTTTGGTCGCTAATGACCGCGAGCTTGTTTAAAGTAGGCGACACACCTGTGACCCTCTTGAGTTTAATGCGGGTTGTCCTCTTCTTAACGGCTGCTTGGTGGTTGAGTTTTTGGTTACGTAAAGCGTTAGCACAGGTTGCCAGTCGTAATACAAAAATTGCTGCCCATACCACTTATACCCTAGGGCGTTTGATTCATTATGTGATTATGATTGTCGGTACGGTGGTCGCCTTATCTTCCGTTGGTATCGATTTTTCTAATCTTGCTTGGATTGCAGGTGCTTTATCGGTTGGTATTGGTTTTGGTCTGCAAGATGTGGTCAAGAACTTTGTTTCAGGCTTAATTGTTATGTTTGAAAAAACCTTAAAAGTTGGCGATTACATCGAGTTGCCATCAGGTATTGCTGGTACAGTTAAAGAAATTAGTCTGCGCTCCACGCTCATTACTACAGGTGATAATTTAGAGGTTGTGATTCCAAACGCCGAATTTACTTCGGGGCGTGTTGTTAACTGGACGCTATCAGACCCTTATCGTCGTGTACATATTCCATTTAGTGTTTCCTTAAATTCAGATAAAAAACTGGTTGTTAGTGCCGTGCTTGAGGCGGCTGAACAGGTGCCCTATACCATTAACGATGGTAAACGCTTTCCACAGGTGGTTTTGAGCAGTCTAGATGGTAAAATGGCATTTGAATTATTAGTTTGGATTAAGCAAGGGTCGGTTCAACATGCGTTTGGCGTTAAAGCCTCTTATTTGTGGCATATCGAAGATGAGCTGCGTAAATACGAAATTGAATTGGTGTGATTTACAATGAATCATTTATTATATCGTCTTGAAGAGTGGCAATCTTTTTTGCAATCCATGCGTGTCGAAATACTTGAAGCGGTTGAACTGCACTTGAATGAAGGAGAATTTCATCAAGGTGTTGCAAACGTGATTAATATCAAGTCTGTAAAATAGGAATAATGCGACAATGAACATCGAGAATTTTTGGCTGTCACAAACGACAGATGCGTTGCGCGTGTTATCGGATATTCAACATAATGAAACACTTAAAGCGCAATTTATTGCCTTTGTGCTGATCTGTGAGGATGCGTTGCACCGTGGTAATAAGTTGTTATTTGCTGGTAATGGTGGTAGTGCTGCCGATGCTCAGCACTTAGCTGCCGAGTTGGTTGTTCGTTTTAAGTTGGATCGTCCGGGACTGCCAGCATTGGCTTTAACAGTGGATTCATCGGTATTGACGGCGATTGGTAATGATTATGGCTTTGATCAGCTGTTTTCGCGCCAAGTTCAAGCGTTAGGGCAAGCGGGTGATGTATTGATTGCTTTGTCAACCAGTGGCAATTCTGTTAACATTCTAAACGCTGTGCCTGCAGCTAAGTCATCTGGCATCAAGGTGATTGCGATGACAGGTGCAACTGGTGGTGCATTAGCTCAGATTGCTGATTTGTGCTTGTGTATGCCGAGTGAAGATACGCCAAGAATTCAGGAAGCACATACATTGTTGGGGCATATCCTTTGTGATTTGCTCGAACAGCGTTTGTTTCGTAATATTTAGCAAATAATGAATCAATAAGGAATGAGCAAATGAAAGAACTCACGTTAGCGAACTTTCCATTAGCATTACGGGTTGTGTTCACGAGCTTCTTGCTCACCATTGGTGTGGGCTTGATGATGGCTGGGGCGCAAATTATGATGACGCATGGTATGGCGGATGGTAAGGTCGGCTTGTCGTTGGATGACGTTGTTTATAGCTATTATGGCAATAAAGAAGGTTCTAAAATTGAAGGTAAGCTTAACGGCTCGATGCAGGCTATGGCTCCTGATGCAGTACGTTTAGATATGATTAAGTGGGCGCGAGCTGGTGCTGATGAAGCGCAATGGGAACCGCATTACAAGGCTGTATTTGCACAGTATTGTGCGGTTTGTCATAGTGCAGAACAAACGTCATTGCCAAATTTTACACAATATGAAAATGTTAAACATATGACTGAAACGGATGAAGGTGCGAGCTTTTCATCTTTGACGCGCGTGTCGCATATCCATTTGTTTGGTATTTCATTTATTTTCATGTTTGTCGGTGCTATTTTTGCCTTTGCACGTTTTAATCAACTGTGGAAGCTTGTCCTCGTTGTAACGCCTTTTGCGTTCTTAATTGTTGATGTGTTGTCTTGGTGGTTAACGAAATTACATCCAGGATTTGCTTGGCTGACAATTATTGGTGGTTTTGGTTATTCCGTCGCTGCTGGTATCATGTTATTTACATCGCTAGCGCAGATGTGGTTGCCACGTTTTCGTAATACTTCAGAATAACGATTCTAAAGATTAAAAGTTGATGCGAACCCTTACTGTGTTGTCTTTATAGGCAATCGGTAAGGGTGTTTTACTATCTGGGATATGGGGTAAAAACAATGGTCACAGTCGACAAAAATGATGAACTCGATTTAGATGAACTCGATTTATTGGATGATACATTCGATGATCAAGATGTTCTAGTTCAGCCGTGGCGTATTATGGTTGTTGACGATGATGGTGAGGTTCATCAGGCGACACGTTTCGCGCTGTCTGGCGTTGAAATTATAGATCGCCCCTTGTCACTCATTCATGCCTATAGTGGCGAAGAAGCAGCTAATTTGCTCAGACAGATGCCTGATATCGCTGTCGTTTTACTTGATGTTGTGATGGAGTCTGATGACAGTGGTTTGTGTCTGATTGATTTGATTCGACATCAGCTTGCCTATACGCCATTGCGTATTATTTTACGTACAGGACAGCCAGGCTTAGCACCTGAAGCAGCCTTGGTTGCACATTACGATATTCATGATTATATGCTTAAAACTGAAGTCAGTCGCGAGCGTTTGGTGACAAGTTTAACAACCGCTGTTCGCACTTTTGAACAACTTGAGCAGATGGTTCAAATAAAGCAGCAGATGCTTGGTATGGCACGTATCGTATCTGGTGTGCTTTCTGCTAAAACACCTGCCAATTTGGTACAGTTGATCGTACAAAAATTGGTTGCATTATATGCGTTGTCGCCGATTGTTGCTGTCTGGCATAACACCAATGAGCCTTTATCTTCAGCGGTTTTCATGTTTGCTGATGCCCAACATCGTGCTTGGAAAGAAAAAAAGTTAGCTGAATTATCGGGCGATCCGCTGCTTGCTTATATCGAGCTGCTATTATCGAGTGCGCGAGATGCACAGTTTTCTGATACGGTATTTGTGCATGGCGATGGTTGGCGTTTGGTCATGGTATTGCAAGAAAATAATTTTACTCAAAATTTGATTGCTGAAAGTTGGGAAATGTTTCAATCAGTCATTGCGAGTTGCGTTAATCATCGGTTAAGTGTTTAGTTTTGTCATCCTAGTCTAGTTGGGCTTTGCCATGTTACGCTTTCTCGCGCTTTGGCACTCTATTCGCTTTCGTTTATTGTTGGCAATTTTATTATTTATGTTGGGTCTTTATTTTTGGATGCAACATAATGTCTCTAATGTGTTGTCTAATGCTGCTATTGCGCACGCACAGGCAACCATCCGCTTAACCTCAGAAGCATTGAATTTGGCGGTTACGCCACACACGACGCGCTCAGGTTTGCGCGGATTATCAGATTACTTTCAAGAATTACTCTCTGATGATGGCTCTGGCTTGGTTTATCTTTCTTTATACGATGATCGTGGCGCTTTGCTGGTCACAACCAATAAACAAATTGCAGCCCATCCGTTAGTAGGTCAGTCCTTAGAACAGCAGGTTAAAGACGGTCTGGTGCATATTGTGCAGCCAATTCTGATTTTAGATGCTAGCGTAGGTGAATTACATTTTGGTCTATCAACGCTTTCTTTTAAAGAAAGCGTGCAGCGTATCAAACAAGAAAACTTAAGTGTTTTGTTGGTTGGTGTTTTTGCTTTGGGGTTTTTTCTTTTTTTTACGGGTATGCGCTTTAATCGACGGTTGATGCAGTTGATGCGTGCCAGTAGAGCACTAGCTCAAGGTGATTATCGTGTACCAGCTCCTGTTCAAGGGAAGGATGAACTTTCTTTATTGGCGGCAGATTTTAATGCGATGGCACAATCTGTTGCTGACCGTGTTGCGGCTTTAGAAGAAAGTCAGTCGAAGTTTCATGAGTTAAATACAGCCCTTGAGGCAAGAGTAATTGAGCGCACTTGGGAGTTAGAGCTGGCAATGGAAACTTTGCAAGAAACACAGTTCAACTTGATTCAATCTGAAAAACTAGCGAGCTTAGGTGCGTTGGTTGCGGGTGTTTCGCACGAGCTAAATACGCCGATTGGTAACGCCTTAACGGTCGTAACAACCTGCGCTGATAAAAGTGCAACGTTTTCGGCATTATTAGCAGCTGGAACTTTACGTAAATCAAGTTTGCAGCGTTATGTGCAAGATATGCAAGAAGCCGAGTTATTGGCAACACGTAATTTATTAAAAGCAGCCGATTTAATTCGTAGTTTTAAGCAGGTAGCAATCGACCAGACGAGCTATCAACGGCGTGTCTTTGACCTAAAAACAACGCTGCAAGAAATTTTATTAACCATTCAGCCGATGTTGCGGCAGGCTAATGTTGCTGTGCAACTCGATGTGGTCAAGGGGATTGATGTAGATAGTTTTCCTGGCCCACTCGGGCAAATTATTACCAATCTGATTAATAATGCCTTAGTCCATGCTTTTACGAAACAAGATGGTGGAAAAATACGTATTAGTGCGACACAGGAAGAAAGAGAATGGGTGGTGTTGACCATTGCCGATAATGGTAAGGGTATTGTGCCTGAACATTTAAATAAGGTATTTGATCCCTTTTTTACTACGCGCTTAGGACAGGGGGGGAGTGGTTTGGGGTTACATATTGTACATAATTTGGTGACGGGTATTTTGGGCGGTCAAATTCGTGTCTTTAGCGGTGAAGCGAGGGGAACGCAATTTGTGTTGCGCTTGCCTTTGTTTGCACCTGTATTAAAACGGGTAGAAGGTTAGTCATGTATGCTCGGTTTTATTATCTGCCTTTGATTGTTCTCTTTACTTTTTTGCACCAAAAAGCCTGTTTAGCTGGTGATTGGCAAGTTGTGATGAATCAAAACTCGCCTGTGCAAGTCCTAAATAAGACTCAAGTTTATAATATGTTTATGGGTAACACGGCAACAGGTGCTATTTTTGTGGTGGATCGAGATGATTTTGCCTTACGCACAGATTTTTACCAACAAATGTTTGGTGTTAGTGAAAGTCGTTGGCGTGCGCACTGGTCTAAGCTGGTATTTACCGCGTTGGGAGCACCACCGCCACAATTGAGCAGACAAGAAACACTAACCTTATTGCAGCAATCTGTACAAGCTGCCGCTTACTTTAGGTTAGATGAACCGCTACCGATTGGTATCAAACAAGTTTTTAT
>DYST01000013.1:3874-28691 GCA_020726325.1 Thiomicrospira cyclica | reverse complement strand
CTGCAATGTTGCGTGTATTTGATGCCCCAGAAAGTGAGGTGTTTAGTGCCGATCGTTTGATGCATTTAACAGAATCATCATTGATGAATGCAACCCTTGTGATGCGAAAAGCATTGGTGTGCTTGTCTTTTGGCCATGCCATTAATGATTATTATCAGTGCGTGATGGATGAGTCGGTATTTGAACATCCTTATGAACAAAGGATGACGCACTTGATTGTGTTTAGAGATAATGATGCTCTTTGGCGTTTAGAGATGGAAGCGTTAGAGTTTTCGCTGTTTGAACGCCTCATTGACGGTCAGATAGTGGAAGCTGCATTAGCAGCTGTTTTGTCGGATCAGCCAGATGATGGTCAAGCGAGTCGAGTGAGCTTGTGGTTTGCTCGCTGGATGAACCATCGTCTATTGTCTGAAATTATTTCTGATTAAACTAAGGGTGTATGATATGACGCTAGTATCGCAATTATTTGCAGTTTTTTTAGGGAGTGTCACGATGTTCATGTCATTAACGACACAGGCAGCGCAATCTGAATCCATTGTACTCGGTATGGGTTGTTTTTGGGGTGCAGAAAAGCGCATGTCGGAAATTGTCGGTGTGCTCGATGTCGAGTCGGGTTATGCAGGTGGTGATGCGGTTAAGGCAGGCTATTACGATGTACTGGGTTTGGAAAAAGAACTGAAAAAAGGACAGGTCACGCAACGCAATCATGCTGAAGTGATTAAAGTGACTTTTGACCCACAAAAAGTGACCTTGAAAACCGTGCTCATCAAATTCTGGGAAAGTCATGACCCAACGCAAGGCGATCGTCAGGGTAATGATCGCGGTACCAACTATCGTAGCGTCATTTATTACAACAACGAGGCACAAAAAGCGGTGGCATTCGAAACGCGCGATGCTTATCAACAAGCGCTTACTCAGGCAAAACGTGGCACGATCACTACCGAAATTGCCCTGCTACGCAATTACAATAGTGCGGAAGATTATCATCAAGATTACCTAAAGAAAAACCCTAATGGCTACTGTGGTTTGGGTGGAACTGGCGTTGCTTACCCCGGTGAGCTGGCGAAAACGCCTGCGCCGCTGTTAGATGCTGCTAAGCTTAGCTTCGATCGTCAATTGATCGTGTTTGAAGCTGAAGATTGTGCTTTCTGCAAGCAGTTCCATGCTGAAGTATTGGATGGATGGAAAGCGACCACCCCGATTGTTATGACATTGAATACCAACCCACCCAAAGACTGGATGCTCGAAAAAACGCTGTTTGCCACGCCGACCATTGTTTTGTTCGAAAAAGGCAAAGAAGTATCACGCTTTACAGGCTACAACGGCGATAAGGATCGCTTCTGGAAGTGGCTAGGCTTTCAGCTTCTGACACCAGAACAACAGAAAATCGCCTTTGAGCAAGGCACAGAACGTCCTTTTACGGGTTCGCATTTGGATGAAAAGCGCCCGGGTGTGTTTGTTGATCCCATCACAGGTGCGCCTTTGTTCCGTTCGGACACTAAATTTAACAGTGGTACTGGCTGGCCAAGTTTTTTCAATCCTATTGAAGGCTCGATTGTATTGGTTGAGGACAACGCACACGGCATGAAGCGTGTCGAAGTGCGCAGTGCCAGCTCTGGCATTCATTTAGGACACGTCTTTGATGATGGTCCTAAGCCTAGCGGTAAGCGTTATTGCATTAATGGTAATGTGTTAAAATTTGTGCCAGATGTGCCGTAAAGCAGTCTTTAGCCTTTTTAGCGTTAATGTTTTTAGATGCGTCCCTATACATTTAATTTAGCGCATGTTACCATGCAATTCCGAACTACAAGTCAGGATTTGCATGGTATGTATGTCAGAATTGCTGCCCAACGCTTGCATTACTTAGCCGAACAATTTCCTGCCGTATTGATTTTAGGCGCACGACAGGTCGGTAAAACGACTCTGGCGCGTTGTGTATTTGCGCAATTTCCCTATTGCGACTTAGAAGATCCCAGCTTACAACCCTTATTTATCGAAGATGCTCGCTTTCAGTTAGAAGCACGCGCAAAGCCAACCCTTATTTTAGATGAAGCGCAACAAGTGCCTGCTGTTTTTGCTGCTTTGCGTGGCATCATCGACCAGCATCGTCAACAGATGGGTCGCTTTATTCTCTTGGGCTCGGCACAGCCCACGTTAGTCAAACAGGTTTCAGAAAGCCTTGCGGGGCGAGTGGGTATTGTGACCTTGTCGCCACTGACAGCGAAAGAGATCTCTTGCAAAACCAGCGATGATTATCAGCAGTTATGGCTAACAGGTGGTTTTCCCGATGCCTTACAAGCACTCAAACGAGGCGGTTCGTTTCGTGATTGGTGGGAAGGTTACTTGCGTACTTATATTGAGCGAGATTTGCCTAGCATGGGGATTATTGCGGAACCGCTGTTACTGCGTCGTTTATTAACCATGTTGGCACATCAACAAGGCGGCATGCTGAATTACGAGCAGTTAGCGGGTTCGTTGGGTGTATCGGCTAAAACAGTGCAACGCTATGTTGATATTTTAGAACAGAGCTTTTTATTGCGCCGTTTACCGCCCTATTTCCGTAATGTAGGCAAGCGTTTGGTCAAAGCACCCAAGGTGTATCTGCGTGACACAGGCTTGTTGCACCATCTGCTTAATATAGACAGTTTAGAAGCCTTAAATAGCCATCCGATTCGTGGCGCAAGTTGGGAAAGCTTTGTTATCGAAGACCTACTAAGCCGTGAAGCCATTCAACACCCCTACAGTCAAGCCTATTTTTGGCGTACCGCCAATGGTGCGGAAGTCGATTTGTTGCTGGAAAGAGGAGATGAACGCCACCTGATCGAAATTAAAACAGCGCGAGCCTTATCTGCTCATCTTGCCCGTAGCCTCACGAGTATTATCGACGACACGCAAGCGGTCAGTGCCGTTATTATCGACCAAGGCGAAGGTGAAGATCCTCTCAGCGCGAAAGTTTCGCGTAAAGGCTTTTTGTCGGTTATGGATTGGTTACCATAGCTATTAGCAAGCACCAGGCCCAGTGGTAAGCGTTATTGCATTAATGGTAATGTGTTAAAATTTGTGCCAGATGTGCCGTAAAGCAGTCTTTAGCCTTTTTAGCGTTAAGGTTTTTAGATGCGTCCCTATTGGTTATTATTCAAGCGCGATATAGCATTAGCTAGCAGCCACCTTGCCGATTCGCTCAACCCAGTGTTGTTTTTTGCCTTGGTAGTGCTGATGTTCCCTTTGGCATTGGGTGCGTCGCAAAGCCTGTTAACGCAGGTTGCCCCTGGTTTGTTGTGGGTGGCGGTGTTGTTGTCGGTGTTGATGTCGTTAGAACGCATCTTCAAAGATGATTTACACGAAGGCTTGCTGGCGGTGGCGTTTAAGGTGTTTTATGGTTTGGTATTGCTGATTAATATGCGTACCATGCTGGTCGAGCAAGATGCTTGTGCAGGTTGGTTGTGCGCGTTATTACATGAGGAGCGCAAAGATGGCTAACTACGCGCTGTATGTCTGGTCATCGGTGGGCATTGCCGTGCTGGTGCTGTTATGGAATTGGGCTGCGGCAACGCTGGCGCACCGTCGAGCATTGCAGGGCGCACTGGCAATGATGCAAGCAGAAGAAAATGATGCGTTACAATAGGTATTGTAAAGTCGGTAGAATAGTCCTATTCCTTTTTTAGAGGTTAAAAATGCAGCTTATTGTTGATGTCCCCAATCATTTTTTAGATGCGATGCACATTGCACCACAGGACTTTATTGCAGAAGCCAAGCTAGCACTGGCGGTTAAGTTGTTTGAAATGAAACGCTTGTCTTCTGGTATGGCTGCGAGCATTGCAGGTATGGAGCGTGTCGAGTTTTTAGCCAAGTTGCAGCTGTTTGCTGTTCCTATTCATGATACGGATGAAGAAGAATTGTTGTCGGATTTCAGCCATGCCTGAGCGTATGGTTCGCTTGGTGACAAACACGACACCGCTGATCTCTATTACCGCAGCGATGGGCGATTTAGATGCCTTGCGCTTTGTAGGGCAGGAAGCCTTGCAATCGCAAGTATTCGTGTAGTGCGTGTTTCAATAACGACTTTATCAGAAGTTCAGGCGTTAGGCTTGATGTATACGTTGTATCATGGTGAAAAGCAGGCTTTGTCTGTTTGCCTTAGGCAGTCTATTCTGAGGTTGATCAGTGATGATACCGCTGCACGTTTGGTCGCTAAAACCTTGCACATTCAACGCTACGGGACATTAGGTTTATTGCTTCGTGCCGTTAGAAAAGGATATAGGACGCCTGAAGAAACGTTAGCGTTGTTATCGCAAGTGCCAACCCAATTTAATAGCTCAGAGCATTTAAAAGAGAAGCTAACGGAGTACCTTTTCCTGTATAATAACCACATTGTACAGAAAAATATTGGGCATGTTTCGCCTGTTACAAAGCTCAAGGAATGGCAAAAGAGCAACCCAGAGCTTTTTAAAACTACTTTGATTAATCAGTCGAGACCCGACAAAGGATTTATTATGGCAGATTGGTCGGGTGGCTATGTAACAGAGGTAAGCTATCCTTATAGCTACCGTGGTGATATGAATCTGGTTCGTATTCGTGCCTTATTAACCTTGGCAGGTTATGTTGTACCAGAACATGCGGTTATTTGTGAGCTAGGTTTTGGACAAGGCGTGGCGATTAATATTCATGCTTGCGCGATGGCACATAGTGTGTCAGTCGGGACAGATTTTAGCCCAGCACAGACGGGCTTTGCACAAGCCCTATCCAAGCAAACAGGCGCGGAGATGCTACTCGTCGATCAGTCGTTTGCCCAGTTTTGCGTGCGTGATGATTTGCCGCAATTTGATTTTATTGTTGCGCATGGTATTTGGAGTTGGGTATCGGAAGAAAATCGCCAGCTCATTGAATCCTTTGTCGCACGACAGCTAACGGTCGGTGGTGCTTTTGTCTTTAGTTATAACGCCATGCCGGGATGGGCTACTTTTGTCCCTGTGCGCGACTTTATGCTAGGTTATGCCGATAAAATGACTGCACCCGCAATGAATATCTCGCAGAAACTCAATCAGGCAATGCGTGCCGTACATAAATTGCGCGCGATTCCTGCCAAACTCTCGTTATTAGGACATGAGATGGTCGAAGCTCGCTTGGGACAAATGGAACGCCAAGATCCTAATCATCTGGTGCATGAATATTTTAATCGCGATTGGCAACCCATGGCGTTCCCCGATGTCTGTGAGCGTATGCAGGCCATTAAGCTTGATTATGCGTGTTCTGCTGCTATTGGCAAACACCTTGATAACATGAATTTTACGCCCGAACAATTACAAGCGATTGCCGATATTGCTGACCCCATTTTAGCAGAATATACGCGCGATTTATTCGCTAACACCGATTTTAGAATTGATATTTATCTCAAAGGTAAGCGCAAGCTACCAGAATTACAACATGCCAATGCCCTAGCTGCGATGCGTTTTGTTCTCGTCAAGCCAATGAATCATCTCCGTGTCGCATTTGTTACCCCTCGTGGAGAGGCCGAGCCAGACCCAGCGAGCTATCACCAATTACTCGCATTACTGTCGGATTATCAGGTGCATAGTGTGCAAGAGCTCTACCAACATGGGGCACCTACGGGAGCGCGTTTTATTGATACCCTAGAAACCGTCAAGCTCTTATGGGCGGCAGCGGTTATTGCACCTGCACAATCTGCCTCAGATTCGCTGTTGGTTCAGGCTCGTGTTAGCGCGTTTAACGCCTATATTATCGGGCAAAGTTTGTATGATACGAAACTGGCGTGGTTGGCAAGTCATGTTACTGGGGGGGCAATTGCGCTATCGCGTAGCGATTTGCTGTGTTTATTGGCGTTGCAAATGGGCATGAACCAGCCAAGCGAAATGGCAAACTTTATTGCTCAAATCGATGTTAACGTCATCCTCACGCAAGAAGAAATCGAACAGTTTATGCATCATCGTTTACCGATGCTCTCGCTATTGTGCGCGTTGGAGTAGGCATGGGCAGATTCAAGTAATCCGTGCATATCTCACCAGTTTTTAATGTAAACTCTTGTGCTGATAAAAGTTGTGTAATCTGATTATGGCTCACATCATCTTCTCATCATATCGGCTAGGCTAATTTGATGAAGCCATATTTGATGCGTAATATTAATTACTGATTTTAGTCCAATCAAATCCCAATCCAGGATCTGTTTTGCGTAGCGGCGCAATATCACTATGGGCGACAACTGGCGCATGCACCAAACTAGGGTAAGCCACTTTGAGTGCGCTAGTCACTTCATTCAATGTCTGATACTGACGATCCGTATAAGCAGCAGTATCAGTCCCCTCCAGCTCAATACCAATCGAGAAGTCATTGCAATCAACACGGTTGCCAAAACGCGATACGCCCGCATGCCATGCTCGCAAGTGAAAAGGCACAAACTGAATTACGTCACCATCGCGACGAATAAACAGATGCGCTGACACCCTAACGCCTTGCAACTGAGCATAATAAGGGTGTTTTTGACAATCGAGATTACCTTGAAAAAAATCAAGCACATCATCAGAGTCAAATTTTCCCGGTGGTAGACTAATGGCATGGACGACGATCAAATCTAATGATTGCGTATTTTTTCGTAGGTTAACGTGCGAGGTTTCTCTGAAATCAGCACCGATTAATAAACCAGTTTGCGTATCTATGCGCATAAAATACCTCAATGCGGTTATAATTAAAACCAATTTTCTGGTTAGTTTAGTGTATTACAATGCAAAATGCAGCTTGGCTTATTAATGAAGTCCGTTTAGCCCTTGATGAAGATATTGGTAGTGGTGATTTATCTGCCAGCCTAATCCCTGACAATAGCACAGCGCAAGCAAGCATTATTTGTCGTGATAAGGCGGTTATGTGTGGTCAGGATTGGCTGAATGAAGTTTTTAGACAACTTGACCCAACCATCACAGTCGATTGGCAATGTAATGAGGGCGATGAGGTTTGTAGCGACACGGTCATCTGTCGGCTCTGTGGTAACGCACGCACCTTATTGACGGGCGAGCGTAGTGCCTTAAACTTTCTGCAAACATTAATGGGCACTGCAACCATTACGCATCGTTATGTACAAGAATTAGATGCGCATGGCATAACTAAGTTATTAGATACACGCAAAACCCTACCAGGGCTTCGTTTAGCACAAAAATATGCGGTACGTATTGGTGGAGGCATCAATCACCGTATTGGCTTGTTTGATGCTATTCTCATCAAAGAAAACCATATTATGGCTGCTGGCTCGCTTGAAGCAGCCGTGATGAGCGCAAAAGCACAATACCCGAATACGTTTATTGAAGTTGAAGTTGAAACCCTTAAAGAATTGCAGATCGCGCTCAATTTAGCAGTTGATCGCATTATGCTCGACAACTTTTCTATCGCGGATATTCATCAAGCTGTTGCCATAACAAAAGGAAAAATACCGCTCGAAGCATCAGGCAATGTGCGTTTTGAGAACTTATTTCAACTCGGACAAACGGGCGTTGACTTCATTTCAACAGGTGCAATTACCAAACACCTACATGCCATCGATTTATCAATGCGCTTTAATATGGATACTGATCGTGCATAATACGCTCTATGAAGTCTCTGGACTGTTATTTATTTCTGTCTTGATGGTTGCTGGTTTTAAAAGAATACATCTGCCGCCCATTTTGGGTTATATCGTGGTTGGTGTTGTCATGGGGCCGCATGCATTAGGCTTGGTTGATAATGAAGAGAATATTCATTTTTTAGCTGAGTTTGGTATTGTTTTCATGCTTTTTGCGATCGGGCTTGAATTTTCTATTCCGCAATTTTTAACGATGCGCCGCACCATGTTGGGATTGGGAAGTTTACAAGTATTACTGTCAATGATTGTATTCGGTTTTATTGCTTATACCGTCGGTGTGAGTTGGCAGGTTGCGTTATTGGCTGGTGGTGCGCTAGCCATGTCATCAACAGCGGTAGTGCTTAAACAGTTAAATGAACAAGCCGAAATGCAGTCTCGACACGGACGCAATGCCTTGGGTATTTTGTTGTTTCAAGATTTTGCAGCCATTCCCTTTCTGATCATTATTCCAGTATTAGGTGTCAACTTAAGCGGTGCGAGCGGCAGTGACGTGAGTATGTCTCATGAGTTGATTTGGGCATTAATCAAAGGTATCTTGGCTGTTGTCGTACTGCTGGTTATCGGAAGAGTCTTGCTTCGTCCGCTCTTTCATGAAGTGGCTCAATCAAAATCAAACGAGCTATTTACCTTAACGGTTTTGTTAGTTGCTATTGCAGCCGCAGCACTTACCAGTAGTTTGGGCTTGTCGATGGCATTGGGTGCTTTTGTTGCGGGCATGATGCTTGCCGAAACAGAATATCGCCACCAAATTGAATCGGATATTCGCCCTTTCCAAGATGTTTTATTGGGACTATTCTTCATTACTATCGGCATATTAATTGATTTAAATGTTGTTTGGCAGCATCTTGAATTGGTGTTAGCACTCACATTAGGGCTCATTTTTCTTAAAGCACTGGTCGTAGGATTGCTCGAGTACAGTTTTGGTAATAATGGTGGTGTTGCTCTGCGCACAGCTCTGGTGTTGGCGCATGGTGGTGAGTTTGGTTTTGCACTCTTATCGCTCATGTTTAACCAAAAACTGTTACCCGAACTTGAGGGGCAAATCTTGTTAGCAGCGGCTATTTTCAGCATGATGCTTTCGCCAATTCTGATCAAGTACAATGGTAAAATTACTAAAAAATTGATGGCGAATACCTACAATAAAGACAGAAAAGAACAAGAATCAATGATTGCAACAGAGACTGAGTATGTAGAAGACCATGTTCTTATCTGCGGTTTTGGTCGCGTTGGTCAAACGCTTGCTCGTTTTCTTAAAAAAGCAGGTATTCCTTATATTGCACTCGATATGGATATCACGCGCATTACCGAAGCCAAACAAGCTGGCGAACCTGTCTACTATGGTGACTCATCACGTAAAGAAATTTTAGAGGCAGCTGGTGTCGAACGTGCAAAACTGGTTGTGTTATCCATTTCCGACTTTCATACCTCACTCAAAACTTTACACCGTGTGCGTGAAATGCGTCGCGACGTACAAATTATGGTCAGAACTCGTGATGAAGCGCATTTAAGCCAATTGATGGAAGCAGGTGCAACTGAAGTTATTCCTGACACCTTTGAAGCAAGCATGATGCTTTCGTCGCAAGTGTTGCTTTTAATGGGGCACTCACCAGCAAGTATTTTGCGCGAAGTGCGCAAGGTGCGTCAAAGTAGGTATAGCTTAATGCAAGGGTTTTATCCCGGTGATAGCGATGAAGCGACATCCATTAATAAACCGACGACCATTTTGCATAGTATTGTTTTACAAGAAAATGCTGCAGCCGTTGGTAAACAATTGGATCAACTGCTTAAAAATACCACTGGTATTGAAATTGAAGCCGTTAAACGCGATGGTATTCGTGGTGATGAGCCAGAGTTAACGCTCCAACTACAAGCTGGTGATATTTTAGTTGTCCGCGGCTCACACGAAAACATTAATGTGTTCGAGCAGAATGTGCTACTCAAACATTAAATTAATGTTCTAACCAAATAAAACTAGCCATTCGCCCCGTGATGCCATGACGACGATAGGAAAAAAACTGGTCTGGTCGGTCAAAGGTACACCAATGACCGCCACCAATCCAACAGACGTGCATTTGTTCGAGCTGCCACAAAGCAATGCCCGCTAAATCAGCGAAAGAATGCCCCTCTTTATCACTCGGCTTAAAATGAATGGCATCTGCTCGTCTCGACATTAAAAAAACGTCGCGCACATCGTTACTAACCTCATATGCTGCAAAACCAATAGCAGGACCGACCCACGCCAACAAGCGATTGGGTGCAAGACCAGCTGTTTTAACCGCATTTTGAATAATACCTTCACTCAAGCCATGCCAGCCAGCATGCAATGCCATCACAAACGAGCCACAACGATCCGTTAATAAAATAGGCACACAGTCAGCCGTCATAATCGCCAGCACGCGGTTATAGGTATGAGACCAAGAACCATCTGCTTGCACGAGGGGTACATCTTCATCATCGGCATCAGCTTCATCAGCATTAACAACACGTGTCCCATGAACCTGATTCAACCAAAAAGGTTCGGATGGAAAATTAAGTGTTTCAGCAATCAATGCCCGATTCTGTTGCACATGCAAAGGATTGTCACCAACATGTGTTGCTAAATTTAAGCTCGAATAAGGCGCGACCGACACACCGCCCTGACGCTGAGAAACAAAGGCCTTAACGCGCGCAGGCGCTGGCCAATCTGGTTGAATCAAGGTTAAACTCATAACGACACTACATCACCATTTGTTGTGAAAATTCTTCTGTATCATGCTGTAAAGCGGCAATTAATGCCTGCATGTCATCGGGCAAAGGAACCTCGAAAGACAATTCTTCACTCGTTAAGGGATGCTCAAACGATAACTGTGCAGCATGCAATGCCTGACGCTTAAAGGCACGTAACACATCGGCATTCTCAGCCGACATACCACGCGGTAACGTTAAACGACGACCATACTCAGCATCTCCCAATAGCGGAAAGTTAATATGCGCCATATGAACACGAATTTGATGCGTCCGTCCCGTTTCTAACTGACAACGAATATGTGTATGGGCACGAAATTTCTCGGCAACGCGATAATGCGTTGTTGCTTCACGCCCTGCATGATCATTGACCGTCATTTTGGTTCTATCCGTACCATGACGTGCAATACCCGCTTCGACAGTACCACCAGAAACCATCTGACCAACGACAACGGCATCGTAAATACGCGCCACATCATGATCTTTTAATAATTCTGTTAGTGCTAATTGTACCGCTTCTGTTTTAGCAACAACCAACAAGCCACTGGTCATTTTATCCAAACGATGCACAATGCCTGCCCGCACCAAACTTGCCGATTCTGGATAATGAAAGAGTAGTGCATTTAATAGTGTACCATCGCTGTTGCCAGCGCCAGGATGCACCACCAAGCCCGCAGGTTTATTGATAACGAGCAAGCCCTCATCTTCATAAACAATGTCCAACGGAATATTTTGTGCTTCGTAAGTAAGTTCTTCTCGCTCAGGTAACTCAACTGTTAAACTTTCACCGCCTAACAAAACCTGACGTGCGCGTGTCACCACTTCGCCATTTACTTGTACCAAGCCTGCTTCAATGCAAGTCTTTAAGCGTGCGCGTGAAACTTCTTTAATGAGTTGACCTAATATACCGTCTAGGCGCACACCACCCAAATCAAGGGGGACTCGACCACTCCATTCCGTCATCTTTTTACCTTCTTTCGTTCATTTGGGCTAAAACAATACCATGCAGAAGATAAACACGCATAATTATTTTACATGCTAACGCTGTCATCTTTTGCCTTCTCTATTCATCATGCGCTAAAATGGCAGTCTCTTTACCACAGCCTGTCTAGCACCAAGGGTTATCATGACCAAAATATATGCATTTATTTTATTGATTATTGTTACACAACTGCTTAATGGTTGCTCAATTTTTAGTAAAGAAGAAGAGCCAACACGCACCGTAGAAGCGTATTTTCAACGCGGTCACAGTGCCCTGAATGAAAGCTCGTGGGATTTAGCGATAAAAGAATTTGAAAAGTTGCGTTCGGTTTATCCATATGGTGTTTGGTCAGAACAAGCCTCATTAGAACTCGCCTACGCCTATTATCGCAATAATGAACCCTTATCCGCTGTGCGTGAGTTGGAGGAGTTCGTGCGCATGTATCCGCGTCATGCACGTTTGCCCTACGCGCTGTATCTTAAAGGTATTGCGCGTGAAAGCACAACACGTAGTTTTTTAGATAGTTATATTTCCGATCCCTCTCGTCGAGATACTGATCCATTGCGCCAATCTTATCAAGACTATCTTAATCTCATTCAGCGTTTCCCGAACAGCGAATATGCAAATGATGCAAAATTGCGTTTAGTTCGCTTGCGCAATGGGTTAGCGCGACATGAAATGCAGGTTGCGGAGTTTTATGTTGAGCGTCAGGCTTGGTTAGCTGCCGCAAAACGTGCCCAATATGTGGTCGAAAACTACCCGCAAACACCGAGCAGTCAACGCGCATTACAAATTATGGCGCAATCATATGAAACACTTGGTCTGACACAATCAAGCGATGAAGTGAAACAAGTCATTCATTTAAATAAACAAGCAAAATAAGCAAAGATATGCCTAATTTAACGCGGAAGTCTTGGTTTTTACTCGTAATCAGCCTTGCTGCTGTTGCTTTACTCACAATTTGGTGGTCAAAACCGAAAGTTGTTGAGTCTGTCGCAGTGGTAAAAGATACGATTACGCAAAGTATCGTTGCCACTGGGCGCGTAGCACCAGCTGCCAGAATTGATATTGGTAGTCTTGTTAATGCCAATATTAGACAAATTCACGCTTTCGAGGGTGAAAAGGTAACAACAGGTCAGCAGCTTATTACATTGACAGATAGCTCAATTGAAGCTGCACTGGCACAAGCAAAAGCAAGTCTTGTCGAAGCTCAACAGCGTAGTAATGAATTAAAATCTCTTACTCGGCCACTCGCACAAAATGCACTCGAACAAGCACAAGCCAATTTTGCTCTAGCAAAAGCAGATTATCAGCGCAATCTTGAGTTAAGCCAAAAAAACATGCTTGCTAAAACAACCCTAGATCAAGCAAAACGCAACCTAGAGATTAATCAGAGTGCATTTGAAAGCAGTAAACTTCAAATCGAAGCAAACCAAGAAAACGGAAGTAGTAGTCGCGTGATTCAAGCTCGACTCGAACAAGCGCAATCAGCACTGGCACTGGCACAAGCAAAGTTCGATCAACTTTCTATTATCGCTCCCGCTGATGGTATCATCCTAACGCGCAATGCCGAAGTTGGCGCGACAGCGCAACTTGGTAAGCCTTTGTTCACCCTTGCCAGCACAGGTGAAACACGCATTGAGTTGCCGATTGACGAAAAAAGTATTCGCTACCTTAAACCCAATCAAGCAGCGACGGTTATCGCTGATGCCTATCCTAAACAACCCTTTTTGGCAAAACTTAGCCTGATCTACCCCAGTGTGGATGCCGCACGTGCAACCGTTAATGTCAGGCTTATTGTTGAAAATCCGCCTGATTTTCTCAAACCAGATATGACGGTAAGTGTCGAAATGCGCACTGATTATGCACAAAACGCACTGATTTTGCCAACAGATGCCATTCACAATGCTGATACAGAGCAACCTTGGGTACAAGTCGTTCGCAATGGCAAAGCGGAGCAGCAAAATATTCAGACAGGGATTCGCGGCATTGGCAACACACAAGTCCTATCTGGACTCGCAGAAGGTGATTGGGTCATTACACAGGCTGGTGTAAAAACAGATACACGCGTTGTTCCTAAAGCCAGAGACCCACAAGTGGTACGTGGCTTTGACCTCCCTAATGGATTCAAGTAACCGATTATGAATCGTTTTGAATGGTTACTTGCTTTGCGCTTCTTGCGCGAAGGACGAATGCAATCGTTGCTTATTCTTGCGGGTGTAACGGGTGGTGTTGCGGTCATTATTTTCCTGACGCAACTCATTAATCAATTGCAAGGTACGATTATTGATCGTGTGCTTTCCAGTCAAGCGCATATCGTGATTCGTCCTGCAGAAGAAGCACCGTTAAGAATCACACCAGATCAGTACCTTGCGGCACAGGTACAGCCGCGTGGGCAACGTCTGCGGAGCATCGATCAATGGGAAAGTATTGCGCAACTGGCACGACAGACACCTGGTGTTCGAGCGGTATCACCTGTTGCCTCTGGTCCTGCCTTTGCGCGTCATAACCTTGCCAGTAAATCAATCGCCCTCGTCGGCATGATTCCTGATAACTACCGTCAAGTTGTTAAGATGAGCAACTACATGATTAAAGGGAATTTCGATCTCTCTGGCGATCAAACCATCATTGGTAAAGATTTAGCCAGCGACTTAGGCGTTACAACGGGGGATCGAATTCAAATCATTACCGAATCTGGCACACAACAAACCCTAACCATTGTGGCGTTATTTGACCTCAACAACAAAGATTTGAATAAACGATGGGTATTTACGACACTACGCATGTCACAAAGTTTGCTCAATATTCCAGGTGGAGTGTCTAACATCGACCTCACCGTCGATGATTTGTTTCAGGCAAAGCGATTAGCGCAACGCCTGAGCGCTCAAACAGGACTGCTCATTGAGTCATGGATGGAAACCAACTCTGGTTTACTTAATGCCTTATCCAATCAAACCGTAACTAATAATTTAATTCGTATTTTTATCGTTATTATTGTTGCCCTTGGTATTACCAGCGTATTAGTCGTTTCTGTGGTGCAAAAGCAAAAAGAAATTGGTATTCTACGCGCCATGGGTGCAAAAAGAGGTCAGGTAATGCGCATCTTTTTACTACAAGGGGCACTATTTGGTACGCTTGGCTCAATTATTGGTGCGAGTCTCTCTTTTGCCTTATTAACGCTTTTTTCAACTGTATATAAAGCATCTGATGGCAGCGCACTTTTTGCAGCACAACTCGATCCAAAACTTGTTATTATGGCAACCACCGTTGCTATGGTTGTTGGCATACTCTCAGCTTTGGTTCCTGCGCGACGTGCTGCGCATATGGATCCTGTACAAGCCATTCGTAGCTAGGATAATGCGATGATAAATATCCTGCAACTCGCACATATCTATAAGTCTTACGGCATCGGAACTGGAGTTGAAACTGAAGTGCTACACGACATTAATCTGACGCTTGCGCGAGGTAGCTTTCATGCGCTGACAGGACCTTCTGGTTCTGGAAAGTCAACCTTGTTGAATCTCATTGGGCTATTAGAGTCGCCAACAAAAGGTGAGCTGATAATTAATGGACAAAATACCAATCAACTTAATGACCAAGAGCTGACGCAATTAAGAGGTCAAAGTTTGGGTTTTGTTTTTCAATTTCACCACCTATTACCCGCTTTTAATGCGTTAGAAAACGTGATGATGCCTGCTTTTATCAATAATCAGTACACACAATATCAGGCAGTCAAGCGTGCGACAGACTTGCTCAGTGCGGTCGGACTTGCCGATGCGTTACACAAAAAACCAGCTGAACTCTCTGGTGGTATGCAACAACGGGTCGCAATTGCTCGCGCCCTGATGATGAGTCCACCGCTTGTCCTTGCCGACGAACCAACAGGAAATTTAGATACGCACAGTGCCGACGAAATTTTTAAGTTGATGCGTAAAATCAATCAAGAGCAAGATATCGCTTTCCTGATTGTGACACACGATCCTCGTCTTGGCGAACGTTGCGATTTAACCATTAATCTCATTGATGGCTATCTGCGTTAAAATACGCTACATTATGCATGCTAAGAACCTCCTTTTTAGAGGCACAACACGTTATAATGAATACTTAAGTTAAATAAAGATCGAAAGTGGTCGCTAACCCCATAGATAACGCACAGACAACCCTGTCATTGGAGTGACGCTGAATGGATGAATTAATGCTGGTTTTTCGCCAAACCTATCTTGAAGAAAGTTTTGAGGGTTTGGCGGCAATGGAATCTAATCTTCTGACTTTGCCAGAAGGTACCCCTAATACTGAAGTGGTTAACACCATCTTCCGTGCTGCTCATTCGATGAAAGGCGGTGCTGGTACTTTTGGCTTTGCAGAGCTGATTCATTTAACACATATTTTGGAAACGCTGCTCGACGAAATGCGTTCGGGTAAGCGCAACGTAACAACCGAAAACCGTGAAACACTGCTTGAATCGGTGGATGTATTACGCATTATTTTAACGGCTTATCAGAATGCTGAACCGATTGAGATGACGCGTGTTAAATCGATGGAAGTTAAGCTGGAAGCAATTTTAGGTGGTAGTGCAGCCGATATTACCGCTGCAGCTGCTGCAGAAAAGCCTGAAATCATCGGTTATGACATTCATTTGTCACCAAGTGATGATTATTTTGAATCAGGCATTGATTTGATTAAGTTGTTGCACGAACTTGGCCGTACTAAAGGCATTAAAAACACGATCATTAACACACGTCTTAATAGCGATAAAGCCTTGCAAATTGAGCATTGCGTACTTGCTTTTGATGTGCAAGTAGAGGGCTCGGTTGAATTAGAGCAGATTCAAGAAGTCTTTGAATGGTTAGATAGTGATAATTGTCATGTCAGTATTACGCCCATTACCCTACAAGCGACAGCGAAAGAGGTTGTTTCGAGTGGCACTGCTGGTGCATCAAGTTCAGAAGCCAGTAAAACGGCAGCAACGGCAACTGCCGCACCTCAGCAACAAGAAAGTTCTATTCGTGTTTCGATCAGCAAAATTGACCAAATGGTTGATATGGTTGGTGAGTTGGTTATTGCCCAGTCGATGCTATCGCGTTTTGGCGCACTTGCCGATCAGTTAAATGCGACTTGGGCAGATGAGCTTAAAGAAGGTCTGTTAGATATCGAACGTCATACGCGGGCGATGCAAGAGTCGGTTATGTCCATCCGAATGATGCCGATTAGCTTTGCCTTTAACCGTATGCCTCGTATTGTCCATGATGTCAGCGGCAAGCTCGAAAAAGAAATTGAATTGGTTATGGAAGGTGAAAATACTGAGGTTGATAAAACAGTATTAGAAAAACTCACCGATCCGTTGGTTCATATCATTCGTAACTCGGTTGATCATGGTATCGAAAAACCCGATGTACGAGAAGCGAACGGCAAGCCACGTAAAGGTACAGTTCGCCTTTCCGCATTCCATGCTGGTGGTAATATCGTTATCCAAATTAAAGATAACGGTGCTGGCATTCGTTTGGACAAAGTTCGCCAAAAAGCCATTGATGTTGGTGTTTTGCTGGAAGGGCAGGTCGTCAGCGAGAAAGAAATCATTGATTTGATCTTTCATGCGGGCTTTTCTACTGCTGATGTCGTTACAGACGTTTCGGGTCGTGGTGTGGGCATGGACGTTGTTCGTCGTAATATTCGCGAACTGGGTGGTACAATTGAGGTGCAAACAGAACAAGGTAAAGGTTCTGTTTTTACCATTCGTTTGCCATTAACGCTTGCAATTTTGGACGGACAGCTGGCAAAAGTTGGTGATGAAACTTATATTTTCCCACTTGCCTCGATTGTTGAGTCAGTATTGCCAGCACCTGACCATATTAAAAGTGTTAAGGGTAATTATCTCTATCGTTTACGCGATGTTTATATCCCGATTGTACGCCTTAATGAGTTCTTTAATCGTCCGAATGGCAAAACAGAACTCACAGCTGGTCTGTTAGTTGTTGTTGAAAATGGCGATAAACGATTTGGGGTTTTTGTTGATACATTAGAAAGTCAACAACAAGTCGTTATTAAATCACTTGATACCAATTACCGTAAGGTAAATGGGATATCGGGTGCAACGATTATGGGAGATGGTCGCGTTGCCATGATTTTAGATTTAACCGAATTATCACAAGAAATAGACTAAGAGGTTACTATCGTGGAAGAAAACAAACAAATCCTGACATTTATCTTAAATAATGAGATATACGGCATCGACATTTTGCGTATCCAAGAGATTAAAGATGTTGAAAAGTGTACCCCTATTCCGAACGCGCCCGAATGGACTTTGGGCGTGATTAACTTGCGTGGTTCGGTCGTTCCTATTTTTGATTTGCGTCGTATGTTCTTTAACTATGCTTCCGAAGAGGGCGTGATTATTGTCTTGCGTGTCGAAAATGGCGGCAAGTCTAAAGTAGTCGGTATTGTTGTTGATGCTGTATCCAATACAGAGTTCGCAAATATGACAGAGCTGCAGCCAGCACCAAAAGGTGATGTACATTCAGCACATGTTTTTGTTGATGGTCTTGTCTCAATTGATGGTCGTATGGTGATTTTGACTGATATTGATAAAATCAATTTCTTTAGGGAGTAATGGCATGGAAGAACTTACCTATCGGTTTATTATGGCGAATAGAGAAGAATTCGAACACTTTCTATTGCGTGATGACCTTAAAAGACAAGTTAATCACATTAAAAAAATTGACACAGCGGGTGCTCAAATTTTAGTCGGGTTGATTACAGATAAAAAAATTGAACCTTCGGATCTTGCCGAAGTTATTCAGAACGAATTGTTGTTTTTAGGAGTGAAATAAATGGCCAAGAAAATTTTAGCTGTGGATGATTCTAAATCCATGAGACAAATGGTAGCAATGACATTAAAAAGTGCTGGTTTTGATGTAACGGAAGCAGAAGATGGTGTTGATGCCCTGAGTAAAGCTAATTCAGCACAATTTGATCTTGTTTTAACCGATATTAACATGCCTAATATGGGTGGTATCGAGCTTACCAGTAAGCTACGCGCAATGGGAAGTTACGCGCTCACGCCGATTATTTGTCTGACCACAGAATCTTCTGATGATATGAAAGGCAAAGGCAAAGCAGCAGGTGCAACAGGTTGGATTGTCAAGCCATTTAGTCCAGAAAAGTTGCTAGCAACAATTAATCGCGTACTCTAATTTATAGAGTCCGCAGAAAAGCCCCAATATCTCACAGTTGAGCTATTGGGGCTTTTAAGTTTACCTATCTCATCTCGCGTTAAACTAAGCAGCACCATCCATCATGGTATGTAGCATACGATCGTCTGCCAGTGCATTTTCTAGCGGCACGCACGACCAAAACCAGCCATTCGTATTCATAAACTTTCGTGCAACATAAAAAATGCCATTAGCAAAAATGACATGTAAGCCTGCAAAGTATTCGCGCGCAGTCTCAACCCGATCTAAAGCCAAAAAATGGGTACGACGATTCAACGACCAATGTAAATAAGGATCAAAAGGTGCCAGACCACCGCCAACTGATGTTAAGACATGTTCTAGCTGTTCGATTGTTTGTGTGTCTGATTTATCCCAAAAAAGCGGCTTCATCTATTATTTTCCTTATGTCGTAACTGATGTTTTAATTAAAATGGTGCTACGCGATATTTTCCCGATTGAATTAATACACGCACAGACTGACCGACAGTAAAGGTTTCATCGCTCGCTTGTACAATAGACATCACTTTTCCTGTATCATCCATTTTTATGGTTAATTCATAGCCATCGGACTTGTTAGCCATTTTTTCGGTAGCAGAGCCAGCGATCGCACCTACGGTAGCACCAATTAAACCACCAAGAAGACCTTCTACTCCTCTACCAGAACCCATCTGTGATCCTGCAACACCACCAATAGCACCACCAGCAATCGCACCTGTCGATGTGTTTGCAGATGTTTCGATTTGTATCGGTCGCACCGACAATAACTGAGCTGTTCGAACCTCTTGCGGTTTCAGGGATTCTCCCGATTTATAAATACTGCCAGAAGGCGCAGAAGCAGAACAGCCCGCCAACGAAAAGCCAACACCGAGCACAAGTGCAACATATAATGACTTAAACATAGAGATAACACCCTTTACGTAGCAAATGAATTAAATATAGCGGTTATTCTAACAGGATATGCATACACATCTAACAAACGATGATGAGATTGATTGTAAAATATTTTTCGTGCAAAAAATAAAAAAAAACGCTATAATGAAAAGCTATTTATTAAGTAATCGGCTTTTGGCACAATGAGCAAAGAAGACGTCATCGAATTTGAAGGCACTGTCAGTGAAGTACTGCCTAATACTATGTTTCGTGTTATTTTAGAAAACGGGCATAGTGTGCTAGCACACATTTCTGGCAAAATGCGTAAAAACTATATTCGCATTTTAGCGGGCGATAAAGTGAAGGTAGAGTTGACACCCTACGATTTAACTAAAGGTCGCATTACCTTCCGCGTTAAGTAAGTTATTCTTTAACTGTAAAAAAGCACGCAAATTGCGTGCTTTTTTACAGGTTATTTGTTTCTTAACATCGCTAATGCTCCATTACATACCATGAATTTCCTGTGAGCGATTTCGCTTTTTTCTTTGCTTTACTCGCCAATTGCGCGAGCTGATGTTCATACTGGAATTGCTCTACTTTAACCGCAAGCACACCAACAGATAATGACATCAGCGAAAAAAAACACGTTTTATTATGACGATCCAATCCTTCAAAACCACCTTTTGCAATTTGCTCTGGATCATACCATTTTGATAAACGTGAGCTAAAGGCATCGAAAATATGTAATAAACGTTCTTGCCAAGCATCAACTTTCCAAATGAGAATAAAATCATCCCCACCAATATGCCCCAAAAATTCATCGTCTCGCACATGGTGTCGCAATAGCTGGGCTAAACTACTGAGCACAACATCTCCCTTTTCATAACCATAGTAGTCGTTATAAGCCTTAAAATGGTCTAAATCAAAATAGAGTGCTAAAAAAGGTTGTTTAGCGACAATTTGCGCTTGCATTGCGTTTTGAATCGCCTTATTGCCCGGTAGATCTGTTAGTGGGTTAGCTTCTTGTGCGAGCATCATTTTAATTTCGGTGATCGCTCGTAATAAATCAATAAAGTAACCGAGACCAAAATAGCTGCTGTTATCCGTCACCACAAATACGCCCTGAGCATTACTCGCTGTACGCTCGGTAATCATTTTAGAAATTATTTCGAGTGGCGTGTTTGTGCTCACGATCAAACTCTGCTTCTCAACAAATCGAGCAATTGATTTTTTAGCATTTAACTCGCGCCCAAAACGTGAAGAAAACAGATCGGTTAAGGTTTTTCGTTCAACTAAGCCAAGAACCTGTTGATCTTTAATAACCGCTGTGGCAGTGAGTGTTTCATGTTTTAAAAAAAAATCTACCGCTTGTGCAACGGTTAACTGTGCCGATAATGTTGGTTCGGGTTTGGCAATTTCTCTGGCATAACGCGCAATTTTTTCTTTCATCGACATTACGACCTTAGAGGTGCAGTTACACTTTTTTGCGAGCAAAAAGATAAGACAGACCAGAAAATCCCTATTTTAAAATAACTGTTTGATAAAATAGGGAAGACTGTGTTCATTAGCATCATCTGCAGCATTGGTCTGCTCCTTACAGTTGGAATCTTATTGTAAAATGACTGCATGACAAGTAAATGACAAATGATGAAATATCTCGTTAATGTCCAAAAACAAGCTGCCAAGTTTCACTGACTTTCTGGATGTCAGCGGCAACAACCTCTCGTGCGATTAGCTTGCTGCCTTCTTTAGACAGTGCCTGATGATGCCCTAATGTACGATAAGCGCGATAAGCATCCGCTAAGATTCGCGCTGTTTGTTCTGAAATCACCCCTTCTCGCGCTAAGATTGCAAGCTGACGAATATTATCACTATAGGTCACGACATCAGGATGCTGATGCGCTGATAATAAAACCCAATATTGCACCAAAAATTCGATGTCAATAATGCCACCAATGCCTTGCTTTAGGTCAAAAGCATCATTTGTCGATTTATCAAGATGATCGCGCATTTTTTGACGCATACTAAGCACTTCTTGTTTGAGTTTAGCTTCATCTCTAGGCTGACATAAAAATAGGCGGCGTTGTGTTTCAAAATCCTGCATTAATTTTGCACCACCAGCAATGGCACGGGTACGAATCAGCGCTTGATGTTCCCAAGTCCATGCCTGCTCTTGTTCATAACGGAAAAAACTGGCTAAAGTTGGCACAAGTACACCAGAAGCACCATGTGGACGCAATTGCATATCTACTTCATATGCCATCCCTGATATGGTTTGTGTTGCTAACAAACTGGAAAGTTTTTGTCCTAAACGGGTGAAAAAGACGCTATGGTCTAGTGGACGCGCGCCATCGGTCATGTCTGTTGCATTTAAGTGCGCGTCAGAGAGGTAAACCATGTCTAAATCAGAGCCATAACCCAGCTCTAATCCACCCAGCTTACCAAAACCAATGACCACAAAAGGAATCTTATCATCAGATAGGGCTGCTGGTTTACCATGTTTGGTTAATATCATCTGCCATGCTTTTTTGAGCGCGGCATCAATGACAACTTCTGCAATCCATGTGAGATAATCGCTGACTTTCATCAGTGGCAAAGCACCTGTTATGTCCGATGCGGCAACACGGAATACCTGCGCGTGTTTAAAGCGGCGCAGAACCTCCATAATCAATTCTTCATCATCGCTATCAATGAGTTGATGCGACAACTCTTCTTCTAATGCCGCTTTCGATAAGGGGGCAAATAAAATACGCTCATCGAGCAATTGATCTAATAGGGAGGGCATTTTAACCAGATAATCGGTTAACCAGGGACTGGTGGCACACAAACGCACCAGAAGCATTCTTGCTTGAGAACTTTCGCGTAACAAGACTAAATAAGCGCTACGCTTCAGCACTGCCTGCACAACAAATAAGACGCGCTTTAGCGTTTCACCATCACCCACTTGTTGACCAATATCTGCTAGTAATAGTGGCATTAAGGCATCTAAACGTCCTTTTGCCTCGACACTTAAGAGACCGACTTGTCTTGACTGCTGAAAAGCAGTCAATTGCTCGCGCCAATCGGATTCGTGCTCAAGTATTGTTGTTAATGGTGCTGATTCTGGTTGTTGCCAGATTTCGAACCATTCATTAGCTTGCGTGTCTTGAGCTACCCCAAGAACAGCATCAAAATGAGTTTTTACTTTTGCACGATGCGTATCGAGTATCTGCATAAAAGCAGTGTAATCTTCAAATCCTAATGACCGAGCTAACAATGCTTGTCGCTCTGCTTCTGTCGGTAATAAGTGTGTTTGCTGGTCAGCCCACATTTGTAGACGATTTTCAACGTCACGTAAAAAGCGATAAGCGAGCAATAAGTCCTGTGCCACTTGCTGATCTAAATAATTGCGTTCGGCGAGAATGGTTAACATTGGCATTAGCTCTCGAGCACGTAAACGCGCATCCTGTCCGCCATGCACTAACTGAAAGGCTTGCGCAATAAACTCAACTTCTCGAATACCACCAGCACCGAGTTTTACATCTCTGTCAGCGCCTTTTTTAAGCACTTCAAGGGCAATCATACGTTTTAGTTCGCGCAAAGATTCGAGCATACTAAAGTCAACGTAACGACGATAAATAAAGGGGCGCATCATCGATTCTAGTTCTTTAATATCTGCGCTTTTCCCTGTCATGGCGCGTGCTTTAACCATGGCATAACGCTCCCAAGGGCGACCATGCACTTGATAATAATGCTCAAAGCCATCAAAGCTATGCACTAATTGCCCTGCTGTGCCAAATGGACGCAAACGCATATCAACACGAAAGACCATGCCATCGGCAGTGACAGTATTAAGTAGGTTGTTGAGCATCTGCCCGACTTTCGTAAAAAACTCATCATTACTAATGCTGCGTTCGCCACCTTGTGTCGTGCCTTTTTCGGGAAAGACAAAAATGAGATCAATATCGGATGAATAATTTAACTCTCGACCGCCAAGCTTGCCCATACCCAAAATAATCAGCTCTTGTACTTCGCCAGAATGTTCACCAATGGGTTTGCCCCATTTGGGTGCAAGTTGTTCAAATACCCAATGATAAGATAAGCAAACCAAAGCATCACCCAAATCAGAGGCATCTTTCAGTGTTTCATCGAGAGAGCCGATATTTGCTAAATCACGCACCGCAATACGTACCATTTGAAAACGACGATAATGACGTAAACCGCTTTTAAATGATTCTTCATTCTGACAGTCGGCTAAATATGCCTGAGCTTGCGAAAGTAAAGTGCCATCCATTAAGGGCTGTAAGTCATGTTCGGATAATAGCTCAGGATAACGCTCGATAATTTGACGAACAAACTGAGAATACTGGCTCGCGGTTGTTAGTGCTGTTTTTAGCATGACGATTCCTTTAATTTGAGTGCAATATGGGCATTGTCTGCCTATTTATTTATGGATGCAAGGGCAATATCTAGACAGTTTCAGTCATACTTGCCTATAATCAAAGATGATGTGCATTTACGCGCTTTTAGCGAACCGCCTTCGGGCGGTTTTTTAATTCATCATTCATAAAGGATACACACCATGCTCGAACGTCTTTCACAGTTTCAACAACGCATTAATCGCGTACTTGAAAATCTACTCGCTGAACGTCGTGCAGCCATGCCTGAAAAGCTATTCGATGCGATGAATTATACGGTCTTAGATGCAGGAAAGCGTTTGCGTCCAGCACTTGTTTATGCTGTTGGTGAGTCCTTACAGGTTCCCTTAGCGATACTAGATGCACCTGCTGCTGCACTCGAATTGATTCATTGTTACTCATTAGTTCACGATGATCTACCTGCAATGGATGATGATGATCTGCGTCGCGGCAAGCCGACCACGCACATTGCTTTCGATGAGGCTACGGCAATTCTCGTTGGTGATGCCTTACAAGCCTTAGCGTTTGAAGTATTGGCACAAGCACCTGAACTTAGTGCGGCACAACGTATCGAAATGATTCGCGTCTTATCGCGCGCTGCAGGTGCAAACGGTATGGTGGCTGGACAGATGCGTGATATGGCAGCAAGCAACGCAACCTTAACTGAAAAACAACTGCGCGAAATGCATCAACAAAAAACAGGGGCACTCATTGAAGCCGCTGTTGCCATTGGCGGACTTGCATCGGCACAAGTAGACGAAACGACATTGCACACCTTAGAAGTCTATGCGGCTCATTTAGGACTTGCCTTCCAAATTCAAGATGATATTTTAGATGTTACCCAAACAACAGAACACTTAGGTAAACCGCAAGGTTCTGATGATCGTAATGGAAAAACCACTTTTGTCTTACAGCTCGGATTAGAGGGTGCGATCAGTGCTGCGAATAGTCATGCCCAGCTCGCACGCGAAGCACTCACGCGCTCGCACCTAAATGCCAGTTTGTTAAGCGA
>DYST01000013.1:0-3774 GCA_020726325.1 Thiomicrospira cyclica | reverse complement strand
AGCTCGCACGCGAAGCACTCACGCGCTCGCACCTAAATGCCAGTTTGTTAAGCGACTTTTGCCAGTATATCGTACAAAGAACGCATTAAGTGTTGATTGGATGGTCGCTGTTGTTAAGCAAAACTTAGAACCCTCCTTGTTTTTTTTGCGATATTTTAGTTTTTTTATTGACACACGTTATAGTGTAAGGTATATTTCAAATGTCGAAATTAAGTCATGTATATATTGCTCAGTCCAACGAGCCTGCATTTTTTGCTCCTTGGCATGTTCGTTTGGGTGAAGGTGAAATTAGTCCCCGTCGCTTGTCGTTGTTACAGGCCATTGATGCCACTGGTAGCATTAGCCAAGCTGCCAAGCAGGTTGGTATCACCTATAAAGCAGCGTGGGACGCTGTCGACGCGATGAATAATTTAGCAGGTGCGCCACTGGTGCAGAGTCAGCATGGTGGCAAGGGTGGCGGTGGTGCTGTCTTAACCTCAACAGGATTGCAGATTGTGACCATGCACGAGCGGTTATCTGCGATGCAGACACTGTGGATGGCAAGTTTACAAGATGTCGATCCTGACATTATGCCGATGTTTAGGAGGTTAACCATGAAAACCAGTGCCCGTAATGCCTTTCACGGTATCGTGAAGCATATTGAAATTGGTGCAGTCAATGCAGAAGTCACGATTGCGATGCAAGGTGATGACGTAATGGTTGCTACTGTCACAAAAGACAGTATTGATCGTATGCAATTAGCCGAAGGCAAGCCTGTGTGGGCTTTGGTGAAAGCGAGTTGGATTATTTTAACCGCAGATGAAAGTGCAAAAACCAGTGCCCGTAATCGCTTATGTGGCGTGGTCAATCGGGTGGTGTTAGGTCCTGTTAATGCCGAAGTGGTATTGCAGTTAGATGGCGGCAATACGCTTGCTGCTGTTGTCACGCATGATAGTGCGACTGAAATGGCAATCGCTGAAGGTCAGCGTTTATGCGCCTTAATTAAAGCCAGTCACGTTGTGTTAGGCGTGGATGATTAAGTGTAAAACGGCGCATCTTGCCGTTTTTTATTGAATATCGATATGGTGTTGGCTATATCTTAATAATGGAAAGGATGATGAATATGACTTTAAAATCTCTACTGGTAGTAAGCATTGTTGCGCTCACGCCGCTGTCTGTATTGGCAGATGAGCTTAAAATTGCTGTCGCAGCCAACTTCTTAAAAACCATCGAAACCTTGTCGCAAGCCTTTGAGAAGCAAACAGGCAATAGCATTAAGGTGTCGGGTGGGCCAACAGGTAAGTTGTATGCACAAATTGAAAATGGTGCGCCGTTTGATATTTTCTTTTCTGCCGATCAGAAATCAACTAAGAAATTAGAAGATGATGGCAAAATCAAGGTGGGTTCGCGTTTCATTTATGCACAGGGTCGTTTATCGTTATGGATGCCGAATGTTCCCGCAGGTGTCGAGGCGGCGGATGTGTTGAAGAAAGGTGACTTTAAGCATATCGCTTTAGCCAATCCGAAAGCAGCGCCATATGGTGTGGCAGCAGAACAAACCTTAGAGAAGTTAGGACTGTTGGAAACGCTGCGTCCCAAATTTGTGATGGGAGAAAATATTGGTCAGACTTACCAGTTTGTCGCCACGGGTAATGCGCAGATGGGGTTTGTCGCGCATTCTTATACGGTCGATCCTAAGCATGTGAACACGGGTAGTTACTGGTTAGTACCCTTGTCGTATCATTCGCCATTAGATCAAGATGTGGTGGTGTTGAAAAAAGCCGAAAACAGCAAAACAGCGCAAGCCTTCATCGACTATGTGCGATCGCTTGATGGTAAGAAAATCATCGAAGCCAGCGGTTATACTGTGCCTTGAGTGTCATAGAAGTATCGGCTAGTATGACGTTATTGGTTTAAGGATGAAGGTTATGTCGCCGAATGACTATTGATTTTATGAGTGAAAGGACTGAATAGATGCCAAAGCTATTTGAATATTTAGGAATAATCATTATGTTTTACTCGAATGAACATGAGCCAATACATGTTCATGGTAAATATCAAGGAATGGAAAGTAAGGCAGAGTTGATTATTATTGATGGTAAGGTTGTTGATGTCGTCATCAAAAATGTAACGGGACGACCGCCATTAGAATCCTCTAAGCAAAAGGAGTTTAGAAATTTTGTGACCTTGTTTTCAGATCAGATTGTACAAAAATGGGTGGATTATTTTGTATATCATAAATCTATTCAGTGCATTAGAATCGAAGGAAAAATTAAATGAGTGCGCCTTACCTTTATATTGATGCTGCAACCTATCAAGATGATTATAAACTCGTGCTAACATTTAATACTGGTGAGCTAAAAACGGTTGATTTTTCATCATTTATTAATCAATCTTTGCATCCTGATATCAAAAAATACCAAAATCTAGAGTTGTTTAAGCAGTTTTCGCTCACTAATGGTGATTTACAGTGGCATGATTATGAATTGTGTTTTCCTATCGCCGATTTATATCAAAATCAATTGTAATCGGTCGCAGTTATGTGGAATATCTTTGGCGTCGAAATCGACCCTAACCCTATCTGGACAACCTTATCGGTTGCCTTAACCACCACCTTGGTGTTGCTCATTATTGGTGTACCGATTGCGTGGAAATTGGCCCGGATGACCTCGCGTTGGAAAGTGTTGTTTGAAGCTTTAGTTGCTTTGCCGTTGGTATTACCACCGACGGTATTAGGTTTTTATCTGCTCATTAGTATGAATCCCAATGGCATGGTGGCAGAAGCCTTGCGCTTTTTGGGGCATCCCGATGGCCAACTGACCTTTACCTTTGTTGGGCTGGTGATTGGGTCGGTGTTTTATTCACTGCCATTTGCGGTACAGCCGCTTATGCATGCCTTTGAACAAGTGCCACAAGTATTACTCGATGCTGCGAAAACCATGCGTGCTAATGCGGTTAGTCTATTTTGGCAGGTCATTTTGCCTTTGTCTCGTCGTGGTTTTTTAACCGCTGCAACCTTAGCTTTTGCTCATACGGTAGGGGAGTTTGGTGTTGTGCTGATGGTGGGCGGTAATATCCCTGGTGAAACGCGCATGGTGTCGATTGCCATTTTTGACCATGTTGAAAGCCTAGAGTATGCACAGGCGCATGTTTTATCGTTGATTATGCTGATATTCTCGTTTGCTGTGTTGTTAAGCGTGTATGGCTTAAATCGCAAGTTTGATGTGAAAGTGGGGTAGTCATGCTAGATATTCAAACCACACTGCTTCGTGATAATTTCACCTTAGATATTCCTCAGCTCAGCCTGCCATCAACGGGCGTAACGGCATTATTTGGGCGTTCTGGTAGTGGTAAAAGCACCTTATTGCGTATTCTGGCAGGATTAGAAAAACAGGCTGTGGGGCAGATTCAATTTAAGAATCAGCTATGGCAAGACGGCAAGCAGTTTGTTCCGCCAAAAGCACGTAGTGTGGGCGTGATTTTTCAAGATGGGGCATTGTTTCCGCATATGACTGTGCGGCAGAACTTGCAGTTTGCGTTAGCGCGTGCGCCACGTACACAAGACTTGGTTGAAGTTGCAACACGTTGCCGTATCGACCATAAATTAGATGCCTCCGTGCCGACCTTGTCGGGCGGCGAAAAACAGCGCGTTGCCATTGCACGGGCTTTGTTATCGTCTCCGCAGTTGCTGCTTTTGGATGAGCCTTTGTCGGCATTAGACACCGCAACTAAAAAAGAAATCTTACCGTTTTTAGAAGAACTGAAAGACAGTCTGAATTTGCCGATGATTTATGT
>DYST01000082.1 GCA_020726325.1 Thiomicrospira cyclica | reverse complement strand
AACAGCGTTTTAGCCATTGTCGGATTAGTTCGCCATTGCGACTCCATAGCCTTGCTTGTTGCGAAGTTAGCGGACATTACTTGACACCCCTCTTACGCGAGGCATCAGAAAACCATCTAATCGGCGACGGTAAACGTCTAGGGAAACGGTATTGCTACTATCACAAAGCTGGCAAATGAACTCAAGCTCTGAACCAATGGCAGGAGTAAACTCAAAGCCGTATTTTTCGCCTTTGACGTTCAGGAGGAAGTGAAATGAACCGTCATCTTGTTGCGAGAAGCACCCGGCTATATGTTCGCCACGCTTCCAAAAATCGTCAAGGTTGAAAACCTCGCTTGGTGTTGGTTTGTTTTCTTGGTTGACGCTTGGATAAATAAGGTTAGGGATGATGATATTGTTCATAGCAGCACCTCGACATTAACAAGGTTGCCATTTTCGTAAGTAAGCAATGATTGGACGACGTTATCCCAGAGAACATCGCCCGATTCAATCACGGCGACTAAATCTTGAAATGGTAGGTGTTCTGATTCGCTATCAGGTGCTTGATTATCGATAACTAGATGTATCCAAACTTTATTACCTGCGAGATAACGCACTGAGTAGGGATGACAAACCAAGTTGCCAGTAAAGCCGTTTAAGGCTGTTTTATGCTTTGCTTTCATGGTGCAACATTCCGAACAATTACCGCACATCTTCACGGCTTGTTAGGTATATTAATCACATGAAAAAGCAATGTTTGAAAGTGTCCGCTTTGTCCGTTTTGTCCGCTTATTTGTCCGTTTTTAACCTAAGATTAAGCCTATCTCTCGCTTTTCTTACAGCATCATAAGTTAACGTTATTGAAAATTCCCCATCATCAAAACCATCATTTTTTTGGAATTTAAACACAGCTGTTTGACCGTTTACAGCTTCCCATCCGCTGCCTTTTTGACCGCATAGCTTTTTAATACAGTTAACGATATTTAGCGGCTTATTACTTATTTTTATGATTCTGTAAAATTCACGTTCACCATCATCTTTAAGATTTGCAGGGAAATACATTGATGCAGCTTCAGGCACATCCTTTACGGTGGTTGGTTGGTTTTCGATTAGAGTTGCTTCTTGATGTTTTAGCCTATGAATCTCAACAGACTGCGAACAAATTACCTCACGCTGCGAACAAATTACCTTACACGCTTCTTTTGCTTCCTTAGACAGCGAACAAATTACCTCACGCGCTTCTTTTAATTCCTTTTCAAGCCTATCAATTTTTTCTTTCTGTTTTTGCTTTTTTGATTTTTTAGGATTGTAAAAACGGTTGTGACTAACTGGATAATGAGTAATAGATTTAAACAATCTATCATATTCTGCTTTAAGGATAAGGTCGCCTTGAATTGCATAATCTCGAGCTGACTTATCAAAGCTATCAGGAATTAATAACGCCTTAGCCTTAGCGACTGATTCCATAAAATCAGAATTAAGCCTATCAAGATAACTTCTTGAATTATTCAATATTTGATTGTCGCTTTTTTCTGAAACAATGCGACATAAAGAACCATCTTTATCAATAGCCATTAGACCGTTATCAGTCATTTTTAATTTCAACATAACCACCTCGCAACAGGATTTATAAAAAACACATTCTAGCAAAAATCAGCGCATATCACGCGTTCAACTTTCAGCAGGGCATCAGCAATGCTCGCATCATCAAAGAAGGCGTAATGACGGCTTGTGACGCTATCAGGCGAATGATTCAACACGCGCTTGACCATTGCATCAGATACGCCATTAGATACCGCAAAACTAGCCCATGACCGCCTTAGATCGTGCCAACTGATAACCACACCAGCAGATTTAAGGGCATCAAAAGCATGCTTGCCCTGAGTAGGGAATAAGCGACCGTCGGTAGATTCTGACATTCGACGCTTAACAACTTCCAAAGCAACCCCGACAAGTGGCAATTTATGCGGCTTACCGTTCTTTGTTGTTTGCAGGGTCACGAAATAGGCGGAATTATTCACGGTGATATTGTCCCTAGTCAGTCCTAAAACCTCATTCTTGCGCATAGCAGTTAACAGGCAAAAGGTAATAGCATCACGTTCTAACGAATGACGACCTTTAAGAACTTGCCAAAACGTAGGCAGGTCATCAGCAGATAAGCGACGTGTCCGCGCATTGCTCGAATGAATGGCAATACCAGCTAACGGATTAACCAGCCTTGTAGGGTCATCAAGAGCAATCCCTGTATATGCCGCATACCATTTAATGATCGTTTTAACAGCCTTTGCGCCATGCTTTGCTACTGAAGGAGACCTATCATGCACAACCTCAAAAATAGCAAGGAAGTCTTTAGGCGTAACGCTAAGGCAATCCCTGTCATCAATCCCAAGTGACGATAAATGCACCTTGTACCATCTTACTGTTTTTGGTGATAGCGACTTTTTGTAGGATAGGTACAGGTCAAGCAAAGCAGCAAAGGTAATCTTGTCGGTGTTGGATGTGTCAGCAGCAGGCGAATTGATGACGGCTTTAGGCTTGCTTGATTCGATCATGAATTGCCACACAGCAGCGCGAGCCGAAGCAATTGAGATAAACGGATAACGCCCCAACTGCTTACGAACCCGAACGCCTTGCACAGTGCCAACAAAATAAAATGATGCACCATTAGGCGTAACCCGACAACGTAAACAGGGTAAACGGTCATCTTGATAAAAAATAGGATTGCAGCAATTCAATATTGATCGATTGATAAAAGCATCAGTAAAAATCATGATAGCACCTAAGCAACAGAGTTTAAAAAACTGTCATCTAGTGCGAATTAAGCTATTTTGATTCTGCCAAAGATTTTGGCATACAACTTGCGCTATGGCGTTTTTTCACGTTTTGTAAAAATTCAGCCGCTTTAATAGACAGTTGTTTTTATTGATTTTAATGGTAGGACTGGTTGGGCTTGAACCAACGACCAATCGATTATGAGTCGACTGCTCTGACCAACTGAGCTACAGTCCCATAGATTTATTGACGTTTGACAAGCCTCTCATTATCCTAATAATGAAAGCACTTGTCAATTTAATCGCAGCTTAAATTTGATTCCAGCCTTTACTGCGTGCGCCACGCGCAAAGCGACCAATGAGCCAGCCGATAAAGAGTACACCTGCACCAACCATAAACCAAGCTCGCTGGTTTTTGCCTTCTACGTTGCCAGATTCTTGCTCTAAAATGGCATTACGTTGACGTAAGGCTTCGACTTCTGATTTAAGACGACGGTTGTCTTCATTAACGGTTAGCGTTTGAGTCGAAACTGTTTTTACGTATTCAAGCTCTTGCTTTAATTCGTAGTTATCTTTTCTGAGGGTGCCTACTTCTGTTTCGGAAGCAAGGGCGCGATTTCTTAGGGCATCCATTTCGTTTTTAAGAGACTGTTGCGCTTGTACGGCTTCTAGCGATTGACGTTGTGCGCCGCTGCCATTATCTGCTATTTGTAAATTTCCTAAAGGGGTATCTTGTAAATAACGCTTAGGGAGATAGCCTTTCGCCTCGCCTGATGTTACCAGTGCCCAGCCATCTGGCGTGTAGCCAACTTGAGTGAGTTCGTATCCTGTACGTACAACTTTAACAACACGACATTTATCACCCGGACAAGAGCGTAGTGGCACTTCAAGTTTGTCATTAATCCACGTCTGCTTAGCAGGCATGTCTTTTACATCCCACACTGGCTTATTCGCTGTTTGTTTGTTGGCATCTACGCTTTTGGCTGTCTCTGTTGTTGCAGCAGTGTTAGCGACTGTTGCAGTCTCTGTTGCTGGTGCTGCATTTGTATTCGCTGGAGCAGAATCTTCTTCTGCTATTCCAGCGAAACTAAAGGTCGCCAAGACTAGGGCTAAACCGATTTTGACTGAATGATTATTGTAAGGCTGCATATTGCTTCTCCAAGTTGGCTTTGGCTGTTTGGTTGTCTTGTAGACGTGCTTTTTCTTTCTCGACCAGTGCTGCTGGTGCTTTGTCGATAAAAGCTGGGTTGCTGAGTTTTACGTCTAGTTTTTCAATTTCGATGCTGTGTTTGTCGATTTCTTTTTGCAAACGAGCACGCTCTGCATCAAAGTCGATCAAACCTGCCATAGGCAAGAAGAGTTTGAGGCTGCCCACCAACGCCACCGCTGCTTGCGTTGGATCTGTGTCGCTAAGATCAATTGTTTTAACTTTCGTTAAGAAGCGCAAATAAGCGACAAAGTCCGTTAAGCGGGCTTTATCGGTGCCGTTGGCATCGGTTGCGATGAGGCTGATTGGTTTGCTCGGTGCGACATTCAAGTCGTTACGCAAGCGACGCACCGCTAAAATCGCTTCTTGTAGCCATGCGATGTTCCCTAGCGCAATCGGGCAGATACCATCGGCGCGCGGCTGTGGGAAAGCTTGCGTACTGATGGTGTCGCCAGATTTGCCTGCTAGTGGGGCAACGCGTTGCCAGATTTCTTCGGTAACAAATGGCATAATCGGGTGCATTAAGCGTAAGGTCGCTTCCAACACGCGCACCAGTGTTTTACGAGCAGCACGTTTTTGTGCATCAGAGCTGTCTGGATTATTGAGTACAGGTTTGGTTAACTCTAAGTACCAATCACAGTAATCCGACCAGAAGAAGTCGTAAATTTCTTGTGATAATAAATCTAAACGATATTGCTCGAAATGACGAATGACTTCGCCTTCGACCTGTTGCAAACGCGAGATAATCCATTTGTCGGCTTGGCTGTAGTCGCAAGGTGCAGAAGCCTCTAGCCCTGTATCTTGATTTTCGGTATTCATGAGTACGAAACGGGTCGCGTTCCATAACTTGTTACACAAATTACGGTAGCCTTCGCAACGCTTCTGATCGAAACGAATGTCACGTCCATTGCTGGCGAGTGATGCAAAGGTAAAACGTAGTGCATCTGTGCCATAGGCAGGGATGCCATCGGCAAATTCTTTGCGTGTTTTGGCTTCGATTTTCTTCGCCATGTCTGGCTGCATTAAGCCTGTGGTGCGTTTGGCAACCAAGTCGTCTAAGGTGATGCCATCAATCAGATCAATCGGGTCAAGCACGTTGCCTTTCGATTTTGACATTTTCTGACCTTCGCCATCACGCACTAAACCATGCACATAGACGGTTTTGAATGGCACATCGTTGGCAAAGTACAAGCCGAACATCACCATGCGAGCAACCCAGAAGAAAATGATGTCAAAGCCAGTCACCAAAGTGCTGGTAGGGTAAAAGTCTTTGAGTTCTGCGCTTTGATTTGGCCAGCCGAGCGTGCTAAACGGCCATAATGCCGATGAAAACCAGGTATCGAGCACATCGGTATCTTGACATAATTCGAGGTGTGCAGCGAGTTTGTATTTGCTGCGTGCTTCGTCTTGCGAGCGAGCGACATAAATATTACCAGCATCGTCGTACCAAGCAGGGATGCGGTGTCCCCACCAGATTTGACGACTAATACACCAGTCTTGAATATTGTTGAGCCATTGGTTGTAGGTATTCGACCAGTTGTCGGGTACAAACTGTACGCGACCGTCACTAACGCAGGCAAGGGCAGGGGCGGTAATAGCCGCTTTTCCGCCTTTACGACCATCGGCTTGGGTGTCGCGGGTTAAATCGACAAACCATTGATCGGTGAGCATCGGCTCGATGACCGACTGGGTACGATCGCCACGCGGTACCATCAGGGTATGCGGTTTGATTTCGACCAACAAACCCAGTGCATCTAAATCGGCAACGATTTTTTTACGCGCGACAAAGCGGTCAAGTCCACGATAAGCATCGGGTGTATTGTCGCTAATGTGAGCAGTGGGGGTGAGGATGGTAATCATTGGCAAGCTATGACGCTGACCAATAGCATAGTCATTAAAATCGTGTGCTGGGGTGATTTTGACACAGCCTGTTCCAAATGCTGCATCGACATAGCTATCAGCAATAATCGGAATTTCTCGCCCCACTAACGGCAAGGTAATCGTTTTACCGATAAAGCAGGCGTAGCGTTCATCGTCTGGACTGACGGCAACCGCCGTATCACCGAGCATCGTTTCGGGGCGTGTTGTCGCCACCACCAAACTACCCGAACCGTCTGTCAGTGGATAGCGGAAATGCCACATATTGCCTTGTTCTTCTTCGCTAATCACTTCTAAATCAGATACAGCAGTTTGCAGAACAGGATCCCAGTTAACCAAACGCTTGCCACGATAGATTAAGCCATCGTCGAATAGGCGTACAAATGCTTCTTTAACGGCATTGTTAGAGCCTTCATCCATGGTAAAACGTTCACGACTCCAGTCGGTGCTTGCGCCTAAACGACGCATTTGGCGCGTAATCGTGCCACCCGATTCGCCTTTCCACTGCCAGACTTTTTCTAAGAAAGCCTCGCGTCCTAAGTCGTGACGACTCGTGCCTGCAGCAGCCAATTGACGCTCAACCACCATTTGCGTAGCGATACCCGCATGATCAGTGCCAGGTTGCCAAAGAGTTTTTTTGCCCGTCATACGGTGGTAGCGAATCAGCGCATCCATAATCGTGTCTTGGAAGGCATGACCCATATGCAAGCTGCCAGTGACGTTCGGTGGGGGCAGCATGACACAGTAGCTACTATTGCCTGTTGCTTGTGGTTTGAAGTAGCCGTTATTTTCCCAGAGTGGGTACCATTTGCTTTCGATGGCGGTCGGGTCGTAATGCTTGTCCATTATGTATCAATTTTCGATTGTGTAAATTGCATCATTATAGCATGGACAAGCGGTGCTGTTTAGGCGTTACTGTGAGTTAAAGTTCATGAATTTTATTACGTTGTTCTCTGCTTTTGAAGATGCGTAGCTGTGTCCGCGCATGATCTAAACTGCTGTTAAGATCATTTTTTTCTAAATAGAAGAGAACGCCTGTGATGCTAAAGTTGCCAATGGTCAGTCCTGTATCTTTTCGTTTAAGCTGTGCATGAGCAACGCTCTGTCTTACTTGTTCCGCGATATCGAATAACTGTTGTTCGTTCTGAGCCGTAAAAATAATAAACTCATTGTCGCCTGTGCGATAACTGTGTTGCTTGCCAGCAATTTTAGTAATACTGCGTGCAATAAAGCGGACAATATTCTCCGCTACCAGCGTACCATAATCTCTTTGAATACCTAAAAAATTATCCATGTCAATCATAACAAAGGGTGGTAAATTTTCTAAGTGCTTGAGTTTGTCGACTTCTTGTATTAGTTTCTTTTTGTTATAAAGTTTCGTGATGGGATCGCGAAAATTAAAGGTAATGGTTTTTTCTGCCTTTTGGCTGATGGTTTGTATTAATGTTTGCGTGTTTTTATGGTACAAAGCAAGGCGACTGTTACTTTCTTGCAACGCAGTTAGTTTTTCTGGCGTTGCACCCTGTACAATCATCAAGGTATGCGTATTAATGTTTTCACCCAAACCTTGTAATGCAGTATTTAAATTGCCATGTGCATTGGTTAGATCTTCTTCAAATTCGTGTATGTCGGTACATTGTTGTTTGATGAGGCTATGATATAAACGAAAGCCTAAAATATCATGCCATTTGCCACCGTCTGCTAATGTCTTGTCAAGCTCTTCAATGAGTGCTTTATTTTCGTTAAGGTAATACTCATACCACACCATGTAGTTAATCGGTGTAGGGGGGATATTATGGCGACTAAGCGCAGATAAAACCTGATTAAAAATATCTTGTGCACGTGCGCTCGTGGCAAGGTAGTGCTCCATCTTTTTGTTTTCCTAAATTTAATAATAAGAATCTGAAATAACAAAACTGCGATTTAGCCACGCCAAAAAGCGCGTGTAAATAAAACGAGCAATGTAAACAATTCTA
>DYST01000081.1 GCA_020726325.1 Thiomicrospira cyclica | reverse complement strand
TGATCAATTAAATTTATTTATGATTCTAACAAAGCGTGGTAAACAGGTGCTGTTCGCACTCTAACACCACGCCATAAATAAAAGGCTTCAGCGGCTTGCTCAACCAACATACCCAATCCATCGGCGGTTTGTTGCGCCCCGAATGTTTGTGCAGCTTGCATAAACACGGTAGGTTCTTTGCTGTACATCATGTCGTAGGCAAGGCAATGTGCATCGCTAAACCAGCCTGCTTTTAAGGGCGGTAAATCGCCAGCAAGGCTAGCAGCCGTGGCATTAATGATAATATCGTAAGGCTGATTAGGCACGACATCGTAGCCACAGCCATTGACACGCAGATGTTGCGCACGCGCTGCTAAGTCGGCAGCTTTTGCGGCAGTACGATTGGCAATGGTGAGTTGATCGACCTTAGCATCAAGCAAAGGCTTCACAACACCGCTCGCTGCACCGCCAGCCCCTAACATCAGCACGCGTTTACCTGCTAAGTCGCCAACTAATCTCGTGAGGTCGTTAACCAAACCTGCACCATCGGTATTATCGCCTCTCCAGCCTGTGTCGGTGCGAATGAGCGTATTTACTGCGCCTGCCAGTTGCGCACGCTCGCTGACCTGCTCGCAAGCAGCAAAGGCTTCGAACTTAAAAGGCACGGTCACATTCATGCCCTTAAAGCCTTGCGCATGCAACTCGGCAAGTCCCACAATAAACCCATCTAAAGGCAAGCAAATCGCGCTATAAGTCATATCCTGTTCTGTTTGCTCGGCAAAGAGGCGATGAATGAGTGGCGATTTGCTATGGTTAATCGGATTGCCGAGCACGGCGTAGTGATCAACCATTACTGGGTCGCTCATGCTTTTGCATCCGCTAACCACTGAGCAACGGCTTTGGCATAATAGGTCAGGATGCCATCGGCACCAGCACGTTTACACGATAGCAATGTTTCGAGCACCACGGCACGTTCATTAATCCAGCCGTTGGCAGCAGCGGCTTTAATCATGGCATATTCGCCCGACACATGATAGACAAAGGTTGGTGCTTGGCACTCTGTTTTGACCCTGCGCACAATATCCAAATAAGGAATACCTGGTTTGACCATCACCATATCCGCGCCTTCGCTGATGTCGATTGCGACTTCTATAATCGCTTCGTTGCTGTTGGCAGGATCCATCTGATAGGTTTTTTTGTCGGCCTTACCAAGATTTGTCGCACTACCAACAGCATCACGGAAGGGGCCATAAAATGCCGAAGCATATTTAGCCGAATACGCCATAATGCGCGTATGAATAAAGTTGGCTTCCTCTAAAGCAAAGCGAATTTCAGCAATACGACCGTCCATCATATCCGATGGCGCAACGACATCTGCCCCTGCGCGTGCATGACAAAGGGCTTGTTGCACCAGCACAGCACTGGTTTCGTCATTAAGGACATAACCTGTTTCATCAATCAGTCCATCTTGACCATGACTGGTGTAGGGGTCGAGAGCAATATCCGTCATAATGCCTAATTCGGGCACTGCGGCCTTAAGGGCTCGCACGGCACGTGGTACTAAGCCATCGTCATTGTAGGCCTCGCTGGCATCGAGCGATTTTTTATCTTGCTCGACCACAGGAAAAAGTGCCATCATGGGGATACCGAGTGCTGCCGCTTGTTTGGCTTCTTCGATGAGTAAATCGAGCGTCAGGCGTTCAACATCGGGCATAGAGGGAATGGCTTCACGTTGGTTGCTGCCTTCCATAACAAACACAGGCCAAATTAAGTCATTCGTTGTGAGAAGATGTTCACGCATGAGGCGACGTGAAAAGTCATCTTTACGCATACGGCGTGGGCGAGTTAAGGGAAAATTACGTGCAGTCATAGCTTTGTCTCGATAAAAATGGCATATTAGGCAGATTATAACGAAATAATACGCAATGAAGGAATGATGATGCTCGATTATTTATTTTTTGATACGTCCCTAGCGAATCGCTTTGCGGACTCTGTACGTGAGTTTGGTGGTCGTGCGACCGTGGAAGCAACACCAGAGGGTGGCGTGCAAGTGCGTGTCCCGCAAGCGAGTTTAACGGATGAAGCAATCGAACAGATCGGTGAGCTTTATGATGAGATGTTTTTTATTGAACAGGCGGAGCTTATTGAAGAAGGTGGCTCGCAACCCGATGCCTGCGGCATTCAGCTGCAGTTATCAACGGGAGAATTCACCAATGTGATGATGACACCCGAGCAAATGAATCAGCTACTCTCTGTTTTTAGTCCGAAAGAAGTGCAAGATTTATTTGCTAAAGTTGCTGATGCGGTTGAAAATCCACAGGCAAATAGTTGCACAGTATGCTCCGTCGTACATGATAAAACGATGTCAAGCATCATCCCAGAAGCGCATTAAGTGATTTAGCACGGTTAGTGCTTGAGCAACCATCTCTCTAATGTTGTTTGCAACGCTGAGTAATTGACAGGTTTTGTTAAATAGTCATCCATGCCCAGAGTGAATGCACGTTGTTTGTCTTCATTCAGGGCGTTGGCAGACATGGCAATCACAACTTGATGTTGATAATGATCTAAATAGCCTTCTGCTTCACGAATTTTGCTAATGGTTGTGTAGCCATCCATAATGGGCATTTCTAAATCAAGTAGCACTAAATCGTAGTGACTGCTTGCCAACATGGTTAAGGCTTCTTGTCCATTATTGGCAATCTCTGGTGTGATACCAAACTTATTTAAAAATTTAGTAGCTACCATTTGATTAACAAGGTTGTCTTCGACCAATAGAACAGAACTTCCTTCTAGAGAAGCTCTTTCTACGACAGAATTTGTCTCACTGTCGTTACGCGTTTGCGGTGTTACCAAAGAAGATAGGGCTGTTTCTGGCATCGTTGCCGTTTCACAAAGCACCGCTGTGGGTAATGGAATCTCAAACCAAAAATGAGAGCCTTTACCAAGTTCGCTCTCTACTTCAATGTGTCCACCAATGGCTTCGACAATTTCTTTACACAGCATAAGCCCTAGCCCTGTACCGCCATATTTGCGCGTAATCGACTCATCGGCTTGTGCGAAGGCTTTAAATAAACGACTTTGTGCCACTGGAGTCATACCAATACCCGTATCGACCACATCAAAGCGAATCATATTTTCGGTTGTCGTTGGTTTTACTGATAGCGTAATCTTACCACTATCGGTAAATTTGATGGCATTACCAATTAAGTTAATCAGCACTTGACGAATACGCGTCGGATCACCAAGCACCCATGATGGTAAGTTGTCATCACTATCTACAATAAAGTCTAAGCCTTTACTACGCGCGCGCTCACCACTAATCGCCGCTGTATCCTGAATGAGTTGCGTTAGATTAATGTCAAGCTGTTCGACTTCTAGCTTGCCCGCTTCAATTTTGGCAATATCTAATACTTGATTGATTAATTCTAATAAGTGATTACCCGCGCGATTAATTTGTTCTACAGGCTCTTTTTGTATCGCTTTGAGATCGTCCATTTGTAGCAGTTGCGCAAAACCAAGAATGGCATTCAGCGGTGTCCGTAGTTCATGGCTCATGCGCGATACAAACTCGGACTTAGCACGACTGGCATTATCAGCTTCTTCTTTGGCACGTTGCATTTCTTGCCATGCAAGCGTCAGTTGATTGTTACTTTGATTAATTTGGCGTGCAAAAATAAAACCAATAGCAATAACAGATAAAATCACCATAATGATCAGCCCAAATTTGGTTGCTTCATAACGCGATTTTTGTGCCTGTAAATCTACTTCTAATTCAGCGAGTCGTTGCTGTGTATCGTAGCTTAGACGGTTGGCATTTTCTTTTAAGCGAATGAAGAAAGAGGGAATTTGCTTCACATAATATTTAATTTGTGCTTCGTAGCTAATCAAATCGCTGCTATTTTCTTTGCGTCTTTCAATTTCTCTCGCTTCGAGCAGTTGTCGTAGCACAGGTGTTTTGTCTAAAATTTGATCAATGAGTGGTGCGAGTTCGATCAGTGCTAAGGTATAGGGTTTGGACTGATCTGGCGTATAAGTCACCGTGTTAACCATCTGATCAGCAACATCAAGATTGAGATAAATGGTACGTGTAACCGAGCCACCATTACGCAGTACATTAAGATTTTTGTATAAACTATCGACGCTTTCGAGAATACTTTTTTCAAAACGCTTGTGCGCATGATGATCTGTCGAAATGGTCATACGGTAAACATTCAGTTCAACCGTTTTGATATCACGCAATATCTGCTCACCAATCAACAAACGCGCTTGTTCATTTTGATTAACCTGATCGAGTTTTTGAATCAAATTAGAGAAAACTTGTTCTAATCCGAAAACCATTAAAAACCCAATAATAAATACCCCTTGCAGTAAAAATACACGCAATGCAGAGGTTTTGACGGGCGTTTGAGCAAGCATGATATTAGTTCAATGTGCTGCTGTCTAAAAAGCCATGTTTACGCATAATCGCTTGCCCGACAGGGCTTGCTGCATAATCAATAAACTGTTTTGCGGCTTGAACATTGGTGCTAAAGGTTAGCAAATTGAGTAACAATGCTTGTGGTATCGCAGTATCTTTAGGTAAGTCAATGACATCAATTGCCGCTTGATTATCTGCAAAAAAGGCTGTTGCACGCCAGTTCAGCGTAATATCTGCTTCCCCCTTTTTTAGGGCGGCATTAAGCATACGAGAGTCGGGTAAGAGTTGCGATGCTAGGTCAACGACTTTTTCATAAATCCCCAGTTTTGTGAGCACTTGCTTGGATTCAATACCGATGCTGCCTTGCTCGGCAGTACACAACACCATGGTTAAGTCGCTGCGCAATAATTGATGCAGGTCGGCAGTAACTTTTTTAGGATTTCCTTTACGTACAAACAGGGCAGCTTGGTTATAACCAATCGTTTTAAAATCGCCCATCAAACCTTCAGCAAAGAATTTATTACGATAGCTAGGTTCACCAGGTAAGTAAAGATCGCCCTTTTTGCTTAGTTTTAAGCTTTTATAAAGATCTTCCGAGCCGCCTTGACTGATATTGACTTTAATACCATGTAGTTTTTTAAACTCAAGTGCCATTTCACCAATCGGACGTACCATGGTAATACCACAATAAATCAATAGCTCAGAGTTTGCTGCGAAGCTCATTGCTGGCATAAGGCTCGCAGCAGCAAGTCCTGCTAAAAATTGACGACGATTAAGATGTTTCATAACGGCTCAGTCCTAGTTTTTTATTACCTTTTGGATTGTAGCAAATTATGTCGGTCAAGGCGTGAAAAATCACGCCCCGATCTTTAAAACTCACCCCATTCCGTTGTGTTTGTCTTTTTAGGTGCTGGTAAAGATGGGCGAGTTGGACGAACACTTAGGTTCGCCCCTACGGATGCTGCTGGGCGAATATTTAGGTTTGTCCCTACCGATTGTCCTGTCTTAAAAAATGCCATATTTTCACGTAAGTGGTTGGCTTCGGCACTTAAACTTTCTGCCGCTGAGCTGGTTTCTTCTACCAATGCAGCATTTTGCTGTGTTACGGCATCAATCTCGGCAATCGCACGATGCACCTGACCAATGCCTGCGTTTTGTTCGGCACTGGCATGAGCAATTTCACCAATCATGCTTGCTACTTGCTGCACGGAATCGGTGATACCGCCTAGCATTGCACCAGATTTATCTGCCAGTTGTGTACCAACTTCGATACGACCAACGCTATCGGAAATCAAGTTTTTAATATCTTTGGCAGCATCGGCTGATTTTTGTGCTAAGGCACGAACTTCACTGGCAACGACGGCAAAGCCTCGACCATGTTCGCCAGCACGAGCAGCCTCTACTGCTGCATTGAGTGCTAACAGGTTAGTCTGGAAGGCAATGCTATCGATAATGGTAACAATATCGGCAATTTTGCCACTTGACGCTTTAATGGATTGCATCGCGCTAATGGTCTGCTGCATCACATCAACACCAGATCCTGCCTGATTTTGCACTTGCTGTGCAAGTTCAGCAGCTCTTTTTGCATTCGCAGTATTGGTTTGTACAGCGGTTGCCATTTGATGCATCGTAGAGCTGGTTTCTTCTAAGGCTGCTGCTTGTTCTTGCACGCGAGAAGAAAGATCGGCAGATCCTTGCGACACTTGTGCTGATGCTGCATTCACAATGTTAGAAGCCAGAACAGCCTGAATAACCGACTCTTTTACCTTAGACGATGAGTAGTTAATGGCATTTTTAAGATCGTGCAACTGTCCTTTAAAAGAGCCTGTTGGCAATTCTTTAGTTAAGTCGCCCATCGCTTGCGCTGCTACCACTTCGCTAATGGCATTAATGGCTTGGGCAATTGCAGCCATTGAGGTGTTGATATTGTCCTTCATGGTTAACAAATCACCATATGCTACAACACGAACACGACTATTAAAGTCACCCTCACTCATTTGGTGCATCACTTCGACAATTTCATCGATAACCTGATTAAAGACCATCATCGCATTGGAGGCATTGGTGAGAATTTCACCATATTGACCCTGCGCATTGGTGTTTAATCGCTTATTAAAATCACCTGCTTGCAATGCCATCATTGCCCCAGATAGTTCGGTCATCACGGTAGCAATATTATTTGCCGAATCATTAACGCCTTGTTTTAAGACATCTAAATCGCCGATATAATTACCATTAATACGTTTGCTTAAATCACCTGCTGCAATCGCAGATACGACGCTATTGGTTTCTGTCATTGCTAAATTTAGGCTTGCTAAGAGTTGATTTAAAGAGCGTGCTGCATCGCCAATTTCATCTTGTGAGGCATCATTGACACGCATCGAAAAACAGCTGGTATTGGCAATATTAACCAATTGATGACTCATTGCTTCGAGGGGCTTACGAATGCCTTTTTGCACAAGAAACAGAAAAACAAGCATTAAGCCAATGATTAATATCAAGCCAAAGACAATAGAGGCAATAACCGATTGTGTTGCATGACTATTGTGTTCTTCGATCTGTGCCTGTGTTTGTGCAATTAGCGTAGCACCAACATCATTAAGCTCATTAATGCGCTTGGTTGTTTTTGCAAACCACTGACCAGCATCTAGGGTAATCGGACTTTTTGACAGATAACGCTCAACCATGATCGAACGCATCTGACGAATATCATGCGAAAAGTCAGCGCTACGGACTGCTTTTAGCTGTGCAAGTGTTTGATTTGACAAGGCACGCTCTAATGCTTCAAGCTTGGTTTTTTGCGCGCCATCAAGTCGAATAAACTGAATCATGCGTTCATCAGACAAAAATGCTTTCGCCGTAATGGTTGCATTACCGATAGCACGTTCTTGACCTGCTAACTCTTTCGCTTCGCTTAGGAGGTAAAGTGAACGCAATGAAGTGCCAACATCATCTATGCTGGTTGCAATCATTAGTGTCGGCATCATTTTAGAGATAGATAAGGTTACATGGTCAACCCATTCTGTTGCTTTAATCGTTTTGCTGTCAACTTTAGATCTTGTTGATGATAGGTCTTGTGCAAAGTTTCTAATAACAGCGAGTGCATCTGTTTGCTGAGGGGTAAAAGACATGCCAGACATGGCAGTGATTTGAGTATTAAGGGGAACAAACGCCTGATCGACCTTTTGTCGTGCTGTCATCATGGCATCTTGCCCCTGCAAACCGCCCGAAACGATAACTCCAGCAGTCACGCCGCGCTCTACTTGGACAGTATGGATTAGCTGTGTTGTAAGTTCAGCTAGCTTAACCTGTTGTATTACTTCGGATACGCCATTTTTAATCGCAATATTAGACATGAGCGTAATAGACAGTTGCGTCAGAATAATCGCACTCAAAACACCCATTAATAGACCTAATTTAGCTCCGATTTTCACCAGTAATACTCCCTTATATTCACAAACATGCTTAACCA
>DYST01000012.1:26500-29651 GCA_020726325.1 Thiomicrospira cyclica | reverse complement strand
AGGCGGGGGGATTTCATTAGACTATAAGGAGCTTATTGATTTTAAATGATCAATCCGAATCTTCGCAGGTGGATGACTATCGTGATAAGCTGAATACCACGGATGTGGCGTCAAGGTGCTGGCATTATCACGATACATGCCCAATAAAGCACTGACTAATGCCGTCGCCGAGGCATGTTGCGCTGCAAAAGCATCTGCCTCAAACTCATGCTTACGGCTTTTAATTGCCATTAATGGACTTAACCAGAAAAACAATGTCGGCACAACCATCATGAATAACAGTAAGGCAATCGCGGGGCTTTGTGTTGTCATGCCTAGACCAGTATAAAACTCTGGCAACTGCACTAACCAACCCAATAACGCCAAACCAGCCAAACTCATCAACGCGCCTTCAATAAAGCGTTGTTTGATGTGTCCATGCTTAAAATGCCCTAATTCGTGCGCTAAGACCGCTTCAACTTCATCAATACTGAGTTTTTCGAGCAAGGTATCAAAGAAGACAATGCGTTTATTTTTACCAAAGCCCGTGAAATAAGCATTACCATGCCCCGAACGCGACGAGCCATCCATCACAAAAATGCCATTACTGTTAAATCCTGTTTTAATCAGCAATGCTTCAATACGATCTTTCATTTCACCATCGGCTAAAGGCGTAAACTGATTAAAAATTGGGGCAATCCAAATTGGGAATGCCCAAAGCATTAAGATATTAAATGCCATCCAACCCACCCATGCATAAAGCCACCACAGGTCGTTAATAAACGCAGTCATAATGGCAACCATGCCCCATAATAACGGCACACCTAACACCAGCATCAGCGCAAAGCTTTTTAGTAAATCCATTATAAACTTCATTGCTGTTGTTTTATTAAAACCGAACCTTTCTTCAATCACAAAGGTGCTATAAACAGAAAAAGGCAAACCAACGACCGACATCAGTGCAAAAACGGATAATAAAAAGACAACATCTCGCTCCGTACCGGATACCCAGTCTATGCCGAGCCAAAAATCATAAACAATTTGAAAGCCGCCAGCCAAAGTCATCACTAATAGCAATAAACTATCGACAAATAGCACCCAACGCGATAAAGCTAATTTGGTCAGGCTATAATCTGCTGCTTTCTGATGTGCCTCTAAACTAATAACGTCAACAAAATCCATCGGAACAGCATCGCGATTAAGCATAATATGCCGCTGGTTTTTATGATTAAGCCATAATTCAATGGTCAGATAACTGAATAGACTCGCAATAAACAAGGTAGTAATCATGGTCATCGTTTTCTCGCTTTTATTAAGATTGCATTAGCTGCATTGGACGTTCTAATTCTTCAATTAAGGCAGCAATACTAAATACGCGCCCTTTTTCGACAAACTTTTGCCCTTGCAAATAAACGTGAACCACAGGCAAGCTAAACACACCGCGTTGCGCACAGGTTTCGACTTCATCATTACAATTGATGTAAACCGTTTGCATCGTGGGATAAGCCTTAGTCACAGCTTCAAATAAATGTGGTTTAATATCGCCACAAACACGACAGGTTGGCGCACCAAAGAGCACTAAAACAGCATCATGCTGTTGAATTAAATCCGATAAGCTCATGCCATTCATCATTATGATTCCTTAAATTAAATTGATCGTAGCAAATGCACGACTAAAAGCCACTTTTCACATCGAGCTTATCGCGCAAGCCATCACCGAAACGATTCACCGCCAAAATAACCAACATTAAGGTAACACCAGGCACTAATACCAGATGAGGGGCAACTAAAATGAAACGCGCACCCTCGCGAATCATACTACCCCACGAGGCTTGCGGTGGCTGAACACCTAAACCTAAAAATGACAGTCCTGCTTCGGCAATGACCGCCCCTGCAATACCAAAGGTTGCCTCAATTGCCAAAGGGGCGAGTAATAACGGGAAAATATGACGCAAGAGAATCCAACGGTGTCGAACACCCAGCGACTGCGCTGCCAATACATGATAACGCCCACGTAAAGATAACGTCTGACCGCGTGCTAAACGCGCATAGCCAACCCAACCAACTAAGGTTAATGCCAAAATCAAGTTACCAATACCAGGCCCCAATACCGCCGCCAAGGCAATGGCCAACAACAAGTGCGGAAAAGCTAAAAAAGCATCGATAATCCAGCGCACAGCCGTATCAAACCAGCCACCGATATACGCCGACAACATACCAATCAGCGTTCCCAGTGTTGCTGATACCGTAACGACCATTAATGCCACATACGCCGATGTCTGCGCTCCCGATAATAACCTTGCCCATAAAGGACGACCTAACTCATCCGTACCCAGTGGAAAATGAGCAACAGGTGACAATAATAAAGACTCAAGCTGCATTTGTTCAGCTGGTGCACTAAAAAATGGCGCAATCACGATCATCGCCAACCAAAGCAAAATAATCCACGTTGACCAGCGAAGCTGTGCTAATTTGGCTAACATGATGCACTAACCTGTTGTTTTATTCGTGGATCTAACCAAGTATAGGCTAACTCAAGCAAAGTATTTAAGCTGACATAAAACAAGGTAATCAATAAAATCGCACCCAATACTAAGGGATAATCTCTACGATGAATCGACTCCACTAATAACAAACCCAATCCTGGCCAATCGAATACCGTTTCCGTAATCACTGCCCCACCTAATAACGCCCCTAGCTGTAATCCTAACAAGGTTAACACAGGCAAAAATGCATTGCGCAAAGCATGCATTAACAACACGCGCCCCTCACTTGCTCCCTTAGCACGAGCGGTACGAATATAATCTTCATGCAAAACTTCCAACAACGAAGAACGCAACATTCTGGTTAAAATAGCCGCCAACGCTGTCCCTAAAGAAACAGCAGGCAATACCCATGCCAGTGGTGCATCCATACCCGAAACAGGAAACCAGCCATGATCGACAGCAAGTACAATCATTAAAATTGGACCGAGAACAAAGCTGGGAATCGACATACCAATTAATGCCACAATCATCGCTGTTTTATCCTGCCATTGATCTTTACGAATGGCAGCAATAATACCCAAAGGTAAAGCCACCAATAAGGCAACACTAATGGCTAAAGCCGCCAAGGTTAGGGTTGCAGGCAAACGATCTAATAATAGCGTTAAAACAGGCTTTTGATAAAAGAG
>DYST01000012.1:13270-26400 GCA_020726325.1 Thiomicrospira cyclica | reverse complement strand
GGGTTGCAGGCAAACGATCTAATAATAGCGTTAAAACAGGCTTTTGATAAAAGAGTGACTGTCCCCAATTGCCGTGCAGTATGCCCCATAAAAACTGCTGATATTGAACCAACAAAGACACATCCAGCCCTAATTTCGCACGCAAAGCAGCTTCATCCAGCCCGACACTATCGCCTAACATCACACCAATCGGGTCGCCAGGGGCAAGATGCAACAACATAAATACTGCCGTGATCACCACCCATATCACGGCGAACATACCGAACACTTGACGCGCAATCGAAAACATCATGGCTTAATATCCACCACAGAACCGTAGCCTAAATAATTAAAAACAGTCATCATATCGGCAGTGCGCACACGAATACAGCCGTGCGATGCTGGGACACCTATTACGCCCTCATCGGGACTACCATGCAGATAAATATAGCGTCTAAATGTATCCACATGGCCACCACGATTGATGCCAGATTCAATACCGCACAACCACAAGATACGCCCTAAAATCCAATCTCTATCGGGATTTTCGGCTGCCAGTTCGCTTGACCACTGCTCACCCGTCGGACGACGTGCTTTAAATACCGTTAATGGATGCTGACCAGCACCAATCACCGCTCGTACATAATGCCGACCAATGGGCGTACAGCCACTATCACGCACACAACCAATACCATGAGCTGCCGAGCTTATTGCACACTCAAATACACACACATCACCCCGCCAGATAAACAGACGTTGTTGACTAATTGAAATGATTGCATGGTAAGTCATACTAGCTATTTTTAGCTAACTGCTTGAGTAATTCTAGATCTAATTGTTTTGTTGAGTAAACACCTTCCATTTGTTGTAAAAACAATCGTTGTTGATAAATCTCATCGGATACAAACAACTTTGTACCGTGTTCTAAAATTGTCTTGGCTTTTTCTTCGTTAAGATCTAACCCTAGCGTAATTTCAATAACAACATCAATTTTTGAAGTCATCGCTGTTTTAATAAACTGTTTATATCGCTCTCGTAACGTTTTTTTAGCACCAATGCCGAAAGACTTACCATCTAACTCAAAGAAAAAATCATACTCCGTACTTCTGTCTGCCTTATCGTGCACTTTCTTGATGGTCGCTGCAGGGATACCAATTTTAGTAAGCGCTTCAACTTTCATGATTTATTTCTTGTATTAATTTTATTTAATGACGATGCAATATTTTTAGCAATTGCTCTCACCACAGGTACAGGCACAGAGTTTCCAAACTGTTTATAGGCTTGAACTTCACTTTTTGGCAAGATAAAATTCTCTGGAAATCCCTGTAAACGACACGCCTCTCTTGGTGTTATTTTTCTGGGATTTTTATCAATCTGCTCAATCAAAATTTCAGAACCATCTTTATAATATCTTGCTGATATCGTGCTTGTATAAGGCGACCCACGACTAAACAAACTATAACCAAAGCCATTACCTTTTATTTTATGTTCTTCTTTCCTGCGTTGATGACCAGCCCAAAGTCTATCAGAAAGTGTATATTTTTCATCAACAACATCATCTAGAATATTCTCTACTTTTGTTTTAAGCAAGCTAGGCGTAGGAAAATTAAAACTTTCATCTTTGCGAAAGTAGTCGTCTAAAAAACAAACAATAAAAATTCTTTCTCTATTTTGTGGCAATCCAAAATCTCTCGCATTCAACACCTTGCTATAACTGCTGTAACCCAAACTTTTTAATGCTTCAGATACAACTGTAAAAGTTTGACCTTTATTATGACTCTTAAACCCTTTTACATTTTCTAACAACATTACTTTGGGCTTATGATAGTCAGCAATGCGACAAACATCAAAAAACAAAGTACCTCTTGTATCTTCAAATCCTTTTTTGTGCCCGGCATTGGAAAAAGGTTGGCATGGAAAGCCTGCTAACAAAATATCAAACGATGGAATCGCTCGCGCTTCAATTTCTGTAATGTCACCGTTGGGTAAGTGACCATGATTCATATAATAAGTTTGCTGCGCGTGTTTATCCCACTCAGATGAAAAAACACATTCAGCACCAAGTTCACTAAATGGAATGCGAATACCACCAATGCCAGCAAATAAATCAATGAATTTATAACCGATTAAATCAGGCATACGATGATTGCTCGTTCCAGAAAGATCATAGCAATCATCAATCAAATCGGACTGAAACATATTTTACCCATGCCATTAAGATTATTAAATTATTCACATTTGCACCTTCTGCGTATGCAACAAAGCATCATAACGTCCATCAGCAGCCATAACATAGTCTTTAATATTTTCGCGCGTAACTAAGGTTTGATGGTCATGCCACAGGGGAATAATGGGCAAAGCCGCTAATAAATGTTGCTGAATGTGTTTGTAATGCTTTGCCATTTCAAGCATCGACGGTGCAATCAGTGCTTCTTTAAGCATCTCATCGAGCTTATGATCGGCATAATAGCCACGATTCGCGCCAATGGGTGGGATAGAATAACTGGCAAAAGCATATTCAAAAATTTCGGGCGATTTCACCCCAACCCATGCCAAGCCATAAAGCTGAAAACGCCCTTGTTTAATATCGCTATAAAAAGTGCCCCAGTCATGACTATCCACCGACAAATGAATCCCCACCTCTTTGAGCATTGCTTGATAAACCGTTGCAAGACGAACTCTGGTCGAGTCTGTCGATGTTTTATAGCTTAACGCAATCGGTTGAGTAAAACCTGCTTGCGCTAACAGTTGGCGTGACTTTTCTGGATTATACTCATGCCCTTGCGTGCTGCTCGACAAGCCACACCAATGCTCAGGCGGAAACAAACCCTCGCAAGGGGTTGCCATATGATCTAATAGCGTACGAATCAAGCGTGGACGATCAATGGCGTATGCAATCGCCTGTCTCACTAACGGATTTTCTAAAATAGGATCGGCTAAATTAACACCAATATAAGAAAAAGAAGTTCCTGTTCGTGTCTGGACGTGCAAAGAAGAGCGACTGTGCGCATGACGAATTAACTCAGGCGATAAATCGTTCTGTAGCATGTCTACTTCACCACGCACCAATTTCAACACTCGAACACTGGCATCTTTCACCCCCATGAAGCTTAACCTTACCCCGTCTGGACGCTGCAAAATCAAATTTTGATCGCTTAACACATCTAGCCGACAAGCACCTAAACCAATGGGTTCAAGATCAAAGTTATGATCTAACGCCAACAAATCAGCTGGCATAATGGGTAGAGTCAAACGAAATAAAGCCAGTTTATCCGCTCTTTTCCAGTGAAAAACAACACCAGCATCTTGCTCCTCAACGGATGATAAATTACGTAAAGGACCTTTTAAGGGCGATGCAATACGAGGTGATAAGACAGACTGATAAGTTGCAACGACATCAGCAGCTGTTAATAACTTGCCATGATGAAACCTTAAACCCGAACGGATACCGACCCATAAACGTGTTTCATCTAACCACTGCCAATGTGTTGCTAACCAAGGAGAAGGAAGAGAAGACTCATTAAAATCGACTAAAGCAGGATAAAGTAAACGCCCGATACGGGTAGAGAAAGCATCCGTAGCATAGCGTGGATCTAAACGCGGCGATACATCAGGGACGGCAATGCGGATAATATCCAGTGCATCATCTGGCTGGTAACGAGTGCAAGCAACCCCACCAAAGGCTAATAAACCCGTCGCCCCCCATTTAAGCAGAGCACGACGTGAAGTGACGAGCGCGTTATCCATTTAAACGTTGAATTTTTCTGCCTCAGTCCACAGACTAAATGGGCGTTGCGATAAAAATACGTTGTAATAACGTGCTTCCTCAGTGACTTCTTTGCCCAACCAACTTGGACGAGTGAACACCTCATCTTCAGCATCAAGCTCTAATTCAGCAACGACCAAGCCCGCATTATCACCATGAAACTCATCAACTTCCCACTCATGACCATCGATCATGACAAAATGACGGGTTTTTATCACATTAGGTCCCAACACCATCGTCATCAATGCTTTTGCATCTTCTAACGGAATCGGATATTCAAATTCGTCACGCGACATACCAATTTGTACGCGTTTAATATTCAACCGTGCTTGATCGTCTTCAATACGCACCCGCACCGAACAAGAAACAGGCTCATTCAAATAGCCTTGTGAATATTCCGCAGTACGAGATGCACCAACACGCCAGTCATCATTGACCACCAAAAACTTACGTTCGATTTCCTTGCCCATGAATCACACCTTTTTTAATGATTTTAACGTATCAACAAAACAACCGATTCAACATGATAGCTTTGTGGAAACTGATCTGCCATACAAATTTTTTGCACCTTAAAGCCGCCTTTTTGCAACAACACTAGGTCGCGTGCAAGGGTTGCAGGATGACAAGAAACATACACAATTCGCTTCACCGACTTACGCTTTGCTAATTGCGTCGCTGCAGCCAAAGCACCATCCCAAGGCGGGTCGAGCAGAACATGACTAAACTCGCGCGGGCAAATCCAATCATCGGCAAAAATATCGACTTTGGCAAAAGTACAATTGCTGATGCCATTTGCTTGTGCATTTTCTTTAGCAGCAGCGACACTTTGGTCACTTAACTCTAGCCCCAACAGTGCTTTCGCTTGTTGCGCTAAAGGCAATGAAAAATTACCCATACCGCAAAAAAGTTCTAACACAGAATCAGCTTCACCTGCAGCTAACCAATCAACAGCAGTAGCAACCATCTGTTGATTGACCTGCTCATGCGCCTGCACAAACTGATCTGGCGTTAAGCCAAAGCGAATATCATCCAAAGCATAATACAAATGAGCAGAAGAAATCATCGTTAGCTTGCCATCACGACCATGCCCTTGCAACCCCAATCCAGAAACGTCATTGGCAACACACCAAGCTTGCCAAGGCGCGAGATTCATATCACGCCATTGCAAATTAAGGTGCAAAATTAAGGCATTATCACCGATACTTAACAACTCAACCTCATCAACACCCATATAGGGCAAGCGTAGCAAGTCTTGTTTGAGTTTTTGAAACAATGCCGATAATGGCTGCGATAGTTGCGGGCAATCCTGAATAATTGCCAAGTTTTTGCCACCCAAAGCACGGTAACACAACTCGCCCTGACGGTTAAGCGCGAAGCGTGTGCGACGACGATAATGAAAACCATCACCCAGCAAATCTGGCTGCCAAACACCATCAGCCAATTTTATATCTGCTTTTTGCAAACTTTTATCTAACTGATGACGCTTGAACTCGTGCTGCATCTCATCAGAAATGTGTTGCAACTGACAGCCACCACAGACACCAAAATGCGCACAAGCAGGCTCTACGCGTGCCGTTGATGGATTTTCAATACCCAATAATTTCGCTTCGATGTACTGGCTTTTTTGATTGACCACCTGAACATCTGCTGTTTCACCAGGCAACGCACCTGCAACGAAGACAGCTTTACCCAATAAACGACCAACCCCCCGACCGTCATGCGTTAAGTCTTGAATATCGAGTTTGTCACGATGTGACTGCAAGGCAGGGTTGACTGTCAGCTTAGAAATATGTTTTTGCTGACGATTGATTTTCATGCGATTAAGTGCCTTTTTATTTATGACGCGGCAATGCGTTCTAAAATGTGTGCCAGAGCAGCAGCAGGATCGGCAGCGCGAGTGATTGGACGACCAACAACCAAATAACTTGCCCCAGCAGCCATCGCCGCTTCAGGTGTTAAAATGCGAGTCTGATCATCTTTCGTGCTTTCGGGTAAACGAATCCCAGGCGTGACTAACTTAAAATCCTGACCCAAAGTAGTGCGCAGCACACTTGCCTCTTGTGCCGATGAAACCACACCATCCAAACCACAAGATTGTGCTAGGGCTGCCAAATGCTCAACCATTGTGCCAGCACCTGACATATAGCCGATTTCCATCAATTCGTCATCAGACAGACTGGTTAAAATGGTAACGGCGATTAATAAGGGACGTTTCTGATGTTTTTCTAATGTCTCACGTGCAGCTGTCATCATCTTGCGACCACCGCTGGCGTGAACATTAACCATCCACACCCCTAAACGCGCTGCTGCATCGACTGCTGCTGCAACCGTATTCGGAATATCATGAAATTTGAGATCTAAAAAAACTTCAAAACCCAAATCTTGGACAGACTCAACTAACTGAGGTCCTGCTTGAGTAAACAATTCTTTACCAATTTTAATACGGCAATCTTTGGGGGAAAGTATTCTGGCACAGTCTAATGCCTGCGTTGCAGTTGAAAAATCAAGTGCAACACAAATAGGGGAACTGGTTGTCATTTTTTCCTCCGAAACAAACCCTGTAAACGAGCAAATAACCAGCCAACTAAAACGCCCATAATAAAAATAATCAGCGCGGCAACAGAAAATGGCAATTCCCATTGCCAATAGGCAAGATGGAAAGTCACAACCTCTGGATTTTGCAATCCTAATATTATCCCAAAGACTAAGATAATGATGCCAATCCAATAAGTCATGTTAACCTTCCAATTTACTGTTTAATTAACCAAAGTTACGGTCAATCGGCTCGCATCAATGCTTTCTTTTAATTCTTTACCCGGCTTAAAGTGTGGCACGCGCTTACTTGGCAACGACACAGCAGCGCCTGTTTTAGGATTGCGACCAATACGAGGCTTACGATGATGCAAGGTAAAACTACCAAAACCGCGAATTTCAATACGGTCATCGGCAACCAAAGCGTCTGTTAAGGTTTCTAAAATTAAATTGACGGCCTCTTCAATGCCCTTAGCTGGAACTTGGTTTTGACTACGTGCAATTAAATCGATCAGTTCTGATTTTGTCATAATGTTCCTGATTTCTTGTTGGTTACTATCTGTTGGTATCTGTATTTTCAACTCAAAAAGCTAACAACATAGATAGCAAAAAACAGCATAAAAATGGGATAAAAAACCCCTGACGAGCACGCAAAGCGCACGATCGTCAGAGGTTTTGTTAAGCCAAGCAAAGACAGTGCTTTACTTAAATCAAAACTAACGAATTAGAATTGACCTTTTAACAGATCACCTAAGGTGTTGCTTGTTACAGCAGTATTGTTAAAGCCTTTCATTGCTTCAGCTTGTTCAGCTTCATCTTTCGCACGAACAGAAATCTGAATCGCACGTGTCTTACGATCAACGTTAGTAACGCGAGCAGTGATTTTATCACCCACTTTCAGCACATCACGCGCATCATTAACACGTTCAGCAGAAATTTCTGATGCACGCAAATAAGCAACAACGTCAGAAGCCAATTCAACTTCAGCACCTTTTTCATCAACAGAGGTAATCACACCTGTCACAATTGCACCACGACTTACTTCAGCTGTAAACGTGCTGAATGGGTCTTGCTCTAATTGCTTCAAGCCTAAAGAGATACGCTCACGCTCTGGATCAATGGCAAGAATCGTTGTTGTTAACTCATCGCCTTTCTTGAAGTCACGAATGGCTTCTTCGCCAGTCTTGTGCCAAGAAATGTCAGTCAAGTGAACCAAACCATCAATACCACCATCTAAACCGATGAAGATACCAAAGTCAGTGATTGACTTGATCTTACCAGTGATTTTGTCGCCTTTATTGAACTGAGAACCGAAAGATTCCCAAGGATTCATCTGACACTGCTTCAACGACAACGAAATACGACGACGTTCTGTGTCAACATCCAACACGCGAACCTTAACTTCTTGACCCAAATGAACAACTTTAGATGGGTGAATGTTACGGTTAGTCCAATCAAGTTCAGAAGTATGAACCAAACCTTCCACGCCTTCTTGAATTTCAACGAAAGCACCGTAGTCAGTTAGGTTAGCAACTTTACCAGTCACTTCTGAATTTGGTGGGAATGCTGCTGCAATCTTGCTCCAAGGATCAGCTTCTAACTGCTTCATGCCCAATGATACACGGTTACGCTCGCGGTCAAACTTAAGCACTTTAACATCCACTTCGTCGCCCACGTTAAGGACTTCTGAAGGATGGTTAATACGACGCCAAGCGATGTCAGTAATGTGTAACAGACCATCAATACCGCCCAAATCAATGAACGCACCATAGTCAGTAAGGTTTTTAACCACACCTTTAACATGAGAACCTTCGTCAAGATTTTTGAGCAATTCATCACGTTCAGCACTGCTTTCAGCTTCGATAACCGCACGACGAGAAACAACCACGTTGTTACGCTTACGATCTAACTTAACCAGTTTCAATTCGATTTCTTTACCTTCTAAGAAGCCAAAGTCACGAACAGGACGCGTGTCAACTAAAGAACCTGGTAAGAAACCACGGATACCGTGTACATCAACCGTTAAACCACCTTTAACCTTACCTGTTACCAAGCCGTTAACGATGTTGTTTTCAGTCAATTGTAATTCTAACCAGTCCCAAGTACTTGCGCGTTTTGCTTTTTCACGAGAAAGTTTTGTTTCACCAAAACCATCTTCGATTGCTTCAACAGCAACATCAACTTCATCACCAATCGAAACTTCTAATACACCTTTGTCATCCATGAATTGCTTAATGGCAATCGCAGATTCTGACTTCATGCCAGCATCGACGTAAACAAAGTCATTGGTGATTTTAGTGACAGTACCCTTAATTAAGGCACCAGGCTGAACAAACGAAGTTTTGAGGGATTCCTCAAAAAGCGAAGCAAAAGATTCCATGTTATAAATCTCAATATCAATATCAAGCCGTTGTTGGGTTATTATTCTTGCGGGACTGAGAATAACCAACGGGTCTGGTTTTAAAAAAAAGTCTACTTCCTGCCAGCAAACTTATTATCAATCCAAGCAATTGCTTGCTTGAACACATCATCAGCAGTCAAATGAGAGGTCTCAATAACCAACGCATCAGCCGCTGCAATCAATGGAGCAACGGAGCGATTACGGTCACGCTCATCCCTCTCTTTAATCTCTTGAGTTATCTGAACAATGTTAGCATCTAACCCTTGGTTTTTCAACTGTTTTACACGACGTTCTGCACGAACTGTTGCATTTGCTTCTAAAAACAGCTTAGCAAGCGCGTTTTTAAAGACAACACTACCCATGTCACGACCATCAGCAATCAAACCTGGCCCTTGCGCACAATCCTGCTGAAAGGCTAATAATGCCGCACGCACAGCAGGAATCACAGCTACCTGTGAAGCCAAAGCGGCTACCTGTTCGGTGCGAATAACATCGGTTACTTCTTGTTCTTCTAGCCAGATTTTACCATCCACAAAGCGTACGGGTAAATGCCGTGCAAACTGAATGACCGCTGCACTGTCCAAAGGCAAAGCCTGCTGATTAACAGCAAGACCCAAAACACGATACAAAGCGCCACTATCTAAAAAATGAAAACCATAATGTGCCGATAAGCGCGCGCACAAAGTCCCTTTACCAACACCGCTAGGACCATCAACGGTAATGACAGGAATCAGACTCATGCAGCGACTTCCTGCACAATTGCCAAACCTAAGCCTGCAGACAGTTCAACAAATCCAGGGAAAGAGGTATTCACATTGGCACAATCAGCAATGACGACTTCACCAGAGGCAACACGTAAGGCAGCAACCGCACTCGCCATCGCAATACGATGATCACCATGGCTATCAATCGGCGCTGCTGACGCAATTAATTGTCCACCCTCAATAATACAGCCATCTTCAGTCGGCACGGCCAAAATCCCCATCGATTGCAAGGCATTTGCCATCACCGCAATACGATCAGACTCTTTAACGCGCAACTCTTCAGCGCCTGTTAAAACAGTACGACCTTGCGCACAAGCAGCAGCAACAAACAAGACTGGAAATTCATCAATCGCAAGCGGTACTAACTTTTCTGGAATACTAATCCCTTTAAGATGCGCACTACGAACACGGATATCGGCGACTGGCTCACCACCCACTTCTTTTTCATTCGTCAGCGTGATATCAGCGCCCATTAAGCGCAGAATATCAATCACGCCTGTTCGCGTTGGGTTAATACCAACATGCAATAAGGTAATATCAGAGTTAGATGCAATACTCGCCGCAACCATAAAAAAAGCGGCCGATGAAATATCTGCAGGCACATCAATATCCGTTGCAGTTAGTTTGCCACCACCAACAAGGCTCATCTGATTACCAACGGTTTGCACATCATAGCCAAAACCGCGCAACATACGCTCGGTATGGTCACGGGTTGGTGCTGGCTCGGTTACCGTCGTTGTACCCTCGGCATATAACCCTGCCAATAACACACAGGATTTCACCTGCGCTGACGCCATTGGTAGTTCATATTCAACACCCATTAAGCCAGCACCGCCGTGAATAACTAAGGGTGGCAGTCCCTTTTCACCTTGACTATCAACTCTAGCACCCATCAATGCTAACGGCGCTGTCACACGCTTCATCGGGCGCTTGCTTAATGAAGCATCACCAATCAAGGTGCTATCAAAATCTTGTCCAGCTAAAATGCCGCACATTAAGCGCATCGCAGTACCTGAATTACCCATATCTAGTGGCGACTTGGGTGCTTTTAATCCACGCAAACCAACGCCTTTAATCGTCACTTTACCATTGTCTGGATCGCTAATTTCCACCCCCATAGCACGGAAGGCTTTTAGGGTATTGAGGCTATCTTCGCCTTCTAAAAACCCAGTTACACGCGTGATACCATCAGCCAACGCACCCAGCATAATACTACGATGTGACATGGATTTATCACCAGCGACGCGAACTGAACCTTGCAAGCGTCCGCCTGCTTTAACAATGTAACGAATATTAGGGCTGTGACTCATTTGTCATCCTCCAAAAAGCAAAAACAGGGAGCATTCAGCAATGCACAAATGAGTATTTTAACATGTTTTAGACCGACTAAGTCACACAAACGCTAACAGCACCCTATCAATCAGTCTGTATAAGCCTTTTTAGATCTTTCCTAACTTTTTTTGGGCGGTAAAAAAGCATCCCTTGTCTGTTTTGCATGATTAAAAGACTCGGCAAACCCTTGCCAATCTTGATTGGCTAATAATGCTTGATAATGCGCCAATTGTGCCTGATAAGCGGCTAAAGCCTCGCCAATGGCAGGCGCATTAAGCTGAACAATATCGCGCCACATGGTTGGATCGGAAGCAGCAATACGGGTAAAGTCACGAAAACCACCTGCGGTATAATCGAACAAACGCGCCACATCATCGCGTTGACTGAACATATCCACTAGCGCGAAAGAGAGCAAATGTGGCAAATGACTTGTCCAAGCAAAGGTTTCATCGTGTTCAGCTACCGACATCTGACGCACATCCGCTCCTGTTGCTTGCCACATTTGTGTCACACGTGCAATGGCATCGAGAGATGACGCTGTATGTGGCGTAATGACGACTTTACGATGCACATATAAATCAGCCAAGGCAGCAGCAGCACCACTACGCTCTGCCCCTGCAATCGGGTGTGCTGGCACAGCAAAAGCAGGAAACACACCATCCCACACCGCTAAAACATCATCGACCCAACAGCCTTTAGCACTACCAACATCGGTTAATACCGCATTAGCAGCCAAATAAGGACGAATTTCTGCCAATAACAGACGCATTGATGCCAAAGGTACGGCTAAAACAACCATATCAGCACCCATCACAGCCTGAGCCGCAGTTGGTACTGCTTTGTCAATAATCCCTAAAGCCAAGGCTTCATCGATATTCGCTTGGGAGCGACCATAACCAATCACTTCACCAACTAATCCATGCTGCTTCAAGGATAAAGCTAAAGAACCGCCAATTAAACCAACACCTAAAATTGCTAACCGTTGAATCATACCGATTGCATCACGCGCGTTAACGCCTCGATACCGTGCATATTTTCTGCATCATTACCGATAGAAATCCGTAAATGATTGGGCAGTCCATAACCCACCACAGGACGAACAATCACCCCTTCACGCAATAAGGCGTTAAAAATCGGCATGGCTTCTTGTTTCATATCGACACATAAAAAATTACCTTGCGAGGGAATCCAATGTAAACCCAACATAGTTAACGCTTGTTGCCACAATCGCATTTCTTTTTGATTGACTGCAACAGCTTCTTTAACAAAATCTTGATCGGCTAAGGCCGCAACACCAGCAACCATCGCCATGCTGTTCACATTAAACGGTTGACGCACCCGATTGATATAACCTGCTACCTCTGGCGTTGCGGCTGCAAAGCCCAAACGCAAACCCGCTAAGCCATATGCTTTCGAAAAGGTGCGCGTAACAATTAAATTAGGATATTTTGCCAACTCGCGCAAACCATCGGCATAATCTGCTCGTGTCACATATTCCGTATAGGCTTCATCAAGCACCACAATCACCGATGACGGAACAGCACTCATAAAGGCATCCCATTCGGCTTGCCCAAAGCAAGTTCCTGTTGGATTATTGGGGTTGGCAATATATATCAGTTTCGTTTTAGGCGTTACGGCTGCTGCCATTGCCATTAAATCATGACCATAATCTTTCGCTGGCACTTGTACCGCTGTTGCGCCAATCGCTTGAACGGTAATCGGATAAACAGCAAAGCCATATTGAGCAAAAATCACTTCATCACCAACACCCGCAAAGGTACGACCAATCAGCTCTAACACATCGTTAGAACCGTTACCTAAGACTAAACCAGCGGCATCTAAAGCAAAGTGCGAACTAATTGCCGCTTTCAAGGAAAACCCAGCACCATCAGGATAGCGTGCCAACTCAACAGGATGATCATGAAAGGCTTCGATCACTGCTTGTGAACACCCTAACGGATTTTCATTAGAAGCCAATTTACTGATATGGGTTAGACCAAACTCACGTTGCAACTCATCTATGGGTTTACCTGTTTGATAAGGTGATAGTTTTTGGATATGGTTAAGGACTAATGAATCGCAAGACATGATGAAACTTTTTTGAACTAATTAAAATAACTTTTAATTTTAACATTAAGTTAGTTGTTTTTTCAAGAAATTAACAATCGTTCAGACTGCACATAGTGCTAACTAAAATCCAAAAAATGATGATAACGCTTATGATCGCTGATAACAAAACCTATCTATTACCAACTTAGTGATTGACCAATCACTTAGTTTCGTAGATTATGTGTAGGCTAATTCGTAGATTATGTGTAGGCTAAGTTTTTAATCGTTAAGAAACGCAGTTATGATA
>DYST01000012.1:5497-13170 GCA_020726325.1 Thiomicrospira cyclica | reverse complement strand
TTCGTAGATTATGTGTAGGCTAAGTTTTTAATCGTTAAGAAACGCAGTTATGATACAAAAGGAAAAACTCATGATGAATTTATCAGTCTTAATGGTTGATGACAATGAAACAATCAGACGCATTCAAACCGCAATTGTAGAAAAAGCAGGGCATCGCGTTCGAACGGCCAACAGTGGTCGCGAGGCGCTACAGCTCATTAAGCAGCAGTCATTTGACGTTATTATGATGGATATGAAAATGCCAGAAATGGACGGTGTTGCCACTGCACGCGCTATACGTGCGCAGGGCATAAACACGCCAATTATCGTTGTCACTGGCAATACTGAACTAGCAGATCAGCAAGCCTGCAAATCTGCTGGCATGAATCGATTTTTAACAAAACCCATCACATTAAATAGCATACAGGCAGTATTTAATTCGCTCAATCATGCTCAAAATACTTAGCAATAGCAAAAACATAGTCTGTCTAAAAAATTAATGTCGACCGTTACCATAAAAATAATGATTTAAGTTAGCAATATCTTCACCCATATGACGAATCAAATAATCCAAGCTGACAATCGCATTTTCAAGCAAATTCACCGCAATAATTGGATGTTCGATTTTAAGCCGTTGATACATGGCACGCGTTAACACGAGCATCTGTACTGTTTTAGATTCAGCTTTAATTCTGACATTGCGTGGCTTACGGTCAAAGAAAGACATCTCACCGACTAGCGTCCCTTCTTTCATACTGGCCACTTTAATTTCATCACCTTCTTCTTCACGAAATAAGGCTGACTTTCCTGAGACCACAAAATAAAGCGAATCGCCAACATCACCAATTTCAGCAATGATTTGATCTTTTTTGAAGGTAATATCTTGCAAATACTCACGCAAAGCCGCAACTTCTTGACGTGTTAACGTCTCACAAATCAAGTTTTTACGGAAATAAGCAACCATTTCCTCAGTGGTCATGTTCATACTCATTATGGTTCTCTCTTTAGTAGATAATTCGCGCTAACAATAACAAAATTAGCCCATAAAAACAATGTCGATTAATGCATCCAGCGTTCAAGCATCAGCCCTTGATAAGGCGTTGCCTTACCAAGACCATAAAACTGCCCTGCTTCATCGTATAAACGCAAAGGATCTGCAGCCAAGATTGGCAATTCTAAATCTTGTGCCGAAATTTTTTGTCCTTGTGCAAGACGCTGTAAAACGGCTTCAGTTACAGTGATAGAATCTAAATGCCTTAAGGCGATATCTAATGGCAATAAATAACCTGCAAAATCGGCAACTAAAGCAGATTGCCACGGACACCAAGACCATTGACTGGCTTCAGGTTCGCTAATCGGGTCAAAGCCCGCTACACCCAAACGACGTAATGCGCTAAGATGCGCACCACACCCTACAACAGCACCAATATCTTCTGCTAGCGTGCGAATATAAGTGCCTTTAGAACACCAAACTTGTACGACTAAACGGTTCGCTTCAAAAGAAAGCAGATCTATGGCAAAAAAACTAACCTGCCGTGATTCACGCTCGACCGTAATACCCGCTCGCGCCAATTCATAAAGCGGACGACCATCACGCTTGAGTGCCGAATACATCGGTGGCACTTGCTCGACACGTCCCATAAATTGCGATAAGACAGATTGAATCAGATAAAAGTCTAACACAGGAACTGGCAAAGTTTCGATCACTTCACCCTCAGCATCGGCAGTAGTGGTCGTTATACCTAGGGTAATTTCTGCGAGATAGCGTTTATGCCCATCGAGCAAATAAGGCAAAACCTTTGTGCCTTGCCCAACACCAATTGGTAACAAGCCTGTTGCCATTGGATCGAGTGTGCCACTGTGTCCCGCTTTATCAGCACCGAGCTGATAACGCACCTTTTGCAAAGCTGCATTGGATGTTATGCCATTGGGTTTATCTAGTAAGATGATTCCATTAACTTGCGCCATTAGGATTGTGCTGTACCAGTTACTTCTGTGTCATCAGAAACAACTTCAGATGATAGGACAGCAGCTTTACGCAATAAGGCATCTACTTTTTGCGCTTCATCTTCAACAACATCATAAAAAAAGCGCAACTGCGGTGTCATACGCAACTTCATTCTTTTGCCCAACTCACTGCGAAAATAGCCAGAGGCATCCGCTAACACACGCATAATTTGCGCTGCTTCATCACCAGATTTTCCCATCACACCAACATAAACGCTGGCAATCGAATAATCAGGCGACAGACGCACATCAACAGGGGTGACCCAAGCTAAACGGGGATCTTTACGCTCAAAGCGCAACAAATTTGCAATTTCTTTCAGAATTTGTTGCTCAATGCGACGCGCTCGCGAAAACTCTTTTGCCATGCTTTACAGTGTCCGTTTTACTTGAACGCGTTCGTAAACTTCGATTTGATCGCCTTCTTTAACGTCGTTATAGTTTTTAACACCAATACCACATTCAAAGCCCTGACGCACTTCGTTAACGTCATCTTTAATACGACGCAAAGACTCTAACTCGCCCGTATAAATCACGACGTTATTACGCAAGACACGAATCGGGTTGCTGCGTTTAATCACACCATCAACCACCATACAGCCTGCAATTGCACCGAACTTAGGTGAACGGAATACCGCACGCACTTCTGCAATACCAATGATTTCTTCTTTAAATTCTGGTTCAAGCTTACCAAGCATCGCGTTACGAACTTCATCGACAACTTCATAAATGATGCTATGATAATGCAAGTCAACACCTTCTTGCTCAATACGACGCTTAGCACCTGCATCGGAACGCACGTTAAAGCCGAACATAATCGCATTGGCAGAAATCGCTAAGTCCACATCAGATTCAGTGATACCACCCACACCAGAAAAAACGATTTTCACACGCACTTCATCGGTCGATAGTTTCTCTAAAGAGCCTGCCAAGGCTTCGATAGAACCTTGAACATCTGCTTTTAGCACTAGGTTAACGACCTTAACATCACCTTCTGTCATGCCCTTGAACATGTCTTCTAGTTTCGCTTTTTGCTGTGCGGCTTCTTTTAGGTTCTTCGCACGGGTCTGACGGAACATGGCAATTTCACGTGCTTTGCGCTCATCACTAACAGCCGACATTTCATCCCCAGCATTAGGAACACCAGACAAGCCCAATACTTCGACAGGAATACCAGGACCAGCATCATCCATCGGGCGACCATTTTCGTTGACTAAAGCACGAACACGACCATATTCCATACCACAAACAACAATATCACCCTTACGCAAGGTGCCTTGCTGAACTAATACTGTTGCGACAGGGCCGCGACCTTTATCCAAGCGAGACTCTAGTACCGCACCATGTGCTGGCGCGTCCTTAATCGCTTTAAGCTCTAGCAACTCAGCCTGATCAAGAATCGCATTTAACAACACATCTAAATTAAGACCTGTTTTAGCTGAAACCTGAACGAACTGAACATCCCCACCCCATTGATCGGAAACAATTTCATAACCAGATAGCTCTTGCATAATACGATCTGGGTTCGCTTCTGGCTTATCCATTTTGTTCACAGCGACCACAACCGCAACACCAGCCGCTTTAATATGCTGAATGGCTTCAATGGTTTGTGGCATCACGCCATCATCAGCGGCAACAACTAAAACAACAATATCTGTCACCTTAGCACCACGCGCACGCATCGCCGTAAAAGCTTGGTGACCTGGGGTATCAATGAAGGTAATACCACCACGATCGGTTTCAACGTGATAAGCACCAATATGCTGCGTAATGCCGCCAGCTTCACCATGCGCCACTTTAGCACGACGAATCGCATCTAAAAGCGATGTTTTACCATGGTCAACGTGACCCATAATCGTCACAACAGGCGAGCGCGTGACCAAAACACCCTCGCCAGCACTGGCTAACAAGGCTTCTTCTAACTCATTTTCATTAATGATTTTGGCAGTATGCCCCATTTCTTCAACGACTAAAACAGCGGTTTCCTGATCTAACGTCTGGTTAATCGTCATCATCATGCCCAAACTCACCATCATGAACTTAATCACTTCAGAAGCCTTAACCGACATTTTATCCGCCAACTCAGCCAAGGTGATGGTTTCACCAATCGCTACTTCACGCACGATAGGAGCAACGGGCTTCTTAAACGCATGTTGATTGTCTGGCTGCTGCTTTTTATTACCGCCTTTATGCGGTGCTTTTTTTGCGCCTCGGCTAAAACGATCTTCATTCTGATTTGCTTTAGGCGAAGCCTTATTACCTTGCTTATGTGCCGCATGTTTAACCAATTTTTTCTTATCCACAGGTTCAATTGCTTCTGGAGCACGTGCAGCTGTTGGCACAATGGCAACATCTACAAAGGCTTTTTTTACTTCAGATTTAGCTTCGCTCTTATGAACACTAACTTTTGTATCTGTTGTTTTATGCACCTTACTAGTCGGTGCTGGTGTTGACTCAATTACTGCTGCGACCACTGCAACAGTAGGTGCTAATGTCGGCATCGGCATCGGCGTCGGTTTCGGCACAATCGGTTCAACATGAACAACAGGTACCGCATCTGCAACGATCGATGCTGAAGGTGCGACTGCAACATCCTCATCACGCTTAATATAAGTGCGTTTTTTACGCACTTCCACATCAACAGTACGCGCACCCTTGCCACCTGTATTCGGGGTGACATTTAAAGTCTGCGTTGTTTTACGTGTTAACGTTACCTTGTTTGGCGTTGCTTCGCTTGATTGTCCATGCTTGACTTTAAGGTAGCTCAATAGCTTCTTCTTTTCTTCTTCCGTTACCTTGTCTTGACTACGTTTTGCACGCACACCCGCAGCAGCAAACTGCTCTACCAGCTGATCAACACCCATACTCATACTCTGCGCAAATTGCGCAACGGTCATATCGGCCATATCATGACCTCCTTATTCTCAAGCAAACCAAGGCGCGCGCGCCGCCATAATCAAAGCAGAAGCGTCTTTTTCTGGCATATTGACCAAATCTAGTAACTCATCAACACCCAACTCTGCCAATAACTCTTGTGTATTGATGTTGTTTTCTGCCAATGTTAATGCCAAATCCTCAGTCATACCATCCAATGCTAATAAGTCGTCAGACGGATGCAGATTTTCTTTCTTCTCTTCGCGCTCGATTGCTTTTGTTAACAAATAATCTTTTGCGCGTTCACGCAATTGATTCACTAAATCCTCATCGAAGCCATCAATTTCTAACATTTCTGCTAAAGGAACATAGGCGACTTCTTCGATACTGCTAAATCCCTCTGCGACCAATACCTGAGCAAACTCATGATCAACGCCCAAAGCATCGACAAACAACTGAACCTGACCAGCAGACTCTTTTTCTGTTTTAACTTGCATATCAGACAAAGTCATGACATTAAGTTCCCAACCAGACAGTTCACTTGCTAAACGCACGTTTTGACCACGAACACCAATTGCCTTTGCCAGACCATCATTAGGAACAGCCAAGTCCATACTGTGCAATTCTTCATCCATGGTAATTTTAACAATTTCAGCAGGTGCCATCGCGTTAATGACAAACTGAACAGGATTCTCATTCCAAAGAACCACGTCAATACGTTCACCACCCAATTCGTTGGTAATCGCTTGCACGCGTGCACCACGCATACCAATACACGCACCAATCGGATCGATACGCTTGTCATTAGCACGTACAGCAACTTTGGCGCGCACCCCTGGATCACGAGCAGCACCCATAATATCGATCATTTCATCACCGACTTCAGGCACTTCTATTTTAAATAACTCAATGAGCATATCGGCTGATGTACGAGACATAAAAAGCTGCGGCCCACGCGGCATAAACTTCACTTCGCTTAAATGACCACGAACACGCTCACCCATACGGAAATTATCATTCGGCAATTGATCTTGTTTGAGAACAACAGCTTCAACGTTTTCACCCATATCTAAGAAAACCATGCCCTTATCGACACGTTTTACGACACCAGTAATTAGCTTACCCTCATGACTCGCATACTCTTCAACAACCTTGGCACGTTCAACTTCTCGTAATTTTTGTAAAATGACCTGCTTGGCTGTTTGTGCACCAATGCGACCAAACTCGATAGACTCCATTTCTTGTTCAACGCACTCACCAACCTGAACAGCTGCATCAATCTTTTGTGCAGCCTCTAAAGTCATCTGCAAAGAGCCATCAATCAAATCTTCTTCTGTCGCAACAACTTCCCAAAAACGGAAAGTATCATATTCACCTGTTTTACGATCAATTGCGACACGTACTTCACAGGCATCATCATGACGCTTACGCGTTGCCATTGCCAATGCGGCTTCAATCGCCTGAAAAATAGCTTCTTTAGGAACACGCTTTTCGTTTGCAATGCCTTCAACTACCAGCAATACTTCTTTGCTCACGTTTATCGCCCTCAATCATCAAATCGAACAATGAGCGAAGTTTTATCAACTTCACTCCATAAAAAGGAATACATCTGACGATTTTCATCTTCAATTGTCAGTGCGCCATCAGCCACCTGTCTTAAGTGACCAATAAAGTTACGTTTGCGTCCAGCACCCTTAGTATGTGTACGCACATGAATTTCTTGCCCAATATAGGCAGGCATTTGATCCAAAGCAAAAAAAGAACGTTCTAATCCAGGCGATGAGACCTCTAAACGATAAGGAACATCAATTGGGTCTTCAACATCCATCACAGCACTGATTTGACGTGACACTTTGGCACAATCATCAACCGTGATACCACCTTCTTTATCAATATATAGACGCAAGGTTGCAGAACGCCCATGACGTGCAAATTCCAACCCCCACAAAACATAACCAAGCCCTGTTACGACTGGCATTAACATCTGTTCTAATTTTTCAGTTAAGGTCACTTTGCCTCCAGCAAATGAAAAAACCCCGTCGAACGGGGTTTTGTATTTTTATATTGCCATAATAACGCGAATAATCAATAGTGTCAACGAACAAGTTGTATTAAGCAAATGCATCAAAGCTTTCTTAACGTTTTAACACGGTCATTGCTTTAAGCAGGTTTAAGGCTTCATAGAGTTCATAGTCTTGATTGACCAGCTCTGTTTGCTTTTTATCTTTATCTTCTGCTGCGTTATCAGGTTTTTCGATTTTTTCAGCCTTTTTATCTTCTTTGCTGGTTGCAGTCGGATTCGATAAATGCTTATTCAAATCGGCTTCCTTGACGCGTTCAATGGTTTTATCAACGGCATCAACTTTTACTTGCTCAATTTTGACATCTGGCACAATCCCTTTCGCCTGAATTGAATTACCGCTTGGCGTGAAGTAACGCGCTGTGGTTAGTTTAATTGCCGCACCATTTTGCAAAGGAATAATGCTTTGCACCGAGCCCTTACCAAAGCTGGTTCTACCTGAAATTACTGCTCGTCCATTGTCTTGCAAAGCACCAGCAACAATCTCTGATGCTGAAGCAGAACCTTCATTAATCAGCACAACAACTGGCACACCATTAAGAATGTCGCCCTTAGTAGCACTAAAACGCATATCCGCATCTTTTACTCGACCTTCGGTATAAACAATGAGTCCTTTTTCGAGCAAGGCATCAGAAACCTCAACGGCTGCATTGAGCACACCACCAGGATTGTTACGTAAATCGAGTACGAGACCTTTTAATGGCGCACCATTTTCTTTAACTAATTTTTCGACACC
>DYST01000012.1:0-5397 GCA_020726325.1 Thiomicrospira cyclica | reverse complement strand
ACTTCCATACCAACACCACCAAACTCGCCTTTAGTGGCCTCTTCCATATCTTTGAAAGAATCCGCTTTTAAGTAAGCTGAATGCGGATCTAAATTAGACAGCATGCCATCAATGGCATTTTCAAGCAGTGCTTTATCATCAACCGTTTCGACATAATCCTTACCAATACGTTCAAAAACTTCTGCAAAAGCACGCAATTCTGCAAGTGGCAACCCACCCTCTTCAGTCTCTGCTTTTTTGGTTACTTTATCAGCCCATACACTCGCTGATCCTGAAACAATGATGCCAACGCTGAATCCTAATGCAATCCACAATGTCTTTTTATTTGCCATGCTGACAAGACCCCTAAACTCTACTAAATCATAAATGAGCTTAATCATACTGTATCACTCGTTATAAAGGTTATAAAAAATCAAAATATCACTGAAGTTGTCTCACTTAAAAAATTAAAGAACAAAATTAAACTATGCTAATATAAGTCTAATAAAAATAGTAAGCGTATAAAAAGCAAGTATGCTTGTAGCAGAAAATAGGGACAACACTGTGAACGAACTCGTTGAAAAAATGCCTTTTGACAACAAAGAAGAGAACATCCAAAAAGCGGCTATTGCCCTTAAAGCAATGGGACATCCGTTAAGACTTAAAATTTTATGTGTATTAGGCAATCAAGAGTTTCCTGTGATGGATATCGTTGATCAAGTCGGCACAACGCAAAGCAACGTATCACAACATATTGATATTTTGCGTGAAAAAGGAATTATATTGTCTCGCAGAGAAGGTAGTAAAATACTATGTCGTGTACGTGATGCAGAACTACTTGATCTCATGGATGCCATGCAGCGTACGTTTTGTCAAATACATTAACGCATTATTAACGCTATTAACGCATTATGGGCAAGGAAAATTTATGATTACGACGGTTAAGCTGGTATTCACAATGCTAGCAGGAATATCGATTTCTGCTTGTGCAACTGATACTGCGATTGTGAACAAGGCTGATGAAAAAAGCAGTCAAATCACACAGGTAGAAACAACACCTTCGCCCAGTTTACCCGCTCCCAATAAAGATAAAACAAACACAAACCCACAACCAGCATTTGCAACTTGGCTACAAAAACTAAACGAGGATGCAAAAGCAAAAGGGATCAGTCAAAAAACACTTCTTCTCGCTAACCCCTACCTTAAAATCAATGAAAAAATACTGGTATTTGATAAACAACAACCTGAATTCACACAAACTTTTTGGACTTACTTAGAAAAAAGACTATCCGAGTTGCGTGTTCAGGCTGGGAGACTGCGATCTTTTGCCAATCACGACCTGCTGCAACAGATTGAACAACAAGAAGGTGTACCTGCTGAAATTTTAACGGCGTTTTGGGGACTAGAAACCAATTACGGTACTTATTTAGGTGACTTCTCCACCTTAGAAGCTTTGACAACACTTGCTTACGATCCAAGAAGAAGCGACTTTTTTTATAGAGAATTAATTGCTGCATTAAAAATAATCGATCAAGGCACGACTCTTCCTACAGACATGCGTGGTTCTTGGGCTGGTGCTATCGGTCAAATGCAATTTATGCCGAGCATTTACCTCAAACATGCAAAAGATGCTGATGGCGACAATAAAGCTGATTTATGGCATAGCACTGCAGATGCCCTCACTTCTGCCGCTGCTTATCTCCGTGCTGCGGGTTGGTCTGCTCACCAACCTTGGTTGCAACAAGTCAATCTGCCTAGCAATTTTGACTATGCCATTGCAGACGGTAAAACAGAATTATCACTCAATCAAGTACAGCAACTTGGCGTTCAGCCTGTTTCTGGCTCTTGGTTGTCGCCTGAAAATAGCAACGTAACGCTATTATTAGCAGCAGGTTATGAAGGTCCCGCTTTTGTTGCTTGGTCGAACTTTAAAGTCATTAAGCGTTGGAATAACTCGAATAATTACGCATTAACTGTTAGCTTACTGGCGCAAAGGCTGGCGAATAGCGATCAGCCAACACTAAAAATACCGCACAATAAAAAACCTTGGTCACGGCTTTTCATTACCCAACTTCAAGAGACATTAACCCAGCAAGGTTATGACACACAAGGCACTGATGGTTGGTTTGGTAGCCGCAGTATGCAGGCACTACGTCTGTTTCAAAAAGCGCACAATTTACCTGCTGATGGCTACCCGAACACTAAGACATTAGAGGTGCTTAATCTTAAGCCTTGACCTAAACGCAAAAAACGGATAATTTAACAGCACAAGTGATAGATAGCAGGACAGCACGAGCAATGGTAGAACAAGAAATTCGCATCAAACAAATTATTGAAAGCTTACCCGATGCGATTGTCGTTGGTGATATTTCTGGTAATATTAAGTACTTAAATCCCGCATCCACAGCATTACTAGGATATTCAGTTAAAGAAGCAATTGGTTCACGTTTGTCTGATATTGTGACACTCGTTGATGAAAATACCGATGAAGCGATTCCCTGTATTGGTCTAAGATCCATTCACTCGGGACAAGACGAAAACAGTGGTAGCAACGCATTGCTCATTGGTCGTGATGGCTTAAGCGAGCTACCCGTTGAGGTTACTGCTCGCCCTCTGCGGACACCAGATGGCTCTATTAATGGCACACTACTCAGCATTCATGATGTGCGTCTTGCGCGTTTTTCACGCAAACAACTTTCTTGGAATGCCAGCCATGACACCTTAACGGGCATCTATAATAAATTTGAATTTGATCGCCAATGCAACATACTGTTAATGACCGCCAAACGCGACAAAGCAACACACGCATTGCTACTCATTGATATTGATAATTTTCGTCATCTCAATGAAATCACAGATCATACTCAAGCAGATAAACTGCTCATCCAACTCGCTGATTTATTAAGAAGTCTATTACGGGCAACTGATAGTGTTGCTCGTGGTTCAATTGATCAATTCCTGATTCTTTTATCACACTGTCAACGAGAAACAGCAGAAAAAATTGCTGAAAATATTCGTCAGCAAATTGAAAATATTAAAATGGATTTAGGTAATACGCAATGGCCTGTGACAGCAAGCATTGGCATCAGCATCATTAACGAAATGGCTGTTAATGACGTTGCACAAGTCGTGCATGAAGCAGAAAGTGCCTGCTTTACCTCTAAACAAAATGGACGTAATCAAGTCACCGTATTTCACTCTGCAACAAATCTGCGCTATAATCAAGAGCTGACATCATTACAAAACGCAATTAGTCAAGGAAGCTTTCGCCTCTATTACCAACTGATTCAGCCAACACATGGTGGCGCACCGCTATGCGAGATACTCTTGCGACGTGTCGATGAAATGGGAAAAGAGCATGAACCTTCGAGCTTTTTACCACTGTGTGAACGTAGCGGCTTAGTTGTTGAACTCGATGCTTGGGTCGTGCGCAACCTATTGGAACTATTGGCATGTAATCAACACCTCATGCAGGAATTTGATCGTATTCACATCAATTTATCGGCTTATTCATTTGCAAGCCGTCGCTTTTTAGATGAGCTACAAACACTTGTCTCTAATTATTATTTACCCGCTGGTCTTATTTGCTTTGAAGTAAGCGAAGCTTCGATTATGAAGAACTTAGCTCATGCTCAGCATTTTATGAGTACCCTATCAAACTTAGGCTGTTGTTTTGCGATTGATGATATTAACGCAAACTTAGCAGCTTTTGATACTTTTCGCAGCTTACCAATTGATATGGTCAAAATAGACGGTAAACTCATCGAAAAAATAAGTGCCAATAATAACGGAGCGATACTTGTCAAAGCCATTCATGAGCTGGCAAAAAATGCCAACATACGCACCGTTGCTCAGCATGTCGAAGAGTTTGGTGTGTATGAATGGCTACAGAATACAGAAGTTGACTTTGTACAGGGCTTTATTTTGCATGAACCCTTATCCATCAAAACATTAGTTCCACACTAAAAAACAAGACCAGCTTTAAGAGACCGAGTGAAAACGTGATGAGAATCGCTTAGACTAGGCAAAAATCCACGGAAAAAGGCGAGCTTACATGGAAGTAAGTGCGTTTTGAGTAGATTTTTAACAACGTATAAGCGGTTCGGAGTAGTTTTCACACAGTTTTTTTAATGCTGGTCTTTATTTTTCCAAGCATCCCACACTAACGATAACGCACCAAGGGTAATCGCAATATCAGCAACGTTAAACGTTGGGTAATGCCATCCACCCCAATGAAAATCAATAAAATCAATAACATAATTCAAGTAAATACGATCAATAACATTACCAATTGCACCTGCCAAAATCAAAGTCAAACCAACAACTAAAACCCGTTGTGATTTTGGTGTTTTAGCTAACCATAACACGAGCATCATACTAACACCCAGTGCAAGCAAAATAAACAGCCAGCGTTGCCAACCATCCTCATCGCCTAAGAAACTAAATGCCGCACCGTGATTAAAGGCCAAAGTTAGGTTAAAAATAGGAAAAATAACAATAGGCTGATAAGGCTCTAATGAAGACACAGCCCAAAACTTAGTTAACTGATCGATTAGGATAATAGATACAGCTAACCACAACCAAACCAAGCCAGTTTGACGTGCTTGGTTAAGCCATTGCTTAAAGTGATTAGGCATATAAGCGCACCTCACCTGAACCTGTTACGTTTTCAACACAACGCCCGCATAGTGTTTCATGACCGACATGCGCACCAACATCTTCACGGTGATGCCAACAACGATCACATTTAGTATATGCTATCGGAGCAACCACAACACCAACACCGCCATTCAACTCTGTTATTTCTAAGTGTTCTGATTTAGCTGACAGAGGCATCACAACAACAGCAGAAGTAATCAACACAAAACGCAATTCATCGCCTAATAATGCGAGTTTTTCTTGCCACGCATCAGAAACATAGAGCGTTACTTCTGCCGTTAATGAGCCTTTAATGCTACCTGCAGTACGCAAGACTTCTATTTGCTTATTGACCGTATCACGTAATGCCATCATATCTTGCCAAAAGAGCTCACTCATGCGTGCGTTATCTGGCAAAGCTTGTAGCCCTTCGTACCATTGCGCAGTAAACACACTGTCGCCCATCGCGCCAAGTTCTTGCTGCATGGTTTCCCAGATTTCATCACTGGTATAACTCAAAATTGGCGCAATCCAACGTACCATTGCTTGCAATACATGATAAAGTGCCGTCTGTACAGAGCGATGTGCTAATGAACCTTTTTTCGCAGTATATTGGCGATCTTTAATCACATCTAAGTAAAAAGAACCTAAGTCGACCGAGCAGAAATGATGAACATGCTGCACAATCTGGTGGAACTGATAATCGCTGTAAGCGGTTGTGATCTGGTTTTGTAAATCATTAGCACGATGAATTACCCACTGATCCAATGCAACAAGCTC
>DYST01000080.1 GCA_020726325.1 Thiomicrospira cyclica | reverse complement strand
TTGTTGTCCCGCCCGTAGCAACGTTAACAATATTAGGAGCAGTACCAGTCGCCTGAACACCAACAGTACCCGTAACAGCAGCTGTACCCGTCGCATTTGTTTCTAGGAAAATCGTTAACTTTCCTGCTACATCGGCAATGCTGACATTATTTAAGTTAGCAGCAGTAACGCCAGCAGTATCAACGATACGTAAGCCATGCCCAACAGTATCTGCTGCGCCCGTAGCACCAACAAAGGTAATTGTTCCGATAGTGTTCATCTGTGTTTCGGTTAGTCGTAACGCAGAGTGGGCAATAAAATTGGTACCCGGTGTAATGGTCGCGCCTGTTAAATCAACACCACCAAAGACTTCGATGGTATCGCCAGTGCCTAATGAAAAAGTGCTACCTGTGTAAGCCATTAAACCATCGTCGGCAGTGCCAGCACGACCATCAGCACCGAGGACATCGTCGGCATTGCCAGCAATACCATCAGCACCACGGCTATCATCGGCTGTGCCATAAATACCGTCTGCACCTTTATAAGATTTATCATTGGACATAAGTGCCGTTGTCAATGCTGCCCCTGTTAGTGTATTTGCTGCTTCACTTGCTGCAGTGAATAAAGTCGTGGCGGCATGAAGGTCAGCAGTTTGCTCTGCTGTTGTGTAATTACCTAAGAGCACGACTTTATCATTACCAGCCGTACCTTTAATGGTATTAACCGTGCCGCGTGCAGCAACAACGTCTAAACCAAAAGCAGTGCCAACCGAGCTCGCATCGATATCTAAGTTGGTCACAGCACCAGCAACAGTCGCACTATTGTTGGCTACAATCACGAGACGCTCGATATTAGTTGTGCTTGCTACACTGGTACTATCTACCAACTGATCCATAACGGTACTGTTAAGTTGAACCGTTAAGGTTTGTGCTGTACTCGTATCGTTTGTTGCTTCGATGCGACCAAAGTTTTTAACATTAGCAAAGTCGTTAATGCTTAACTGTGCCGTATTAAACACTTGCAATACGTTGTTGTTACCTGTGGATATGACTTCGTTGATAATGGTATCACCACCTTCTAAGGTGTTTAATCCGTTAGCACTGTTGTCGGTTACTTGTACGCGGTTAGAGGCATTAGCTGTTAGTGCGAGACCGTTTCCTGACGCGCCTGTGAATTTCACATTAGAAGATTGCGTTAAATCACGCAAATTTAAAATTAAATCAGATTCACTATTCGTGCTTAAATCGCCATCGTTATTGATGATATTGAGACCATTCTGGGCATCCGATTGACGCACAAACTCATTGTCAATTTCGATGTAATAACCACCAGAGGTATCCGTAGCAGCAACAATCGCATTATTGCCGACATTAGCAACACCAGCATTACCTGCAAGACGTAAGGTGTCAATACCCGTGGTGTTATCCCATTCCGATTTTTGAATCGCAATGCGAGCCGTGTGTTGACCATCGATAATGAGGGTATCACTGCCTGTGCCCGCTTTGACGGTATCGCCCGATGTATAACCTGCATTCGTTGTGCCTGTTTTGTCGAAAATAAGGGTATCGCTACCTGTACCTGTGGTAATGGCTTGCGAAGAAACACCGTTAGCACGCGTAATTTCGCCAAAACGAGCAATCACATCGCTGGCATATGTGCTTGCTTCGAGTGTTTCGACATTGGTTAAGTTACCTGTAACTAAGCCATTATCTTTGAATACGGTGCTAACTGTGGTATCGCGGTTATTTGGTGCTGTTGTTGCCATTGCTGTCGTGGTGTTACCCGATGCACCTGTTGTGTCATAACCATAACCGTTGGTTGCATTAGCAACAGCTGCTGCACTAATTGCACCTAACGCATTAAAGCTCGTATCTAAATTGGTATAAGTACCTGTCAAACCGCCAGTTAGTGTTAACTTACTTCCTGTTTGAAAAGCAACGCCAACTGCACCTGTCAGTGCAATATTTTGATTGAGATGAAGGCTATTGGATTCACTATCACGGTCGATAATGGTCATATTTTCAACGCCAAGTACGTCAATATCAGCATTGAATACGCTATCGGCGTTAGTGCCGTCAACAAGTGTAACTGTTGTTGTGTCGGCAACACCCGTTGTGTCGCTCAGACCAATATTGAGCAAGTTATTTGCAATATTGCTATTGCCTGTGGTGCCATGTGCTAAGGTAATGGCATTGGCTTGCGCACTGGTAAGGTTATTAAGGTTAACCGTCATCGCTTCCGAGCCTGATGCCCAAGAGCCAGCAACGAGCTGCTGCCCTTCGTTACGCACATAAATGGTTGCGAGACTATCAAAAGCATTAGCATTCACCGTAACTGTATCGGCTAATAAAAATGTATCATGCCCTGCACGAATTTCAAGTGCTTGTACGCTTTTAATATTGGGCGTAACCGTATTCGTTGCCGATACATCTGCCGTTAGTTGTGAGTTACCACCAAACATAACAAGGGTGTTTGTGCCAGCACCACCACTAATCACATCTTTAGCATCAACGCTTGAGTTTGCCACTAGGCGGAAGGTATCATTATTGCTACCACCCATGACTTGTAAATTGACATTAACGCCTGATGTGCCATTTTGACCTGCATTAATTTCAGTGCCAATGGTATAATCTAACGCGCCGCTAAACATCGATGCGTTAACGGTATTTAATGAACCAGCAACATTGGATAAGCCTGCATCGTAATGTATGGCTTCGTTGCCCTGCGCCCCTGTAACATTAGCACGACCACCCAAACTTAGATTTTGACTGCCAGTGATTACTAGGCTAACAAGGTCTTGCGCTGCTAGCGTTTGTGCACTGTTGGCAGACACACTAGAATCCAATGTGATGGTTTCGATACCTTGATTAAGTGTGCCATCAGCAGCATTTTCTTCGATCGTTAAACGTCCAATATTGGCACTTTTTAAACTGATTTTCGTCGCATCATTAGCACCAGCAGCACCTGCATCGGTGAAAGTGAATTCGACGTGTGGACGATCCTGCCCTGTATTGGCAACAGAAAGATTGGTTGGAATAAAGCGCATACTGTCAATCGAGGCAGCACGTTCGCCAACTTCCATAAAGCCGTCGCCATCGTTAATTGACACACCATCATTAATACGGGTGATATTGACATCGGTGTAGCCAGAGGAGTCTTGTAAATCGAGCTGATTAACCGCTTGTGCACCAGAACCTGTAAAAGCAATATTCAAAACTTTAATATCGGTCATTTTCGGTGAAATGGTATTAGAACCAGCTGCCGCTTGTACTGCTGAGTTATTACTTAATGTCGCATTAAGCGTGGCTGGTAATGCTTGGTTGGTATTAACACCAATCAGCACATCTTCGTCTTGTAGCGTGTTTTCGCGATAGTTACCAGCGGGGGTGAAATCGGGCGAGGCAGTGAAAATATTGGCTTGTTTGTTGATATCCGAACCTGTGGTTAAGACAAACTCCATTGGGTTGCTTGCGACACCTGCTTGTAAAATGGTTGGTAAGCTCGTATTAATCGTCGAAACAGCTGTTGCCGATGCTGTTGGTGTATTGATGCCCTTAAGCCAGTCTTTAACCGAATTAATGGTATTGGCATTGTAGCTATCGCGCTCGCTTGGTGTGTCGATCGCAGCAGTAAAGGCATTTGATGCTTGAAATTTAGAGGCAAGCGTGGTGGTATCGACACCTGTTGCACCATTAAGGACATCGAGGGCAATAGTGGCGAGTGTTTTGCGTCCTGCAAGGAGTTCACCGACATACCAGTTTAGACCAGAGACATCGGCACTACGATTGAATAGGTTAATGTAAAGCTGGTCGATGAGTGTTGAGTTGCTTTTACCCGCAGCAAAAGCATTGAATTCTGCTGAATTACCAAACTCATTAACCAATGCAGTTAGGTTGCCACCCACTGCTTCGAGCTTGTTTGCCCAATAAAGCTGACCTTCTGGATCGGCTGGGCGACCATAGTAAGCGATATAGGCATTTTGTACTTGATCTAAATAAGCTGGTGCAGCCATCTGAATACTCCTAACAGGATTAAAGTGATATGGGAAAATGATAGCTTGTTTGCTATAAAATGGTCAAACGCTATCGGATGTTATTTGTGTGTTACTAATCACCAACTCACTTTTAGGCGTGATAAGAGTTGTGCCCAAGTGGTGTTGGCATAATCATTAAAGGTCGCTTTTGGTGTTTGTGCCAAATTATTAAAAAAACTTTCGACCTGTGTTTGATCGATATTATAGGCTTGTGCTTTTTGCGCCAGCTGTTCGACGTTATTAACGGCAATGGGTGAGCTAAAAGCAAAACCATCTTTGCTAATTAGTTGATAGGTCGGCTGGTCGTCATTGGTGACCAAAGCGAGGTTATCGGTTTGGGCAATAATCGACTGACTATTAACGGGTTGATAGCCTTTTGCTAACAAGTCGTTTGTTTGTACAGGGGCATCGCTACTGGTAAAGAGTTCCTGTGTTGCTTGTTTAGCGGCAGACAGGGGATCATCTGAAGCCATAATTTTTGTCCAATCACGATGATCGGTAAAAGCACCAACAGCACCATAGACATAGTGAATTGCGGTATCGACATCAGCACCCGTTTTTTGCATAAATTCTTGCAAACTTGGTGGTTTATTACTCGCGCTGGCGGTTGTTTGTGCTGTCGTTGTGCTTGCTTGACTTGTTGTACCTGTTGTTTGTGTGTTATTGGTTGTAGCAGGCTGGGCAACGCTTGTCGTCGTACTGGTCGCGTTATTAACCGCTTGCATGGTGGCAAGTAAATCGCTAAAGCTATTGGCATCAGTCGCACTTGCTGATGCAATCGTTGCTTGGTTTTGTGATGCTTGAGCAGCAGGCTGATTTTTAATCAAAAAACTGCTGTGCGTAATGGCGCTCATATTTATGTGACTCCTATCGGGGGGATCTATTTCATAGTAGGTCAAGCATAGAGTGTGCCAAGATTTTCCAGTCGGCATGCTCGACAACCGATTTTCTGGCGTTTACAATCATCTGCTGATGATCGTTATGTGATGTCGATAGCTGATTGAGCAACTTAGGCATATCTGCTATATCACACGCAATAAAGTCTTGATTGGCGACGAGTAAGCCGCCGCGCCCACCAAAAGGGGTGGAAACAATCAATAATCCTGCTGCGGCATAGTCGAGCATTTTTAGGTTTGTACCCGAACCAGTGGTCATGGGATTTAGGGCAATATTGCTCGCAGCAAGATACTGTTGTTTATTGCTTTCTGATACCACACCTGTCAGGGTAAGATTATTGGATATTTGAGCATTGGTTAAATGGGCATGCTGCGCCACACTACCCAAAACAATAAAGGTGATATCGGGACACTGGGGTGCTATGGCTAAAATGTGGTCGAGGGCTTGGTTATTAGGACCATGATAGCTTGCCATGAAAAGGGCAAGGGTTTGCGTTTCGGTGAGTCCTAACGCCATTCTTGCTTGCCTACGCTGGGCAACTGTTGCGGGTTGGCTGGCATTTGTGTCTGTGCCATTAGCAATGACACTGACTTGATTCGCTTCAAGCTGGTAAAGTTCAACCAGTCTATCGGCATCGGGTTGGCTACAAGCAATGGTATGGCTGGCATCTTGCGCACAGTTGCGTTCGGTATCGATGATGGTTTGTAGGTGCGCTGGGCTGTGTCCTAAAATGCTTTGCTTAAGGTCGGCTTCGAGATTGTGCGCTTCGTAAATAAAGTTGCCTGTATAGACGCTGCGCAAGGTGGGATACAAGTAAGGGTGACTTAATATCACTAGGTCTGATCCTGCTGCCAGTTCTTTTACGCGCTGACAAAAGAGTGGATTGTGTTGGTAATACAAAATGGCACTCAAATCACCAACAGAGGCACTCAGGTCATCCGCAAGTTGACGCTCTAAGGTGTGATGATACAAGCTGCGGGCAATACGTTCTTCGACAAAATTGGGTGCGATGGTAATGCTACCGACATCACCCAAAGCAGGCACGAGCGCAAGGTGGGTAACGTCTGCCCATTGGGCAAGATTGCGATAAAGTTGGTAAATACGCTGCTGCCCACCACCCATCGGTGGATAAATACTATAGGTATTGAGCACCAGCACTTTGGGGCGTGTTTGTTGTGTGAGTAAGGTATCCACTAAGGTTTTCCAATTGATATGGGCAATACTGACACGAGCATTTCGTCCCATCTGTTCGCTGGCTGGCGTGTCGTTGCAGAGCTGTGTGATGCCTTGTATCAGGCTGGCTTCGTCGGGGTTAACGATTAATCCTGTTTGTTGATGCTGCACGATTTCGCTCGCGCCACCCGAATCAGTGGTGGTTAAGACTGCTTTTTGACTCGTCATTGCTTCGAGGGTGATTAAGCCTAAATCTTCTTGCTCAGGGATAAAGGGGACGAATAATGCCTGTGCATATTCTTGTTGGAGGTGTTCGGGGCTAATGCGACCTAAAAAGCTAATGCGATTGTCGCCTGCTGCTAGGGCTTTGAGTGTTTCGGTTTGCGGACCTTCGCCTGCAATGCGCAAGGGGTGTGTTACCTTGGTTTGCTTGTAGGCTTTAATCAATAAATCGAGGCGTTTTGGGCTATCGTGGCGGCTGGTGGTGAAAATCGTGCGATAGCCTGTTGGTGCAACAGGCTGTAATCCGCTCGGATGGGGCAGAATATGCACTGTCACCCCTTCGGGGAAATGATCGGCTCTCTTGGCAACGGTTTTACTGAGGGTTGCATAGCGACTGACTTCGTTGGGCGCGAGGGCGATTTTATCCATAAAATGAACAAGGGCGCGAATCAGTGGACTGGGCAAAGCAAACAGCTCGCGCGGCAGGTCATCTTTTTGGGCGCGTAAGTCGTCAAGATATTGCCATAGCTGGGTTAGGTGGTCGCGATTGGGGCGTTCTTTTTTGAGTAAGTTGACTAAGCCTTCAGCACATCTCTCGCCTACAGGAAAAAGTGATAGCGCAAGATCCGTCGGCAAGTGTTCAGGATAAGTATCGTAAAGTCCACGTAATTTATGTTGTAAGTAAACGATTTTGTTGTGGTGTTTCACCATCCATGCAGGATACTTAGTGACAATGACGGCATCGAAATGATCGAGGTTTACTGTGCTAAACGCACGGTAACTGTCGATAATTTGCCAAAAATCACGCTCTGGCGTCGGCAGTTTAATTAAGTCTGCTTGATGTTCGCTGTGTGTGTTGAGGTAGTCGAGCAGACTCGACCATAGGTTTTCCGCGCCGCCTAATACAAACGGGACGGGACTGGGGGCAAGAATGGCGATGTTCATAGTGGGGTTCAAATTACGCGTTGGTTAAACTGTGTTTTAACAGTTCAACATCGATACCTAGTTTTTCCGCAACCAATTCGGCTGATAAGCCTAAAGATTGAATCATTACCTTTGCAGCTTCTAGTTTACCCTGATTAATCCCTTGACTGATTCCTTGACTGATTCCTTGACTGATTCCTTGACTGATTCCTTGACTGATTCCAAGCGTAATGCCGCGACGAGTGCCTGCTTCTACGGCTAATTCGTAACTGGGCAAGTCTTCAAATTTAACAGTACGCAACATGGTTTCTGCCTCTTTAAGTTGTGGTTTAAGATTGCGATTATCTGAAAGAATTTCTAGTGCTAGATTGTACTTACCAAAGGCGTACAGGTCTTCCCCTGTCAGGCTTTTCAATTTGGTTAAGATGTTAAATAACACCTCTACTTCTGGCTTTCCTTTAAAATCGCATAATACTGCAAGCACGAGCGCGTCGGGTGTGTTGAGCGCCATGAGCTTTTCGCAGTCGATGCTATGCATATCGATAATGGTGTAAGCATAGTCAATTTTATCGGTATGTAGTTCTGCCTGCATGCGCAGTTTTTCTTTACCGATGTAAATAATATACTGATGCACAGGCTTGTTGCAATGCACGCGCTTAATGTCAGTATAGTAACGCAGCATACGATAAATCATGGTGTTATCGTTATTGTTTTGTATTTCTAAATGCAGAATAGAAGTGACATCATTAATGGTACAGTGCGCAACGACATCCGCCTCTCGCTTTTCGATTGTGTTCAGCTCTTTGTCAATAAAGGTAATGTCTTTTACCGATAAATGAAGCAGGTAATAGGCGATATCTTGCGTAATGGTGCGTAAGATTTCTTTTGTCGCAATGTCTTTTTTCAT
>DYST01000011.1:24146-29889 GCA_020726325.1 Thiomicrospira cyclica | reverse complement strand
CAAGAAGGTAGGCAAGAAGGTAGGCAAGAAGGTAGGCAAGAAGGTAGGCAAGAAGCATTGTTTGATGTTGCGCGTAATCTGTTAGATGTGCTTGATGATGAAACGATTGCGCTAAAGACAGGTCTAACGACAGAACAAATTAGCCTATTGCGTCATCCAAAACAAGTCAAAAACGATTAAGGAAACTGCAATGTCAGCCATAAACTTTGACACCCCCATTAACCGCGAAGGCACTTGGGCAGAAAAATATGATGCGCGTCAAGCCTTATTCGGTCGTGCCGACGTGCAGCCGCTTTGGGTTGCCGATATGGATTTTGCGACGCCAGACTTTGTCCTCGATGCCATGCGTGAGCGATTAGCGCACCCTGTTTTAGGCTATACCCAAGTTCCTTTATCCGTTGCAGAGGTGGTATGCGATTGGCAAAAAAGCCAACATGGGTGGCTGACTTATGCTGATGATATTGTTTGGTTGGGTGGTGTGGTGAGTGGTTTATATCTATCGGTGCAAGCCTTTACCGAGCCTACTGATGGTGTGATGGTCTTTACGCCTGTTTATCCGCCTTTTATGAAAGCAGTGACCGATTGTAATCGGCAGTTAGTGCGTGTGCCTTTGGTGAATGATGGCATCCGCTACCAGCTCGATTTTGATGCCATCGAAACGGCAATAGGTGAATATAAGGTTAAGCTGTTACTACTATCAAATCCGCATAACCCATCGGGACGTGTGTGGACGCAAGCAGAATTAACGCAGCTTGCAAGTTTGTGTTTGCGCCATGGCGTTACGGTTGTTTCTGATGAGGTGTGGAGTGATATTTTGCTCAATCAGAGCATGAAACATGTCCCTTTTGCCCATTTATCGCCAGAGGTAGCAGCGCAAACCATTACCCTTAATGCGCCTAGTAAAACCTTCAATCTCGCAGCAATGCATACAGCCTACGCGATTATTTCGAATCCGATATTACGCGTAGCTTTTGTGCAACGACAGGCAAAAACACGTGCCAGCGAAGCGAGTCTATTAGGATTGCATGCCTTGCAAGCGGCTTATTCTGATGACGGTAAACGCTGGTTAGCAGATTTATTGAATTATTTACGTCTCAATCTTGCCCTTGCACGGTCGCAGTTAGACAATACGGCAATTGGTTTAATGATTCCTGATGCCAGTTATTTATTATGGCTTAACTGTTCGCAGTCTTTTCAAACGCAAGCCGAATTGGTACAGTGGTGCGTTCATGATCGTGGCTTAGGGATGAGTAGCGGTACACATTTTGGTGAGGAAGGAAAAGGGTTTATGCGTTTAAATATGGCAATTCCTCAGACAGCGTTAAGACAAGCTTTGACGGTTTTAACAGAAAAATAGAGATAACAAAAACGGAAAACGGATTATGTGTGGGATTTGCGGTGATTTAAGATTTAATGGCGCACCAGCGGCGGCAGCGGGGATGCGTCCGATGTTGGATAAGCTGGCGCGTCGTGGTCCTGATGATGAAGGTGTGTGGGCGAGTGGCAGTGTTGCTTTTGGTCAGCGTCGCTTGTCGATTATTGATTTAAGCAGTGCTGGGCATCAGCCGATGGTGGATGCAGAATTAACGCTGGTCTTTAACGGTTGTATTTATAATTATCCCGAATTGCGTCAACAGCTCGAAAGTCTTGGACATCGCTTTCAATCGCATTCCGACACCGAAATCATTCTCAAAGGTTATCGCCAATGGGGGTTAGACTGCGTGCAGCATTTTGAAGGTATGTTTGCCTTTGCGATTTGGGATGCCAATCAGCAAACCCTTTTTGCCTGTCGTGATCGTTTTGGTATTAAGCCGTTTTATTACATGCTAGACGATAAAGGCATTCGTTTTGCATCGAGTACGCAAGCCTTGCTTGCCAGTGGTAATGTCGAGAAAACCTTAGACCCTATTGCCTTGCATCACCTTATGACACTTCATGCTGTTGTGCCAGCACCACGTACTTTGTTGCAATCTGTGCGTAAACTCGAGCCCGCACACTGGATGATGGTATCTGCCAACGGAAAGGTCGAAAAACGTCGTTACTGGTCGCTGATGGCGCAACGCCCGAGCAAGCCAGTCTCTGAAGCGCAAATGCTCGAAGAAACCCTGTATCACCTCAAAAACGCTATTAAAAAGCGCATGAATGCCGATGTGCCTGTTGGCGTGTTGTTGTCGGGTGGATTGGATTCGAGTTTGATTGTGGCTTTATTGGCAGAGCTGGGTGCAAGTCAGATTCCGACCTATTCCATCGGCTTTGAAGATACGCCAGAAGAAATGGGCAGTGAATTTGAATACTCCGATCAAATCGTGCAACGCTACGCCACCGATCACCATAAGATTTTAGTGCCCAATGCACAGGTATTGCCACGCTTGCCCGAAGCGGTAGCGCAAATGTCCGAACCCATGGTGGCACAAGATGCTGTGGCGTTTTATTTGCTGTCGGAGCAAGTGAGCAAAAGTATTAAAGTCGTGCAAAGTGGGCAAGGGGCAGATGAAGTCTTTGGCGGTTATTTTTGGTATCCACAGATGCATGCAAGCGATGGCGAAGATACGCTATCGCGCTTTGCTAGTCGTTATTTTGATCGTAGTCATGACGAATGGTTACGCGCGGTCAACCCACATTATCATGTCGGCGATGTGACGGGCGATTATGTGCGTGATATGCTATCGCAAGCAGGAGCAGATACCTATCTCGATCAGGTGTTACGTTTCGATACCACCACACTCATTGTCGATGACCCCGTTAAACGGGTCGATAATATGACCATGGCATGGAGCTTAGAAGCACGCACACCGTTTATGGATCATCATCTGATCGAATATGCCATGACTTTGCCACCCGAATTCAAATTGCGCGACGAAGGGAAGTATCCGCTTAAAGCCTTGTCGCGCGGGCGTTTGCCTGATTCGGTCATCGACCGTAAAAAAGGTTATTTTCCTATGCCCGCACTCAAATTTGTTCGTGGTGAATTTTACGATTTTATGGCAGATATTTTGAATAGTCGTGTTTCCCGTGAGCGGGGTTTGTTCAATACAGTCTATCTCGATATGCTTTTACGTGAACCAGATAAGCATTACACCGCCATTTTAGGCTCGAAATTATGGCACGCAGCGTTATTAGAGTTGTGGTTGCAAGTCAATGTAGATGGGGTATAATCAGCCTTGGCATACTTAAGAGGTAATTATCATGGCTGCAATGATGACCATAGAGTTTTATCAAGCATTGAGAGAAGTGGGTGTTTCAGACGAGAAAGCACAAAAATTAGTGAGCTATTTTGAAGATAACAAACAACTTTCTAAAAAAGACATTGCTGTACTAGAAAGTGATGTGCATAAGCTCGATAAAGAACTGGTGACCATTAATGGACGCATTACATTATTGCAATGGATGCTTGGTATTGTGATTGCCGCGACAGTCTTGCCATTATTAAAACCACTATTACAATAATTGATGATCCTACGGAGCTATTATTATGACCCAAGAAGAAAGCTTAGCCAAAATTGATGGTCAAGTTAAAAACAACCCATGTGTGATTTACATGAAAGGCACACCAACCATGCCCTCATGTGGTTACTCGTCTCGTGCTTCACAAGCACTCATTGATACAGGTGAGAAATTTGCTTTTGTTAATATTTTAGCGGATGCAGATTTGTTCCAATACCTTCCTTTATATGCTGATTGGCCGACTTTCCCACAGATTTATATCGATGGTGAATTAGCGGGCGGCTGTGATATTACCCTTGAATTAGCAGCCAGTGGCGAATTAGCCAAAATGATGAAAGCAGCGAACGAAAAACACGCCGCAAAAGGCGACAACGCCTAAGGCAAACCGTTATACTAATGCCATCTTTCTCTTGGGGGTGATGGCATGAGTATTTTGGTGACAGGTGGCACGGGTTATATTGGTTCGCATACGGTGATAGCTTTACAAAAAGCAGGGCATCATGTTGTTATGGCTGATAATCTCTCTAATTCAAAGCCCGCAGTTTTAGAACGGATTGCAAAAATTACGGGCGTTGCGCCAGAGTTCGTTCTTGCCGATATGCGTCATCATGACAGTCTCGCACGTATTTTTAGTCAGTATGATATTACTGCTGTTGTTCATTTTGCAGGCTTAAAAGCTGTCGGTGAGTCGGTGTTAAATCCACTGAGCTATTACGATAATAATGTTCATGGCACGCTGGTGTTGCTCAATGTGATGCGCGAAGCGGGTGTCAGAACCTTAGTATTCAGTTCATCGGCAACCGTTTATGGTGATCCTGCCTCAGTTCCTATCAGTGAAAGCTTTCCCTTATCAGCGACCAATCCTTACGGGCGTAGTAAATTAATTGTTGAAGATATTTTGCGTGATTTAGGCTGTAGCGAATCAGGCTGGAAAGTCTTGTTATTGCGTTATTTTAATCCTGTTGGTGCGCATGAAAGTGGTTTGATTGGCGAAGATCCTAATGGTGTGCCGAATAATCTTTTACCCTATATTGCGCAAGTTGCGGTGGGAAGACGAGAACACTTATCTATTTTTGGTAACGACTATGATACGCCTGATGGTACAGGGGTGCGTGACTATATTCATGTCGTCGATTTGGCGGCTGGTCACCTCAAGGCATTAGACTATCTAAAAAGTGATACAACACATGACCAAGTGACCGCCGTTAATTTAGGTACGGGGCAGGGTTATTCGGTACTCCAAATGGTGACGGCGTTCGAACGTGCCAGTTTAAGAATTATTCCCTATCATATTGTTTCTCGTCGTGCGGGTGATGTGGCTTGTGTTTATGCGAATGTAGGGTTAGCCGAGTCCTTATTGGGCTGGAAGGCAGAGCGTGATTTAGCAACTATATGTCATGATGCATGGCATTGGCAGTCGCAGAATCCGAATGGTTTAGAATGTTAAAGTTATCTAAGGTGTTTTCATGAGCGTTAAATTTGCGGTGATTCCTGCTGCTGGTTTAGGAAGTCGTTTTTTACCAGCGACGAAAGCCATTCCAAAAGAATTAATTCCGTTAGTGGATAAGCCATTAATTCAGTATGTGGTCGAAGAAGCGTTTGAAGCTGGGATTGAAACCATCGTCCTAATTACACATGCCGCCAAGAGTGCTTTAGAAAATCATTTTGATACACAGTACGAACTTGAAACGGAATTAGAACAGCGCAATAAGTTAGCCTTGTTGGGTATCGCAAAAAACACCTTGCCAGCTGGAATGAAAATTGTGTCGGTAAGACAGGGTAAAGCCTTAGGTTTAGGTCATGCGGTGGCTTGTGCTGCGCCAGTGGTGCAGGATAATCCGTTTGCTGTGTTGCTGCCCGATGTGATTTGTTATCACCAGCAGCAAAATGCGACAGCACAGTTGGTTGCTGATTATGCGATTCATCGCAGTAGTGTTGTTGCTCTGCAAGAAGTGCCGCTTAGTGATGTTCACAAGTATGGTATCGCAGCGGTGAGCGAAGCACATCGCATCACGGGCCTAGTTGAAAAGCCAAGTCAAGAAGATGCACCGTCGCGATTATCGGTGCTAGGGCGTTATTTATTCACGCCCCATATCTTTAGCGAATTGGCACAAACACAACGCGGCGTTGGCGGTGAAATTCAACTGACCGATGCCATGCAATCCTTATTGGCGCATGAGACCATGCGCGCTGCTGTCTTTGCTGGTGAAGTGCATGATTGCGGTGATAAATTAGGCTATCTAGCGGCAATACTCACCTTTGCCAAACGTCACCCACAATTGGGAGAGGCGTTTAGTCA
>DYST01000011.1:7212-24046 GCA_020726325.1 Thiomicrospira cyclica | reverse complement strand
ATGCCAATGATGTCCGTGACCTGCACTTAAAGGATATTTTTGCACAAGATGCCGCTCGCGGTACGCGAGATCAACTCACGGCTGCTGGTATTACTGCCAATTTGTCACGGCAACGTATTTTGCCGCAGACGTGGCAGGCACTTTATGCTTTAGCCGAACAACAGCACTTATCTGTTGCCGTTGAGCGTCTGTTCACAGGCGATGCCATTAACCACACCGAAAATCGTGCTGCTTTGCATATGCTCTTGCGTGCGCAAGCCTGTGAGGGTGTTCAGATCGACGGACAAGCAATTTATCCGCAGGTGCAAGTGCAGATTGAGCGTATGGCGGTATTGGTGCATCGGATTCGTGCGGGTCAATGGCGTGGCTTTACGGGCTTGGCGATAACCGATGTGGTCAATATGGGGGTGGGGGGGTCTGACTTAGGTCCTCAGTTAGTGGTGAATGCGTTACAGCCGAGCAACCCTAAGATTCGCGCTCATTATTTATCGAGCATGGATGGTGCGCGTACTGCCAGTTTGCTCGATAAGCTCAATCCGCATACCACCTTATTTGTCTTTGCCAGTAAAACCTTTACTACAATTGATACGCTTGCCAATGCACAAACAGCACTCGAATGGTTAATGGCATTTGGTGCGAGTCGTGCGCTTGCCTTAAAACAGCACTTTATTGGTGTGTCAGCAAGTGTGCCTAAAATGACGGCGTGGGGCATTGTGCCAGAACATCAATTATACTTTTGGGATTGGGTTGGTGGTCGTTACTCGCTGTGGTCAACAATTGGGCTGACCATTGCCATTGCTTTAGGTATGGATGACTTTAAGCGGTTGCTCAAGGGCGCGAATGCAATGGATGTGCATTTTCGCACCGCTCCTTGGCAAGAAAACCTACCTGTACGTTTGGCATTAAGCACCATTTGGAATCGTAATTTTTTAGGCATTCATGGCAAAGCCATTTTGCCCTACGATGCACGGTTAGAGCTATTACCGTCTTATTTAACGCAGCTCATTATGGAGTCAAACGGTAAAAGTATTGACGATGCTGGGCGTGCAGTCAGTTATTCGACGTGTCCGATTGTGTGGGGTGAGGTGGGTCCTAATGCGCAACATGCGTTTTATCAGCTATTGCATCAAGGTACAGAAGCGGTTGCTTGTGATTTTATTGCCCCCATTCATCGTCCAGACATTGAAGATGAAAAAGATGGAGCAACGCGAGCAGCACTGAATTATCAGCATCAGCTGGCATTAGCAAACTTACTAGCGCAATCGAGCGTACTCATGTTAGGCGATGCCGCCTTAGACGTTCCACCAACAGATGCGCATAAACACTATGCAGGCAATCAACCGAGTACAACCTTGCTCTTAGAACAGCTAGATACGCATAGTTTAGGGGCATTAATTGCTTTATATGAACATCAGACCTTTGTTGAAGCCGTCATTTGGCATATTAATCCGTTTGATCAGTGGGGCGTAGAGTTGGGTAAGCAAATCGCGCTTAAAACGCTGACTGCTTTGCAGACAGGTCAAAGCGATGGTTTTGATGGCGCAACACAGGCGCTTATGTTAACGCTATCAGGTAAGCCAGTATGAATATTGTGATTTATGGGCATGATTATCCTGCGCTGGTCACTGGGGCAAGTTTGGCGAGTAATGGTAATGCAGTCACCATTTTACCTTTGGACGCACCTGCTAATTGGACGTGGCAAGACACCGCACGTAAACAATCTGGTTTGGCTGAGTTGTTGGATGGGCAACAACAGGCAGGACGATTACACTGGGCTGATGCGCATCAACTGAGCTTGCTTGCCAAGAGTCATATTCATATTTTAAGTTTTACACCAGCGCAAGGTATCGCTGCTGATGAGCTTGTTGGCAAGCTGGCTACATTATTTACGACACCAACCTTACTGGTGACGCAGACCTTGCATGGTGTGGGTCGTGCGCAACACTATCAACAGCGATTACAAGATGCAGGCTCTTTAGCTGTTGTCGCTGTTTGGCCTGAGTTTATGTCGGAAGGCGCGGCGATTAGTCAATTTAGTCGTCCTGATCGTATTATTATTGGCACAGATAATGACTGGGCAATTAGCACCATGCGTGACTTGTTACGTCCTTATAATCGGGTGCGTGATATGCTGTTAGTGATGTCGCCTTCGGCAGCCGAAATGACGAAATACGCCATTAATATGTTATTGGCATTGCGTGTATCTGCCATGAATGAGTTTGCTAACTTAGCAGCATGTATGGGGGTGGATATTGAACAGGTGCGTCAAGGTATCGGTACAGATCCACGTATTGGCTTTAACTATCTTTATCCTGGAGCGGGCTTTGGTGGTCCTAATTTTATGGCAGACTTAGCAGCCATTTTGTCTACTTTTGAGCAACAAGGTCAACAGCCGCAATTACTACCAGCTGCTTTGCGTGTTAATGAACATCAGCAGGAAATCTTATTTAGTAAGTTATGGCAGCATTACCAAACGCAATTAAGCGATAAAACTTTCGCGCTTTGGGGTATTTCCTATAAGCCAGACACGGCGACAATTGCGCAGGCATCAAGTTTACGCTTAATTGATGCGTTATTGGCACAAGGGGCGCGATTGCAAATACACGACCCTAAAGCCCTATCAGAGTTAGCCTTATATTATCCGAATCATCCTCAGATTGTATCTTGCAACACCCCTTACGATGCTTGCGTTGGTGCAACAGCGTTGTTGATTATGACCGAGTGGAAAGATTACTGGAATCCTGACTTTGATGCCATTAAAGCAAGGTTACTGGAAGCACGTATTTTTGATGGTCGTAACCTGTATGACCCCGCTCTGATGCAAGACATCGGCTTTTATTATCACGCGGTGGGGCGGGGGATTTAAAGTTTAACGATAACTGTAACGAGCTGATAAGCAGATGGTTATTTTTTACCTAGTGAAAATAATCTACCTTTCTGTTAGAATGGTCAAACTGAACGAAACAAATACAAAGTACTGTTATTCCCAATAAATTTAGCGGTGCGTTTTACTTAAATTATATGGAATTAAACATAATGCAATCTCAAGCATTCTATGACATGGTTGATGAAGTAGAGCAAGAACTAGCTAACTACCAGCGCGTTACTGAGCATTCCAATACAGGGTATTCAAATGGCACTTCTGAAGAAGTCAAAACCTTTATTTTCTCCCTAGCCGATGCCAACAAGATGCAGTCAGTTATTGAACAAATCTCTCAAAATGTTGTCCGCATGTCGTAATGAGCAATATTGCAAAGTTATCAAACGAAGATAAAGCACTAGCGCATCAAATTATGGAAGTAGTCGATGCGGTCATTAAGAGAGAGCCTAATATTGGTCATACCGAAATAACGCTAGATAAAGCCAAACGTGATGCAATAACGCATCATAGCAAATTTATTCATGAGCTTGGCGTTACACAAAACAAAGTTGATGTTTACAAGGTTTGTTCTTGGTATGGATTTTACTTAGCTAAACATCTAGATGACCCGAAAAAGCTTTGTCTTTGGATTGTTTTAGAAGTTATGAACCTCATGTTAAGCAAAGAGAAGCATAGCACAAGATTAAGTGATGATTTTATTAAACACTTGCATGCTATGACACAAAACGATGGTTTTCAAGATGAGTTTGGTGTTGGTAAAAATGGCATATACAGCGCATTTTCTGCATGTAAAAATTTAACAAATGAACTTTCAAAATCAGTTCACTTTTTACCGTTAGTAAAACAGTAACCTAAAGTTCGACGCTTGACGATTGTCTCATTCCCCGCGTAAGCAGGGATGAGACATTACTTAGAAGTCTTAAACTACATCACATCACTATCGTGTTCGCCGCGTTCATAGACCACATGCGCCCGTCCGACTAATAATGGGTCGATATGTCCAATTTTTTCGATATCCTTACCTGTATAAGGCAATTTACGCAAAACATAGCGCATGGCATTGAGGCGAGCGCGTTTTTTACAGTTCGATTTAATGACTGTCCAAGGTGCGTCGGCTGTATCGGTATGCACAAACATGGCTTCTTTTGCCTTGGTATAGTCATGCCATTTATCAAGCGATGCTAAGTCAATCGGACTCAGTTTCCATTGTTTAAGCGGGTGCATTTCGCGTTCTTTGAAGCGACGTAATTGCTCTTCCTGACTGACCGAAAACCAAAACTTAATGAAATGAATGCCACTGCGCGTTAAATTGCGCTCAAATTCGGGTGCTTGACGCATAAATTCGGTATATTCTTCGTCGCTACAAAAGCCCATCACACGCTCAACGCCTGCGCGGTTATACCAAGAACGATCAAATAAAACAATTTCACCCGCAGATGGTAAGTGAGAAATGTAACGCTGAAAATACCACTGACCACGTTCTAACTCACTGGGCTTTTCGAGCGCGACCACATGCGCACCACGTGGATTTAAGTGCTCCATCATGCGTTTAATCGTGCCACCTTTACCCGCAGCATCACGTCCTTCAAAGAGAATGACGACACGTTGCCCCGTTTCTTTTACCCAAGCTTGTAGTTTCAAAAACTCAACTTGCAGTTGATATTTTTGTTTTTCGTAGCTACGTCGAGACAAGAGATTTTTATAAGGATAACCGCCATCGCGCCAATCATCAGATAAGATGTCATCGGCATGGGTTTGTTTTTTCTCTGTCGCTGTCGAATGTCCGACAAGTAAAGCATCACGTAACGCAAGGGCATCATCGGGAGAAGCCTGTGCCATGAGTGTGCGTAAGATTTCTGTAATTTCCTGAATGCTCGCTCCTGTTTTATCGTGTAAAACATCTTCGATCATGGCATTGTGTGCCTCTTGTGCAGCCGATAAATTTTCATTAACCGTAAAATCTTCAATATGTTGCGCATCGTTATCAGGGATTGTGTCCCCCATTGCAACAGGTCTGATGCTTATTTTCTTACCGTGTCTTACTGATGCCATAACCTTTCTCTCTTTGTCATCGTGAATGATCGTTGGAATTAAAAACTAAAACTTTCTGCTTGTTGAGCGCCATCGAAGCAAGCGAGCTGTGTTTCGAATAGCACTTCTTCTGTCCATTGATTCTGCTCCGTACGTGTATATTTAATGGCTTGCATGGCACAGTCTGTACCAACAACAGCCACTAAGCGTCCGCCAACTTCCAATTTATCTAAATAGGCTTGTGGCGTCGTTGGCACTGATGCCGTTAAGACAATGGTGTGATAGCTTTTGCCATCTTGCCAGCCGTCTTTGGCATCACCAGCGATAAGTTCAACGTTATTAATGCCTTGACCGTTGAGTGTTTGTGCCGCGTTATGACGCAGTTCGTCGTGTAATTCAATACTGGTAACCTTGGTACTCATTTTAGCGAGCAATGCCGTGAGATAGCCGCTGCCTGTACCAATTTCTAATGCTTGTTCGTATGCTTGTGGGTCGAGCGCTTGTAAAAAGCGAGCAACAATTTTAGGTTCTAGCATCTGCTGCTGAGCAGGCAGGGGAATAATCGTTTCGCTATAAGCCAATGCCTGAAAAGGTGCTGGGACGAACGGGTGGCGCGGTAATGCCGCTAGGGTATCAAGAATACGAATATCGAGCACATCCCACGGGCGGATTTGCTGTTCGAGCATATTGAAATGCGCTAGGGTAGCGTCCATGCCAGACTCCTGAAGTATAAAACAAGAAATTAAGAAGTATAAAACACCAACCATTTTAACATATTCAGCTCGTGATATACTGCCTACATTCTTTTCTCGTTTTATTTTTGGTTCAGATTATGCAAGAAGATAACCACCATAAGCATTACGCTTTCTGGATTAAGTTGGCATCAACGGCTTCTGTTGTCACCGCGAGCCTGTTGGTCATCGTCAAAACCTGGGGTTGGCTACAGACACATTCGGTCAGTGTGTTGGCATCGCTCATTGATTCTTCTGCCGATTTAATTGTATCGTTATTATCTTTCTTAGCGATTCGTTACGCCCTTAAGCCTGCCGATGACGATCATCCCTTTGGTCATGGCAAAGCAGAAGCCTTGGCGGCTTTAGCGCAAGCCTTAATGATTACAGGATCGGCGGTGTATTTATTGCTGTCGGCATTGCAGCAAATGTATCAGCCTCGCCCCTTAGAAACCTTAGAACTGGGTATCTGGGCGATGGGTTTTTCATTATTTATGACGCTATTATTGCTCTCGATTCAGCGTGTGGTGATTGCTAAGACTGGTTCGCTTGCCATTCAGGCAGATTCTTTGCATTATGCAACCGATTTATTATCCAATGGTGCAGTCTTGCTCACGATTGTGTTGCTGATGTATGGTTGGACAAGTATCGATCCTTGGGTTGCCTTATTTGTTGCAGCTTATGTGCTGTTTAGTGCATGGAAAATTGCGATGGCAAGTTTCGATCAGCTGATGGATAAGCAGTTATCGGTTGAAATTGAAGCGGATATGTTAGCCGCAGCACAAGCTGTTGAGGGAGTGGTACGGGCGCACCATTTGCGTTCGCGTCAGTCGGGGGCGACTTTTGTGGTGCAGTTGTATATTGATTTAGAGCCAAATACGCCGTTGCACGAATCGCACCGCTTAGGTGATGCTGTTCGTGATGCGATTCGGGTGCTTTACCCCAATACCGATGTGTTGGTTCATGAAGAACCAGCCGCTATTCAAACATCATTATCGTAAGGATTGAGAAATGTCAGTGCCAGAAATTGAACAAACCCGCCAATGGGTCGAAAAGGTTGTGATTGGTTTAAACCTTTGTCCTTTTGCCAAGCCAACGGTGGATAAGGGTAGCTTGCACTATATTGTCAGTGAGGCACGTAATGCGAAAGCATTATTTAAAGACTTTACCGATGCTTTGTGGGACTTAAAAGATCATGATATGAGTGTGCGTGAAACGACGCTGCTGATTGCTCCTTGGGCAATGCACGATTTCTTAGAGTTCAATGATTTTGTTGGTATTTGCGAAGATGCCATTGCTGATTTAGAGCTGGATGATGATTTTCAGGTTGCTTATTTTCATCCGCAGTTTCAATTCGAAGGGACAGAGGTTGATGATGTCGAAAACTACACCAATCGTGCCCCTTATCCCGTTCTGCATTTGATTCGTGAGGCCAGTATCGACCGCGCGATTGCTACTATGGCAAATCCCGATGAGATTTATGAAAACAACATCCGCACCCTGCAAAAAATAGGACGAGATGGATTACGAAAATTGGGCGTGATGCATTAAGGCTTTTGTAATTTAGATGTTTTCGGTATGGGTGTAAGAATAAAATTATCTTTTTAACCAATAGGTTATTAATTAAGTTGCTCGTATTTGAATGAGTGGATGATTATTTGAAAAGTGTTTTGTACAGGTATTGCATCAAAAGTCAGTTATAATCTAAGCCATTTACTCTTGTTTGGAAAAATCGATTATGCTCGCAACCAAATTGCCTGCTCTGCTTTTGCTGCCGTTACTCATTAGTGCTTGTGCTGCCCCCTATAGCGAAACACCTGTACCGAGCAACTTTTTAACCAGTAAGCAGCTCAAATTACAAGCATCCGAACATTGGCAAGTGATTGCTAACGATGTGGCACAGAAAATTGCTGATGTCTATCAAACACCAACGCCAATTTGGATTAAACCAAGTAGCGACGGTAGCTTATTTAATCATGTATTTAGACAACAATTGAGCACGGCACTGGTAAAATGCGGCTTAACGGTTCTTGTTGAGCCGAATAACAGCTTTTATCTCCTTGATATACAAACGCAAGTGCTTGCTTTTTCAGATGATCGAATCAAAACCTTAGGACATCTTGCACCTGCTGCACTCGCAACAGGCGTTTGGTCTGTTGATCATGCCAAAATTTATCCTGCAATCGCACGTCATGATGGTGTGAACGATGCAGTCCGATTGAATGAATTTTATTGGCATGGCACTGAGTTTGCTCAAGGTGTAGTACCTCAACGGGAAATTGTGGTCAGTGTTAACCTGACCAATAAAGCACAATACATCATTAGCGATACACGCTCTTACTATATCAGCGACCGTGATGATGCCCTCTATCGTCCAACAATACCAATGCGTAATATCCCAATCACAGGTGGTAATTAAGCCATGTTATTAGACTTCTTGCGTTTTTCTTTAATGGCATTCATCTTATCTACTTTGTCAGCTTGCGCTTTGCTCGGTGAAGGCTACGAAGAGCCAACATGGGATGAGGCAGCTCAAGCTCAACTGATCCAAACCAACTACCGTGCAGCAGACGCATTATTAGCACAGGTACAGAACGGATTATTAACCACACAGCCTTTAATTATGGCAACCGTGGTCAATATCGACAAACTCGACAAATCCTCTACCTTAGGACGACTCATATCGGAACAGGTTTCGGGACGATTGACGCAACTGAACTACGCCATGTCAGAAGTGAAACTGAGAAATAACCTTTATCTCAAACAAGATCAGGGTGATCTGTTGCTCACGCGCGAAGTGAAAGAACTTGCAGCTACTCAAAATGCACAAGCGGTTATTGTCGGCACATATGCAGTGGGTCAATCATTTGTGTTTGTTAATCTTAAGATGATTCAACCCGCAAATAATATCGTGATGTCTTCGGTTGACTATGCTCTGCCCTTAGATGCCAATATTCGCACATTAGTGGGTAAAAAATAAGCGTAATTAAGGAAAGGGCGCAATCAATTTCGCCCCTTCCCCCAAGCCAGAAGCAACGCCAAAGCGAGCGGTAAAGCAACCAAAGCCGAAACCAATGCCCCAATCAGCTGCTGACGAACCATAACCATAACAATAACCCTAAAATGAATGACAATAGCTTAACCCCCCTAGCCATTTAGACACAATATTGCTAAACTGAAAACACCAAAAAAATAAGATGCCGCCGGGTCAACAAAACAACCTTAACCTTATTCACGGTGGACTATGCTCGAAAACAATGCAACCTATCATCAGTTCTTTGATTTATTCCAACAACAAGATCATAGTCGCCTTGCTGGTTTTGAAGATTTTATGCAACGTCAAGGGGTTACGTTTAACCTCTATAAAGACAATCAGTTTATCGAACAAACTTTTCCGTTCGATGCCATTCCGCGCATCATTCCAGCGGACGAGTTTGCACGCCTATCAAAAGGGCTGGCACAACGTGTTGGCGCACTCAATGCGTTTTTGAATGATATTTATGGCGAACAAAAAATTATCAAGGCGGGAATCATTCCGCCTGATTTTGTATTTGGTAGCAAAGCTTATTTGCCAGCCTTTCATGGCTGTCGCTCGCCGCAAGATATTCGTACCCACATCAGTGGGCTTGATCTTGTTAAAGACTCTGCTACAAATGACTGGCTGATTTTAGAAGATAATTTACGCGTTCCCTCTGGTGCGAGTTATCCCCTGAGTATCCGTCGTGCTTATCGCCAGCTTTTCCCACAACTTTTTGAAAAAATGCCGATTGTTGTCAGCGATAACTATGGGCAATTACTGGGTAGCATGTACGAACATATGAATCCTGGTGGCATTAGTGTTGTCCTGAGTCCTGGACGGTTCAATTCTGCCTTTTATGAACATGGCTATCTGGCACGCATTAGCGGTGCGAGACTGGTCACCAATGCCGACTTATTCGTTGATAATAATGTTCTTTATCTGAAAAGTTTTAACGGCAAGCGTATTCGTGTTGGTGTGGTGTATCGTCGTTTGGATGATGATTTTTTAGATCCGCTCAATTTCCATAGCGATAGCATGATTGGTGTCCCTAATTTAATGAGCGCCTATCACGCTGGTAATGTTGCCTTGCTTAATGCGGTTGGTAATGGCATCGCCGATGATAAGGGTATCTATTATTTTGTCCCGAAAATGATTCAATACTACTTAGGCGAAGAGCCCATTTTATCCAATGCACCCACCTACTTACCGTGGTTTGAACAAGATCGTAAATTTGTTTTAGAAAACCTGCACAAGCTGGTCATTAAGGAGGTGGCGGAAGCGGGTGGTTATGGGGTTCTTTTTGGCAGTAAGCTCACGCAACAACAGCTCACTGATTTAGCTGCGCATATTCAAGCCGAACCACGTCGCTTTATTGCGCAAGAATTAATCGAGTTTTACGATATTCCCACTCAAGTTGACGGACAAATTGTACCGCGCAAGTCTGATTTACGCATGTACATCGTACACGGTAAAGACATTAATGTCTGGGCTGGTGGCTTAACCCGTTTTGCCCGCGAAGCAGGTAATTACCTCGTTAATTCATCGCAAGGCGGTGGTTTTAAAGACACATGGGTTATGGGAGCTTAATTATGGCACTATCATTATATTTAAGTCCACGTATGGCAGATGCATTGGTATGGTTGGGGCGTTATCAACAACGCTTAGAAACCATGGGTAAAGAAACCTTGTTGCAATTTGATGCCATCATTGACCGTGTTCCAGAAGCGGGTAAAGTGCTTTTTGCAAAACTCGGTTCGCAGTTGGACTATCGTTGTGCAACGGAGTTTTTACACGAAGCCTGTTATGGTCAACATAGTGCTAGCCTGCTATCCTTAAGTGCGCAAGCACGAGAAAACGCAATTGTTATCCGCGACTTACTATCGGATAGCCTATTTGGCAGTGTTAATAGCGTTTATCACGCCCTAAAAGCACAAGAAAACAATGCCAGTTTAGATGCTTATCAGCTTGCCCAATTGCTCACCGAAATTGAATACTTTTGGGGGCGGATTAGCACACGATTGGTTAAAAATCGAGCGGCACAATTCATTCTTTTCGGACAAAGTTTAGAAATGATTGACCTTAAACTACGCCTATACGGTGAAGTGGATACCTTATTTGAGGATGCGCATCAGCTTAACTTATATGGCGACCAATTGTCCGATAACTGGCAACATTTCGAGCCACTCAATCAAAACCAGAGCCAAAATATGAACACCCTACAGGCTAGCATGAACCATATTATCCGTTATGATCGTTAACCTTAGCTATCAAATGACCATTGCCTTTAGCTCGCCAGTGCGCAATCACCAGTTTATGCTGCGCTTGTTACCACGTCTCGCCAGTGGCATTCAGGTACAAAATCAGCAAGTGATGATTACAGGTGAACACGATGGCGGTCGATTTTATGATGGTTTTGCCAATCGTCTGATTTGCGGACAGGCTTGCGAAGCGCATAGCAGCTTTCACGTAAGCTATCAGGCGCAGTTATCGCGTAGCGAAGCCCCTTTGACGGAACAAGGATTGCTTGCTTCTGTCTACCTTGCACCCAGCAAACTAACCAGTTGTGATGACAAAAAACTGAGCGTTTTTGTGGAGTTACCTAGCCTGTATCAAGACTCGTCAGCACTGGCAGAAGCATTATCGCACTTAGTTTATCAACGTATGACCTATAGCACTGGCTCAACCAATGTCGAGCATCGCGTTAGTGAACTCCTCGATAACCCTGTTGGCGTGTGTCAGGATTATGCCCATTTGCTGATCGCACTCTTGCGTTACTATCAAATCCCAGCTCGTTATGTTGCAGGGATTGCACAAGGCGAAGGACAAAGTCATGCATGGGTCGAGGCTTGGATTGATAACCACTGGCTTGGACTTGACCCAACACACGATTGCCTCGTTAATGAAACAGACCCTTACATTGCCTTTGCTGTCGGACGTGACTTTAGTGATTGCCCCCTTAATAGTGGTGCTTTTACGGGTAATGCCTCACACACGCTTGATATACAAGCACAATTAACCCCTTTACGACAAAACCAATAGAAAGAGCCCACAGATGTTAGAAACCCTATTTACCATCGAGCTGCCTGTGGGCGAAAGTTACCAACTCAAGCGTCATCGCTTCAGCCCCAATGAAGATCAGCCTGAACAGGGCAAACGCATTAGTATCATTTCTGGGACACATGGCGATGAACTTGAAGGCGTTTATGTCATTACCATGCTTGCCGAATGGCTCAAAAGTAATCGTGATAAAATTCGTGGCACAATTGATCTTTACCCCTCATTAAATTCATTGGGCATTGACTCTATCACGCGGACTGTCCCTTTTTATCAAGCCGACCTCAATCGTATTTTTCCAGGCACGAGTCGTGATACCTTCCCCAATCAGATAGCATATGGCATTATCGAAGCCATTAAAGGAAGTAATATTGCCATCGACATTCATGCCAGTAATATTTTCTTGCGTGAGTTACCACAGGTTCGTATTGCAAAAACCTACGCAGAGCATCTTGTTCCCTTAGCCAAAAAGCTCAATATGGATTTTATTTGGGTACACGATGCCATTACGGTTCTCGAAGCGACGCTTGCCCATACCCTAAATAGCTTAGGTACACATGCGCTGGTTGTTGAATATGGTGTCGGTATGCGCTTAACACCAGGTTACGGACAACAGTTATTAACAGGGATTCTCAACTTGCTTGCCAGTGAAGGCATTATCGACATGATGCCATTTAGTGTGCGCGAACCCTGCTACTCCGATCACGGTAGGGTTTACTATGTTAACGCACCAGCCGCTGGTTTATTTGTTCCTGCTATGGATCATTGTCAAAGCGTTAAAGCGGAACAGATTATTGGACATATTCACGACCCCTACGGTGTTAATCCACCCATTCCCTGTCTTACGCCAGGGAGTGGTGTTTTATTTACCTTGCGTGAATATCCGATTGTGTATGAAGGCTCTTTAATTGCCCGTATTTTTGATGCTCAAACAGGAGTCTGCCAATGACCCGCCATACCCTGCTTAATCTCGCATCGCCAAGTCGGGACGCTTTTCGCGTTGAAGGATTTCGTTTTGCACCACGTCAGCATAACGATGCCGATACCTCTGTTGCTATTGTTGCTGGCTTAAATGGTCACGAATTGGCACAAATGCATGCTGCGGCACAGTTGGTCAATTTTTTGCAAACGCATCAAGCAGAAGACCCACACTTTATCACAGGTGAGATTTTAATCGTACCTGCGGTTAATACCTTCGGTTTTAATATGGGCGAACGTAACTGGCCATTAGATAAAACCGATATTAATGCCATGTTCCCTGGATTCGATCAAGGAGAAACCAGCCAACGCATTGCGCACCATCTTTTTGAGCATCTCAAAGGCTTTGAATGGGGCATAGAGTTGGAAGACAGACGCGATCAGTACGATTGTATGCCATATGTGCGCATGATTAAGAGTGGCTTTGAAGATAAAAAAGCCGCTGCTTACTTTGGACTACAATTTGCGCATTACCGTGATTTTGTTCCCAGTGATGCGGGCAGTCTACAATACAATTGGTCGGTGTGGCATACCAAAACCTACGGCTTAGTCTTTGGCAATAAACAGCAAATCGAAACGCATACCACCAATCAAATTTTAGACTCGCTGATTCGTTTTTTAGCAAAAGTTGGCGCAATTCGCACAAAGATATTTGCAGGCTATGCCACCAATATTGTCACCCAAGATGCCATTACCCTAATTCCATCACAGCGTGCTGGTGTTTTCGAACCCCGTCAGGCAGTGGGTAGTTTTGTCAAAAAAGGCGATTTATTGGGTAAAGTATTCGATTCACTTGATGGCAGTATCAGAGAAAAAATCTACGCTCCTGTCGATGGCTTAATCACCTGTCACTATCATTATCCCTTGATTTATCAGAATACCATTGCATATCGCATGATTTCTATTGTTTAACAAAAACCTTGTACCATACTGAAAATACAAACAAAAAAAGAAGTTAACATGAGCTACACATCAGAACACAACTACAGTCACGACCGCCAAGCCAAGCTGGGCATTTTAATCACCAACTTGGGCACACCCGATGCACCGACAGCCGCAGCACTAAAACCTTACCTAGCAGAGTTTTTATGGGATCCGCGCATTGTCGAACCGCCACCCCCTCGCGCTGTTTGGTGGATGATTTTGCACGGTATTATCTTAAACTTACGCCCTAAAGCCAAAGCGCACGACTATCAAACCATCTGGGGAAAGTTCGGTGAGGGTTCGCCATTGTTAGACATTACCAACGCCCAAGCGGCTGGTATCCACCAACGCCTGAGTGAAGCCTTCCCAAATAGCCCGATTGAAGTTGCTGTTGCCATGCGCTATGGCAATCCATCTATGACAGCAGGACTCGATGCGCTGCGGCAAAAAGGCTGTGAGCGTTTGCTCGTATTACCCCTTTATCCACAATATGCTGCCGCAACCACTGGCTCGACATGGGATGCCCTCGCTGATGCACTCAAAGGGTGGCGACGCATACCTGATGTGCGCTTTGTCAGCCATTACCACAAGCACACTGGTTACATTAGTGCACTGGCTAACAGTGTGCGCGAATACTGGGATGCACACGGTAAGCCCGATAAATTACTAATGTCGTTTCACGGCATTCCCCAGCGTTACTCAGACAATGGCGATTCTTACTATTGCGAATGTCATGCTACAGGGCGGTTATTGGCAGAAGCCTTAGCATTGAGCACAGATGAGTATATCGTTAGCTTTCAGTCGCGGTTTGGCAAGGAAGAATGGATTAAACCCTACACCGATGCCACCATCAAAAGCTTACCCACGCAAGGTGTTAAAAACCTGCATGTGATCTGCCCAGGTTTTTCGGCTGACTGTTTAGAAACGGTAGAAGAAATGGATGCCGAAAATCGCGGTTACTTTATGGAATCGGGTGGCGAAAGTTACTACTACATCCCTGCATTAAACAGCCGAGATGACCACCTAGATGCACTCACCGACGTGATTAAACAACACGCGCAAGGTTGGGTAGAAACAGAGGGTTTTAACGCAACAGATGATGAAGCAGAACGCTTAGCCATCAAAGAACGCGCCAGAGCAATGGGCTGTCCGTTTTAAAATGTGGCGAGACCTTCGCATAAGCTAAATTTTTGAGTATGATAACGATTTTCATGCAAATTATGCATTGTTGTTTGGTCTATTGCGTTGTGCTTTAAGCACACTGGCATCGATATACTGACTTCACCAGAGCGAATCATGAGCCCTTGAGCATCATCAAAGGCAATCTTGCATGACCGCCTTTGACCTTATTGTTGATTTCAGACAGCTTAGATTTAATGCTTTTCTAATCAATCAGTACATTAAGATCGTCGAGTTCTTTAATAGCTTCATGATCCGAGGCGCACGCATCTGCTCATGTTTGTTGTTGCAATAATTTCCAAGCTATACCATATTAACCAATTGAATTTATTGTCTATATTATACCAAGTGCACAGCAGATTTTCGACTTAAATTTAACTTTGTTTCGCGCAAGGTCTCTCTTGATGTTAAATGTTTATTAATTGATAGAAAACTCTTGTTTTTCCAATTACAGAAGTGGTATCTTAATGTTCCATTAATCGTGAAATCATAAAGTAGTTTCTGTTGCATAGCGTATGTTCTGAGAAAGTTTTTAAAAGGAGTTTCATCATGTTTAAAGTTAGTTTTTTTATCGCAGGTATGATTTTTTCTCTTAACGCATACGCCTTTTTAGACAGCATCGTTAATGCGGTCGTCAGTGCTGCTACCGAGACAGCTGTACAGACAGCAGCAGCTAGTGTTACAAATAAGCCGCAACCAGTAGATACAACAGTAACCAGCAAAAATGTTGCAGGTAATGTTGGTAATCGTATCGTTGAACGACAAAAAAATGAAGTTAAGGCTAAGGTTACTGGACAAGTAACTAATAACATCACCAGTAACTTAACAAGCAGCTTGGGTGGTGGTATGTTGGGGGCAGTGGCAGGTGTTGCAATTAATACGCAAGTTAATCAGCAAGTAAATAATGCAGTAGATTCTGCTGCCGATCCAACTTCAAACTCATTGTTTGATGGGTTAAAAGATATCTTTTCAGGCTCACCTGAAACTACTTTGCCCTCTGATAGTAATTAATAGTGAATTGAATGAGTGCACGTTTGAACAAAGCTGTTGTTTCTTTGTTATGGTTGATTACACCGCCATTATATGCCGAATTAGTAACGCCAAATTTTCAAACACCGACACCAATTAGTAATTTGGGCTGGATGACAGATCGGAATGTTATTTCAGGCATTATGATCTGCACAGGTAGAAAGGCACAGGAAACGATCGAATGTCGTATGGGTAAGGTTGATTTGTATCCGAATGATTTAACTAAAATGTCGCTTTCTGGTTGGCGTCTAGTACAAGTTATTCCTGACAAACAAGATGATATTTGGTATTACATATTTCAGAGGTAAAATGCAATGGGGCTTAAGTTTTTTATTTCTATTTGTGCATTAATTGTTCTGCCTTGTGTCTTAGCACAACCAACGTTATACAATCATACGAGTAATGGCAATCAGTCTACTTTTTCAAACATGGGTTCCAGTTTGGTGAGTTACGATAATAGTGGTACCAATAATGGCTCAAGCGTCAGTTCAGACCGAGGCAGCGTCACAACGATCGGTATTGTTGGCGGTGATGCAACCAATATGGCAAGCAATGGCAGTAAAGCTAAGGTCGCCATTGGTTCAGTGCAAAATATTCATTCGGGTGGTGATGTGAAGTCTATTGGTGTCATTGGTGGCAATATTCATAACGCATCGTCAGGTGAAGGCTCAAACTCAACCATCCGTATCGGTGCGGCTGGTACAGTCGATTAAATTTTTTTAATTATCCTATAAGGAAAGTAACCATGAAAAAAAAGGTGTTAGCTAGCTTAATTGCAAGTTTGTTTGTGCTTAATGCTTATGCAGCCGATCCTCTTCCTGCTGCGGCAACTCAAAATCCTGCCATGGATACCAGTAAGCAGAGAGAAAGTGCATTAGGCAAAGGATTGGGTATTGCTACTGACAAAATTAATGCAGTAGGGCAGTCATCATCTGAAGCTGGAGCACCGAATAATCGTGCTATACCTACTGATGGCAGCGTCAAGTCTGACTCAGGAAGCGTGACAGC